>JAFAWR010000306.1 GCA_019241635.1 Solirubrobacterales bacterium
CAGCGTGCCGCGCATGGAACCAGGCTCTCCGGTGCTTATCTCGCCAAACCCGGCGGGGAAGGTCGACGGACGTGCACATAAGCGCCTCTGAGGCGCTTATGTGGCCCTGGGGGACGGGCTCAGGGGGCTTTGACGCGTTTTGCACCCCCGGCCGGCGGCCGCGGTGGTGGGCTCGCTAGTGGGCGCGTCCGTAAGTCGTGCGGCACCGAGAGTGGTCACTGGTGGATGCTGCGCGAGGACGCAGGACCCGACGTGTGGCAGCGCCACATGAGGGGCCGAGGACAAAGCGCAGCGCCGCCAGGGGCCGCTCGAATGCCGCGGGACTTGCGGACGGGTCCGCTAGGCCAGGAAAGCCGACACGGCCCGCTCGAGCGTGGGCGCCGAATGGGCCCAGTGCGCGGTGAGCGCCGCCGCCACGATCACGCTGGCGCCGTGCGAGCCGCGGACCAGGCAGGCGATCTCCTCATAGCTCGTGCGCGAGGTCCGGTAGCGGTCGATCACGCACGACCCCGTCCCGTTGCGGAACCTCAGCCCCTCAGCGGAGGACAGGACCTGCTCGTGCCGGTCGCCTTCGTCCTGGTTGTGGTCGGGGCGGAAATGCGCCCAGTTCTGAAGCGTTTCCGGCCCCTGCTGGGGGGTGGCGTTCAGATACTCGCTGACCAGGCCGGTGCCCGACTGCTCGAGCGCGGCGGACGCCGTCCCCGGATCGGAATGGATCCGGCTCCAGCTCGACGGGTAGGCCAGCGCCATCGTGCCGGGCAGCCGGACGGTGGTCCAA
Organism: Solirubrobacterales bacterium; assembly: GCA_019241635.1. Lineage (GTDB taxonomy): Bacteria > Actinomycetota > Thermoleophilia > Solirubrobacterales > Solirubrobacteraceae > Palsa-465. The sequence continues at coordinate 779 of JAFAWR010000306.1, forward strand.
TCTGTCGGCGGCGGCGCGGGACGAAGCCAGGCGAAACCGGACGGGTTGCCCGCGGCGCCGGGCGCTGCCGTCGAGACCACAGTTCGTGTGGTCGCCGACGACGTGCTAGTGGCGCCGGCGCCGCAGCCGGCGGCGGCCAGCCCCAGCGCGATCAGGGGCAGGGTCGAGGCGACGATGTGCTTCAGCGACATATGGTCTTCGACGTCGGGGGCGGCGAGAACCTTCCTGAGCCCGAATGAGCAACTCTAGGCCCGGGACGGCGCCCGCGCTGAGGCGCCGGGATACGATTTCGCTCCGTGCCCCGCGGCCGGTATCTGCTTGTGCCCTTCGCGCTGTGCCTCGTCCTTGGCCTGGCCGGCAACGCCCAGGCGTATCGCAAGGCCACCCGGGCCGAGCGGCGGGCGATGGCCCGTGACCCACAACTTCCTACTGACCATGGTCGCCGGCTGGGGTGGGCCGAGGTGTCGACCGCGGGACCGTATGCGGTCGCATGGCTGGCCGGACCCCCGAACTCCGACTTCCAGGGGGACGTGGTGTTGACCCGGCGCCATGGACGGAGATGGGGTACGTATGTGGCCCTCGTGGTCCGGTACCGCCGTGAAGGCCTCGTCCTGGGAGACTGGTGCTTCGGGGTCCCGCGCGCCGTGCTGCTCGACTTCAGGCACTTCTTCGCTGCCCAGAAGCGCAAGTTCATCACGCCGGGGCGCCCCGGCTACAGCCGGTGCGCCGGCAAGATCGCCTACGCGAAGTAGTCCTGCGCGCAGGTGCGAGCCGACCTCAGCCGCCGCCCATCCGCGCGGTCATGTTGAGCCGCACGTAGTCGAGCACGAACGGTTCGCCGGAGCGCTTAAGCACGCGGTCGACGAACGGATCGCGCAGCTCCTCCGGCAGCGGATCGAGGTGACGGACCAGGCACACGGTCTGGATGAAGGCGCGCGGATCGGCCGGCGTGACCGACTTGGGCTCGAGCCAGCACCTCACGTCGCTGAACCCGGCCGCCTTCAACCGCCCCGCCGTCTCGACATCGGTGGCGTAGTTCCACGGCCGCTTCCAGTCGGTGAAGTACGGCGCGAACGGCTCCTCGCCGGCGATGTCATCGGCCAGCGTGCGGAAGGCGTCGATGTTGCCGCGCCCGCCGCACTGGGCGACCAGCTGTCCGCCGGGCTTCAACGTCCGATGCAACGCGGCGAACAGCGCGTCGTGGTCGTGGATCCAGTGGAACGTGGCGTTGGAGAAGACTGCGTCCACCGGCTCGGGTAGCGACAGCTCGACGAGGTCCTGACACAGCGCCGTCACCCGGTCACCCAGCGCCGCCGCGGCGTGGTCGACCATCGAGGGGGCCACATCGACCGCATACACGCGACCTTGCGGCACCAGGTCGATCAGCAGCGCGGTGACGCGGCCCGATCCGCACCCTGCGTCGAGCACGACCTCGTCGCCGCGCAGCGACAGGCGCTCGAGCTGCTCGCGCGCCCAGCCCAGCTGCGGATCCGACACGCGGTCGTAGCTGGCGGCGTCCCAATCGCGACTGGCGGTCATCGTCAGATCGCGGTCGTGACCGGACCCGAGCGTTCGCGCTGTGACTCGTAGGCGGCGATCGCCGCTTCCTCGGCCAGCGTCAACCCGATGTCGTCGAGGCCGCCCAACAGCCGGTGCTTGGTGTCGGGGTCGATCTCGAACGTCGCCGTCCCGCCCGGCCAGCGCACCTCCTGGGCGGCCAGGTCGACCTGGGCCTCCCCGGCCTCGCGGATCGCCGCGCACTCGTCAGCGCTGAGGCACACCGGCAGCAGCCCGATCTTCGTGCAGTTGGAGCGGAAGATGTCGGCGAAGCTCGGCGCGATGATGGCCTGAAAGCCGTAGTCCTCGAGCGCCCACGGCGCGTGCTCGCGACTCGAGCCGCAGCCGAAGTTGCGCCCGGCGACCAGGATCGGGTTGCGCGGCAGCTCCCAGCCCGGCTCCTTGGCCCAGTCGTAGAACAGGAACTCGCCGAAGCCGGTTCGCTCGACCCGCTTGAGGAACTGCTTGGGGATGATCTGGTCGGTGTCGACGTCGTCACGGTTCAGGACCGACACGCGTCCGGTGATCGTCTCGATGGCCTTCATTTCCTCCACTCCCGGATGTCGACGAAGTGCCCTTCGATGGCCGCCGCGGCGGCCATCTGGGGCGAGACCAGGTGCGAGCGTGCCCCGCGTCCCTGGCGTCCCTCGAAGTTGCGGTTCGAGGTCGAGGCCACGCGCTCGCCCGGCGCCGCGATGTCGGGGTTCATCCCCAGGCACATCGAGCAGCCCGCGCCCCGCCAGTCGAACCCGGCGCGCGTGAAGATCTGGTCCAGCCCCTCGCTTTCGGCCTGAGCCTTCACCTGCTGCGAGCCAGGGACGACCATCGCGTAGACGCCCTCGGCCACCCGATGACCGCCCACCACCTCGGCCGCCGCGCGCAGATCCCCGATCCGCGCGTTCGTGCACGAGCCGATGAACACGCGGTCGAGCTTCAGCTCCTCGATCGGCGTTCCCGGTTCGAGGCCCATGTACTCGAGTGCACGCTCGTCCTGGTCGGAGTGCGGCTCGGGCACGGACTCGGTGACCGGCACGACCATCCCGGGCGTGGTTCCCCAGGTGACCATCGGGCTGAGCGCGGCGGCGTCGACCTCGATCTCCTTGTCGAACGACGCGCCGTCCTCGGTCTGGAGCGAGCGCCACGCATCGGGGACGTCTCTCGGAGCCGCCGGGCGCCCGATCACCCACTTAAACGTCGTCTCGTCGGGGGCGATCATCCCGGCGCGCCCACCGCCCTCGATCGTCATGTTGCAGATCGTCATGCGGCCCTCCATCGAGAGCGACTAGATCGCCGGGCCCGCGTACTCGACCACGTGGCCGGCGGCGCCGTCCACTCCCATCTGGCCGATCGTGGCCAGGATCAGGTCCTTGGCGGTCACGCCGTAGCCGAGCTCTCCGGTGTAGCGGATCCGCATCGACCGTGGCTTTGATTGCACCAGGCACTGGGTGGCCAGCACGTGCTCGACCTCGCTCGTGCCGATCCCGAAGGCCAAGGCCCCGAACGCACCGTGCGTGGCCGTGTGCGAGTCGCCGCACACGATCGTCATGCCGGGCTGGGTCACGCCGAGCTCGGGCCCGATGATGTGCACGATGCCCTGGCGGTCTGACCCGAGCGAGTAGATCGGGATGCCGAACTCCTCGCAGTTGCGCTCGAGCGTCTGCACCTGCGTGCGCGAGAGCTCGTCGCGGATCCGCGCCGCCACCGGCGTGCCGTCGGTGGGCACGTTGTGGTCGGCCGTGGCCAGCGTGCGGTCGGGCCTTCTCACCTTCCGCCCGGCCAGGCGAAGCCCGTCAAAGGCCTGCGGACTGGTCACCTCGTGCACCAGGTGCAGGTCGATGTAGATGAGCCCGCGCTGCACCTCGTGCGCGTCCCAGATCTTGTCGAACAGGGTCTTGGGTTCTGACATCAGCTCCTCCGTAGGCCGGCGCTAAGCACCGCCAGCAACACGGCTTGATCAGGGCCTGGATTTTCAAAATGATGGTTCAAGTCCGCGTCGAACGTGACGCAGTCGCCATCGAGCAGCTCGTAGCGCTGGCCGTCGCAGAGCAAAACCACCGTGCCGCGCTCGACCAGCGCGGTCTCGCGGCTGCCCGGCTCGTGCCGTGGCGGATCGCCCGGGCCGCCGGTGACCGCTCCGGGCGCCAGCGTGTGGCGCGAGATCTCGGCCCGCTGCCCCGGGAGCGGCGGAGTGAGGATCTCGTAGCTGTGTCCCGCGATCGCGGCCGGTCCCTGGCGCCGCGCGCCCGCGCGCACCACCGTCACCGCCCCGTCCTCGTCGAGGCGCAGAAGCTGTGAGAGCCGGAGCTCGAGGCCGGCGGCGATCCGCGTGGCCACCTGGAGAGTCGGGCTGGTCTCCCCGCGCTCGACCTGCGAGAGCATCGGCGCGCTCACCCCGGAGCGCTCGGCCAGGTCGCGCAGCGACAGGTCCATGGCCTCGCGCAGCGCTTTGACCCGCGCCCCGACGCCGTTGTGGGTTGCGGCAGCCAGCGACATACATACGTACGCTATCACATACGCGGTCCGCTCCGTGTCGCCGGGTAGCCTGAGGTCGATGATGCGATCGCGCCCCGACGTGCTGGTCCTAGGCGGCGGCGGTGTCCTCGGCGAGGCCTGGATGATGGGCGTGCTGGCCGGCATCGAGGACGCCACCGGCTTCGACCTGCGCGACTGCGACTACTACGTCGGCACCTCGGCCGGCTCGATCGTGGCCGCGCACTTGGCCGCCGGGCAGTCCCCGCGCAGGCCGTCGTCCTTTGACGCCGACGAGGAACCTTCCTCGGCCTCGAACGGAGCGCGCCCCGTCGACGGCCTGGCCGCGGCGGGTGTTGCCGCCGCCCGCCGGGCCGGAGCCTGGGCGCTGGCCGCGGCGGCCACGTTCGCCCCCCTGGCGCTCGGGCTGGCCGCCCCCGGCGGCGCGGTGGCCCGGGCTGTCCTCCTGCGCCGCCTCCCCCGCCCCAGCCAGACCCTGGCCGACCTGCACCGGAACATCGAGCGCCTCGCGCCCAGCTTCGACGGCCGGCTGCGCATCGCCGCGGTCGACCGCCGTAACGGGCGGCGCGTCGTGTTCGGCAGCCCGAGGTCCCCGCGCGCCAGCGTCGCCGATGCCGTGGCCGCCTCCTGCACGGTGCCGTGGCTGTTCGCCCCGGTGAGCATCGGCGGGCGCGAGTACGTCGACGGCGGCGTGTGGAGCCCGACCAACCTGGACGCCGCGCCGGCCGGGCGCGATACGCACGTCCTGTGCCTGAACCCGACCGCGAGCATCCAGGGGTCAAGCGGCCTGCTCGCGGTGGTGCGGGGCGTCTCGCGCACCGCGGTCTCGGTCGAGGCGCTGGCCCTCCGCCGCCGGGGAGCCGCGGTCCAGATGCTCGCCCCGAGCGTCGACTGCGCCGAAGCGATGGGAACGAACTTCATGGACCGCGAGCCCCGGGGGCGCGTGCTGGCCGCGGGTTACCGGCAGGGACTGGCGTTCGTCACGGAGTCCGCACGGGTGGCTCCGAGACCGCCGCAGCCGTCGCTTCCTCGGCCTCGGCCATGATCCCGCGGCGGCGGACCGCGTTGGACAGCGCGCGCACGTAAGCCCGCGCCGCCGCCTCGAGGATGTCGGTCGAAACGCCTTGACCCGAGCCGGTGATCCCGGCGATCTCCACGACCACGGAGGTCTCGCCGAGCGCGTCCTGGCCACCGGTCACCGCGTCGACGCGGAACTCCCGGAGGCGGGCGTCGGCGCCGGTGGCGGCGTTGATCGCGCGGAAGATCGCGTCGACGGGGCCGTCTCCGGTGAACGATCCGGTCACCTCATCGCCCTCGGGCGTGCGGATCCCCACGGTGGCGTGCGGCGGTCGCCGGGTCGATGCCTCCACGTCGAACCACTCGAGTTGGTAGCCGGTCACCTCCTCGCGCAGCTCGTCGGTGACCAGGGCCTCGAGATCCATCGCGGAGATCTGCTTCTTCTTGTCCGCGATCTCCTTGAAGCGCTTGAAGGCGGTGTTCAGGGTATGGCCAGAGAGCTCGAAGCCCAGTTCGGATAGCGCCTGCTGAAGCGCGTGGCGGCCGGAGTGCTTGCCGAGCACGATCGAGTTGGCGTCGAGCCCGACCGTGGTGGCGTCCATGATCTCGTAGGTCGTGCGCTCCTTGAGCACACCGTCCTGGTGGATACCCGCCTCGTGGGCGAACGCGTTGCGTCCCACGATTGCCTTGTTCGGTTGCACCGGATAGCCGGTCAGACGCGAGACCAGCCGTGAGGTCCGGGAGATCTCGGTGGTCTCGATTCCGGTGGTCAGGTTCAGCAGCGGTGCCCGTGTGTGGAGCACCATCACGATCTCCTCGAGCGAGGCGTTGCCCGCCCGCTCGCCGATCCCGTTGATCGCGCACTCCACCTGGCGGCAACCGGCCTGGATCCCGGCCAGCGAATTGGCCACGGCCAGGCCAAGGTCGTCGTGGCAGTGCGCCGAGACGGTCACCTCGCGCAGGGCCGGAACCAGCTCGTAGAGCCGGGTGAACATCGCGGCGTACTCCTCGGGCGTGGCGTAGCCCACGGTGTCGGGGACGTTGATCGTTCTCGCCCCTTCCTCGATCGCCGCCGCGATCACCTCGGCCATGAACTCGCGGTCGGAACGGAAGCCGTCCTCGGGCGAGAACTCGACGTCGTCGGTGTATTGCTTGGCGTGCGCCACCGCGGCCCGCGCCTGGCCGAGCACGTCCTCGCGGGTGGTCTGCAGCTTGTGACGGATGTGGAGGTCGCTGGTGGCGATGAACGTGTGGATCCTGGGGCGCGGCGCGTCCTTGACTGCGTTCCACGCAGCGTCGATGTCCGCGGCGTGGGTCCGGGCCAGGGCGGCAATGATCGGTCCGTCGACCGTGCGGGAGATCGTCTGCACGGCCTCGAAGTCGCCCGGCGAGGTGATCGGGAAACCCGCCTCGATCACGTCGACGCCAAGCCGGGCCAGCTGCTGGGCGATCTCCAGCTTCTCCTGCGTGTTCAGCGAGATGCCGGGCGACTGCTCGCCGTCGCGCAGCGTCGTGTCGAAGATCAGTACTCGGTTGGGGTCCCGCGGATTGGTCATGTCACTCCTCGATTTCTCTCTCGAACTTCGCTTCTTCTCGGTGCTGGTCTCGCGGCTACGTGCGGCCGCCGGCGCGCTATTCCCCCCGAGGGGGGAGGAGAAGAAGTCGATGCTCGAGGCTGAGTGCCATGCGCAGAACAAGCGTACCAGCCCCGGTTCGGCATGATCTGGCCGGTGCGCCGACTTGCTCTGATCGTCAATCCGGTGGCCGGCGGCGGTCGCCCGGCCCGCGCCCTGCCCCAGGTCCAGGCCGAGTTGCGGGCGCGGGGCTTCGAGCAGCGCTTCGAGTACACCAAGAGTCTCGCCCACGCCCGCGAGCTGGCCCTCGAGGCCGCCGCGGCGGGCGAGGTGGCGGTGGCGTTCGGGGGCGACGGACTGATCAGCGCGGTGGCGGGCGCCCTGTGTGGTTCCGACGGCGTGGTCGGGATCCTGCCCGGCGGCCGGGGCAACGACCTCTGCCGGGTGTTGCGGATTCCGCTGAAGCCGGTCGCCGCCTGTGGCGTGCTGGCCTCCGGCGTCGAGCGGCGGCTGGATCTCGGGGAGGCCGGCGGGCGGATGTTCGCGGGCATCGCCAGCTGTGGCTTCGACTCGGTGGTCAACCGGATCGCCAACGAGACGAGGGTGGTTCGGGGCAGCCCGGTGTATGGGTTGGCACTGCTGCGGGCGCTGCCGAGCTGGCGGGCGGCAAGATTCGAGGTTCGGGTGGACGGCGGCGAGGTCCGGCGGTTCGCCGGGTACTCGGTCGCCGCCGCCAACTCGAGGCAGTTCGGCGGCGGGATGCGACTCGCTCCGGACGCGTCGCTGACCGACGGGCTGCTCGACGTGGTCATCATCGAGGACATGCCGAAGCTTCGTTTCCTGCGCCTCGCCCCGACCGTGTTCAGCGGCCGGCACCTGCGCTACCGCGAAGTCACCGTGGTCCGCGCGCGCGAGGTGCACATCAGCGCCACGGAGGACTTCACCCTGTACGCGGACGGTGAGGCGATCGCTTCGCTGCCCGTGACCGTGCGGTTGCTTCCCGGCGCCGTCCGAGTGATCGCGCCGGCATGACGTTGCTGGCCGCCAAGGTCGCGGCGGCCCGCGCCGTGGGCTCGCTGGCCCGACGCGCCGGTCGCGGCGGGGGAACCAGCCTGCCGGGCAAGGTGCTGCTCGCGCTGGAGCCGGAAGCCATTAGAGAGCTCGCGGCGCGGCTGGCGCGCGGATCGGTGGTGATCTCGGCCACCAACGGCAAGACGACCAGCGCGGCGATGGTGGCCTCGGTGCTGGCGCGGGCGGGCGTGCCGGCCGTGCACAACCGGGCCGGGGCGAACATGGCCGGCGGCGTCGCCTCGGCGCTCCTGACTGCGGCGCGCCCGGGCGGTGGGATCTCCGGCGAGCTCGGCTTGTTCGAGGTCGACGAGTTCTGGCTCGACCGGGTGGTGCCCCAGCTCGAGCCGAGGGGGATCCTGCTCGGCAACCTGTTCCGCGACCAGCTCGACCGCTACGGCGAGCTCGACACGATTGCCGATCGCTGGGCCGCGGTGGTGGCCGGCGATCAGGCCGGGCGCGCGGCGCGGCTGGTTCTGAACGCCGACGATCCGCTGATCGCCGACCTGGGTCGGGATGCTCCGTCGGTCACGTACTTCGGGGTCGAGGATCCCTCGGTGGCGATCCCCGAGATGCAGCACGCCTCGGATTCCAAGCACTGCCGGCGCTGCGGCGCGGCCTACGTGTACGACGTGGTCTACCTCGGGCACCTGGGCGTGTACCGGTGCACCTCGTGCGGCGCCGCGCGCCCGGCGCCGTCGGTGGCGGCCGAGCGGATCGCGCTCGACGGCACGTCGGGATCGTCGTTCGATCTGGTCACGGCCTCGGGGCGCTCCCGGGTGGAGCTGTCGCTCCCCGGGCTCTACAACGTCTACAACGCGCTGGGCGCCGCCGCGCTCTGCCTGTCGCTGTCGATTCCGATCGATGTCGTGGTCAGCGGGCTGCGGGAGGTGCAGGCGGCGTTCGGCCGCGCCGAGCGGATCGCCATCGGGGAGGTGGAGCTCCAGGTGCTGCTGATCAAGAACCCGGCTGGGGCCAACGAGATCCTCCGCACGCTGGTCATTGAGCCGGCCGAGCTCGATCTGCTCGCCGTGCTGAACGACCGCACGGCCGACGGCCGGGACGTCTCGTGGGTCTGGGACGCCGACTTCGAGATGCTGGCTTCCCGGGTGCGCCGGGTGACTTGCGCCGGCACCCGGGCCGGCGAGCTGGCCGTGCGGCTGAAGTACGCCGGGGTGCCGCCTGATCGATTGCACGTGGTAGCCGGGGTGGCGGCCGCGCTGGACGCCGCGCTGGCCGAGGCGCCGTCCGGCCGGTTGTACGCGCTTCCCACCTACACCGCGCTGCTCGAGCTGCGCGGCGTTCTGGCCGAGCGGGGCCACACGGTGCCGTTCTGGGAGCCCGCGCCGGTATGAGCGTGGTGATCTGGCACGACGTCGAGTGTGGCTCCTACGTCCAGGACCTGCCGCTGTGGCGCTCGCTCGCCGCGTCCCACGGGGATCCGGTCCTCGACGTGGGCGCCGGTACGGGCCGGGTATCTCTGGATCTCGCGCGGGCCGGGTTCCGCGTCACCGCCCTGGACCGCGATCCAGAGCTGATCGCCGCGCTCGAGCGGCGGTCGTTGGGAAGAAACCCCAACATAGTCACAGTTTCTTCCCAAGTGACCACGGTGGTCGCTGATGCTCGGGATTTCACGCTGGACGAGCGGTTCCCCCTGGTCATCGTGCCGATGCAGACGATCCAGCTGCTTGGGGGGCCCGACGGGCGGGCGGCGTTCCTGCGCTGCGCCCACCGGCACCTGGAACCCGGCGGGGTCCTGGCCGTGGCGCTTTCCGAGGTCCTCGATCTCTACGAGGTCGTCGACGGGATGCCGATGCCGATGCCGGACGTGCGCGAGGTGGAGGGCGTGGTCTACTCCAGCCAACCGACCGCGGTACGAGCCGACCGACGCGGGTTCGTGCTCGAGCGCCGGCGCGAGATCGTCGGGCTGGAAGGCGACATGATCGTGGAGGAGAACGTCATCCGGCTCGACCGGCTGACCGTCCGGGGGCTCGAGCGCGAGGGCGTCGCCGTCGGCTTCACGCGCGGAGGGCGGGCGCATGTGCCGGCCACCGAGGACTACTCGGGCAGCGAGGTGGTGATCCTGAGTGCCTGAGCTACGCGTGTGCGCGCTCTACCCGGACCTGATGAACATCTACGCCGACCGCGGAAACCTGCTGGTTCTCGAACGCCGCTGCCGGTGGCGCGGGATCGACTTCAGCGTGACCGGCAGCGGCCTGGGCGACCGCCTGGACCCCGACGTGGCCGATCTGTTCTACATCGGCGGCGGTCAGGACCGTGACCAGACGCTGTGCGCGCGCGACATGGCGGAGATCAAACGCGACGCGCTTCACGCCGCCGCGGCGCGCGGGGCGGTGATCCTCGCCGTGTGCGGCGGCTATCAGCTGCTCGGCCATTCCTACCAGCTCGGCGAGGAGACGCTTCCCGGGGTCGGACTGGTCGACCTGATCACGGTTCGCTCGGACGCCCCTCGCCTGATCGGAAACGCCGCGATCGAGGTCGAGCTCGAGCCGGGGGCGCCGCGCGTGCTGGCCGGGTTCGAGAACCACGGCGGGAGGACCCGGCTCGGGGCCGGCGCGACGCCGCTCGGCCGGCTGCTCAGAGGCCACGGCAACAACGGTGAGGACGGCCACGAGGGGGTGCGTCGCGGCAACGTGATCGGGACGTATCTCCACGGCCCGCTGCTGCCCAAGAACGTCTGGTTCGCCGACTGGCTGATCCGGGCCGCGCTCGGGCTCGGCGAGCCGCTCGCCCCGCTCGACGACCGCCTCGAGGCCGCCGCCCATGCCGAGGCGCGGCAGGCCGCCGGAGTGTGAGACCCTGCGTTTCGATGGCGCGCGGGGCACCCTCAACCGCCGGACCGCTGGCCCTCGGGATGGCCTGCGCGCTCGCCGCGCTGGGCCTGGTCGGCTGCGGTAACGAATCGCGCTCGGCGACCGCGCTGGCCCCGAGCACGCCGGCCGTGTCGACGACCACGGTCACGACCACCGCCACCACCACGACCACGACCACGGTGACGCTCCCGGGCGTGGGCAAGCCGCCGATCACCATCGGCGATGAGAACACGCCCGAGCAGTTCATCCTCGGCCAGCTCTACTACCAGGCCCTCAAGGCCCAGGGATTCCCGGTCACGCTCAATCAGAGCATCGGCCCGCCGCAGGTCGTCATGCAGGCCCTGGCCACCGGTCAGCTGGCCATGTACCCCGAGTACCTGAACACCTGGGACCAGGAGGTGGCCGGGATCCAGGAGCAGTTCCACTCGCGCTCGGCGGCCTACCTGGCCGGCCAGCGCTATGCCCAGCAGCACGGGCTGACGCTCCTGGACCCGACGCCGTTCAGCGACACCGACGCGATCGGGGTGTCGTTCGACTATGCGGTCGAGAACCAGGTCCAGACGATCTCGGATCTGATCAGCGTGACGCCCCAGCTGACCATCGGCGGACCGCCTCAGTTCCAGCAGAGCTCGACCGGCCTGCCCCTGCTCGAGAACACCTACGGGGTTGTCCCGTCGGCGTTCAAGCCGCTCGAGATCGGCGCCCAGTATCAGGCGCTCGACCAGGGAGCGGTGCAGGCCGCAGTGGTCCAGACCACCGATCCCCAGCTCCTCACCGGGAGCTATCCGCTGCTCCGCGATCCGGCAAACGTGTTCGGGTGGGGCAATGTCGTCCCGGTGGCCTCGGCGCAGGCCCTGGCCGCCGAGGGCCCGGTGTTCGCGGCCACGATCAACCGCGTGAGCGCGCTGCTCTCACTCGACACGATGCGCGAGCTGAACGCCCAGGTCGTTCTCTATAACCAGGACCCGGCGACGGTGGCCCAGCAATTCCTCCAGGCCCAGGGGATCCTGCCCGCGACGTCGTCATCGAACGGCGGCTAACCGGATCCGGCCCGCGCCGCTAACCGCTCGAGCCGAACCCCCCGCCGCCCCGCTCGGAGACCGCCAGCTCCTCCACCTCCTCGACCGCGGGCGTCTGGACCCTGACCAGCACGAGCTGGGCGATCCGGTCGCCGGCGGCGATTCTGAACACCTCGTCGCGGTCGGTGTTCAGCAGGAGCACGCGGATCTCGCCGCGGTAGCCGGAGTCGATCAGGCCGGGCGCGTTGACCAGCGCGATCCCGTGCCGGGCGGCCAGGCCCGAGCGCGCCAGCACCAGGCCGGCTTCTCCATCGGGAATCTCGACCGCGATCCCGGTGGGGATGGACGCGCGCCTGCCGGGTTCGAGCACCGCATCCTCCAGCGCGTAGAGATCGAGGCCCGCGTCGCCCGGGTAGGCGCGGGTCGGCAGCCGCGCGCGGCCGTCCAGCCGGCGCACCTTGAGCGTCATGCGTAGGGCCGGCTGAGCGCGAACTCCTGGTAGCGCGCAGCCACCGGGCCCGGCAGACGTGCCATGACCCGCACCCCATCGGGGGTGTCCTCACGCTCGAGGTCCCCGGCGAGGTGATGCAGCTCGGCCAGCCGCGCCCCCGATTCGTAGGGGATCAGCAGCTCGACGTCCTGGAGCGTGCGGGCGAACTCGTCCTCGATGCGCTGAACGAGCCCGTCGATGCCCTCGCCGGTGATCGCCGAGACCAGCACCGCGCCAGGGTGACGACGCTGGAGCTCGGCCCGTCGCTCCTCGTCGATCCGGTCGGCCTTGGCCAGGACGAGGATCTCGGGCACCGCATCGGCGTTGATCTCGGCCAGGACATCCTCGACCGCCGCGGTCATGGCCAGCAGCTCGTCTTCGGGCACCGAGGCGTCGACCACGTGGAGGATCAGGTCGGCCAGCCGCGTCTCCTCGAGCGTGGCGCCGAACGCCTCGACGAGCTGGTGAGGAAGCTTCCGGATGAACCCGACCGTGTCGGTCAGCAGATAGTCGCGCCCACCGGCGCGCAGGAGCCGGGTCGTCGGATCCAGCGTGTGAAACAGCCGGTCACGGACGCCGACGGTCGATCCGGTCAGCGCGTTGAGCAGCGTCGACTTGCCCGCGTTGGTGTAGCCGGCCAGCGCCACGGAGGGCAGATGGGTGCGCTCGCGCTCGGCCCGCATCACCGAGCGGCTCGAGCGGACATGCCCGAGCTTTCGCTTCAGGGCGGAGATCCGGTCCCGGGCCAGGCGCCGGTCGGTCTCGATCTGCGTCTCGCCCGGTCCGCGCGTTCCGATGCCGCCGTCCATGCGCCCGGCGCCCAGACGCTCCAGGTGCGACCACAGGCCGCGCATCCTGGCCAGGTTGTATTCGAGCTGAGCCAGCTCGACCTGGAGCTTGCCCTCCGCGGTGTGCGCGTGGGAGGCGAAGATGTCGAGGATGATCGCCGTGCGGTCGATCACCGGCAGCCCGAGCGCCGCCTCCAGATTGCGCTCCTGGCGCGGGGAGAGCTCGTCGTCGCAGGCGACCAGGTTGGCGTCCGAGCGGGACAGCTCGGCCTTCAGCTCGTCGAGCTTGCCCGGTCCGAGATAGGTGTTGGGATGCGGGTGATCGCGGCGCTGGATGAGCTCGCCGACGCCGGCCACGCCCGCCGTGCGCAGGAGCTCGCGCAGCTCGGCGAGCTGCTCCTCGTCGCCCTCCGGGACCACCGCGACCAGGTACGCGCGCTGGCGGGCCCGGCGGCCGTTCAACGCCGCCTGGGTGCTTGGGGGTTGGTCTCGCTGCACAAAAGCTGATGGTAGCTTCGGTCCTAGACGCTTAATGTCTACCCGTCCACCGAATCGATGTCGGTAGCGACCGCGTTAAGACGCTCGCAATCACCAGCAAACGAGGAGGCAGATCGATGCTGAAAATCAGGGGACGGACGGCGCTCGCGCTGGTTGCCGTGGCGCTGTGCAGCCTCGGCGCGGCGGGCGCCGCCGGAGCGGTCGGCTCCGGGCCCACGCTCATCTCACCCCACCACGGGCAGCGCGTGGGACCCGGCAAGATCCGGATGGTCGTGAGCTCGCCGACCTTCCCGGTGTTCGCCCAGATCAGCCCGCGGCGCAAGCTGAACGGGGCGGGGCATCTGGCGCAGTGCCTTGCGGTGCGCCACCGCTGCGACTTCATCGAGCTCCTGCCGTGGAAGGGCCATCCGAACAAGTACATCTGGGTCTCGTCCGGATTCGCCTCGCCGGGCTTCTGGGCCACCACCCCCGGCCGCTACTACTGGCAGGCCCACTACAACGACTGCGCGGCGACCGAGGTCGACTCGTGCCGGGTGGTGAGCGCGATCGGCTCTTTCCGGGTGCGCTGAGCTGAGCAGCCCCAGCTATAGCTGCCGGATGCGCTCGACCGCCTCGAGCAGCCGGTCGTCGGGCGTGGTCAGCGAGATCCTGAAGTAGCCCTCGCCGCTGGTGCCGTAGGCGCCACCGGGCGAGATGATCACGCCGGCTTCCTCGAGCACGTGCTCGCAATAGGCGGCCGAGGATTCGAAGCCCGCGGGGATCGGGGCCCAGATGTAGATCGTCCCCTTGGGCGGGGTGACCTCGACCCCGGCCTGGGTGAGCGCGTCGCAGACGAGGTCGCGCCGGCGCTTGTAGATCGCGTTCATCTCGCGCTTGGCGCCCTCCAGCTCCGGCCCCAGGGCGGCGGCGCCCGCGAGCTGGACGGCTTCGAAGTTGCCGGAGTCGATGTTCGACTTCAGGTGCCAGTAGTGCTCGATCGCCTCGGCGTTGCCGACGATCGCCGCGCAGCGCCAGCCGGTCATGTTGTAGCCCTTCGACAGCGAGAACACCTCGACCCCGACCTCCTTGGCCCCCGGCGTCTCCAGGAAGGACGGCGCGACGTATCCGTCGTAGGTGGTCTCGCTGTAGGCGTTGTCGTGGACGGCCAGGACGTCGTGCTCGCGGGCGAAGGCGACCACCTCCTCGAAGAACCCGGCCGGGACGATTGATCCGGTCGGGTTGTTCGGGTAGTTGACGAACATCAGCCGGGCCCGCTCGAGGTCCTCGCCGGCGATCGCCCCGAGATCGGGGGCGAAATCGCGCTCGGCCAGCAAAGGCATGAGCACCGGCCGGCCACCGGCGAGCAGCGGCCCGCCGGTGTAGACGGGATAGCCGGGGTCCGAGGCCAGCGTGACGTCGCCGGGGTCGAGGAAGGCCAGGTTGAGGTTGAAGATGCACTCCTTGGCGCCGATCGCCGCCATCACCTCGGTCTCCGGGTCGAGCTCCACGCCGAACCGACGGGCGTAGAACGCGGCCACGGCCTCACGGAACTCCTGGCGCCCGCGGTTGCTCGGATACTGGTGGGTGCTCGGATCGGTGACCGCGCGCTGCATCGCCGCGACGATCTGTGGATACGTCGGGGTGTCCGGATCCCCGATCCCCAGGCTGATCACGTCGACGCCGGCGGCGCGCTTGGCGCGGACCTTGCGCTCGAGCTCGGCGAACATGTACGGGGGGATCAGGTCCAGGCGGCTACTGCGTCGCATGCAACTCCTCAACGAAGGTCTCGGCCAGGGTGCCGCGGTACACCGGCACCGCCCAGCCTGTCAGCTTGATCTGAAGCTCGCCGGTCACCTCGACGTCGAGCTCACCGCCGTCGAGCACGACGGTAACCGGTGATCGCCCGCCGTCGAGCACGTAGGCCACGGCGGCCCCGGTCGCGCCGGTCCCACTCGCGGTGGTCTCCCCCACCCCCCGCTCGAAGATGCGCGCGCGGATCCTGGACCGGGCGGGATCCCCACCGTCGAGCTCGGCGAACCACGAGACGTTGGTCCGGTGGGGAAACAGCTCGTGGTGCTCGATCTCCGGGCCGATCGCCCCAAGATCCAATCCCTCCAGCTCCGCCTCGTCGGCGACGCGGATCGCGCATTGCGGGTTGCCGACCTGGACGTGCTGAAAGCGCCACGTGCGGCCGGCGGCGGTGAGCTCGCCCCGGCCATCGGGAGCGCCGGAGGGATAGCCGGCGCTCTGCACCCGGGCCCGACCCATGTCGACGGCGCACCGCGTGTCGGAGAGGATCAGCGGCCTGATCTCGCCGGCGGCGGTCTGGATGGCGAACGAGTCGGCGTCGGTCCACCCGTGGCGGCGCAGGTACAGCACCGCCTCGCGGGCGCCGTTGCCCGACAGCTCGGCCTCGGAGCCATCGGGGTTGTAGATCCGCAGCCGGGCCACGAAATCCGCGTCGTCGGGCGCTGAGAGGAGCAGGATCCCGTCGGCCGAGACGCCCGTGTGGGGTGCGCAGATCGCCTGAATCCGCGACGGGGTCAGCTCGAACGGAAGGTCTTCGGCCTCGACGATCACGTAGTCGTTGCCCAGGGCGTGCCACTTCTCGAACTCCACGGGGCGCCAGTGTATGTGTACCGTCGCGCGCGCAATGGTGACGCTCCTGCAGGAACGGACAGTGCGCAGGCGAGGCTGGGTGGGACCTCGTTACAAATGGCTGCTCGCCGGGCTGGTCGTGGTCTCGCTGGTCGCTCGCATGGCCTGGATCGCCGAGCCCTGCCGCGCCCCGTGCCGTTCCGCGGACGACCACACCCTCATCTTCGACGAGGCCTATTACGTCAACGCCGCCCGCGTGATCGCCGGAATCCGGCCCCCGGTCGGCTCGCCGTACGCGAACACGCCGCTGGGGGACGACGGCAACTCCGAGCATCCCCAGCTCGCCAAGCTGTTGATCGCGGGCGGGATCGAGCTGTTCGGTGACGGGCCGCTGGCCTGGCGGTTGCCCAGCGTGCTGCTCGGAACGGTGGCGATCCTGGGGATGTTCGCGCTCGTCCGAGCCGCCGGAGGCGGACCCTGGCTGGGGCTGGGAGCGGCCGCGCTGATGGCCTGCGACAACCTGCTGCTCGTCCACGGCCGGATCGGCACGCTCGATATCTACGCGGTCGCCGCGATGATCTGGGGAGCGGCGCTCTATCTGCGCGATCGGCCGATCCTGGCGGGCGCGATCATCGGGCTTGGCGCCAGCGCCAAGGAGGTGACGCCGTACGTGCTGCTTGCCCTGGCCGTGCTCGAGCTGGTGCGCTGGTGGCGGCTGCGCTCGGAGGGCGCGGGGCGGCTGGCCCGCCTGGTCATCTGCGCGGGCGCCTCGGCGGTGATGTTCATGGCCGTGCTCACGGTGATGGGCTGGATCGCCCCGCCCTACAGCCCCCAGACCGGCAAGCGCGTGCCGAACGGGCCATTCGGCCACGTCGCGCACATCCTGAGCTACGCCGCAAACCAGACGAGCCCGCACGGACCCACCGGGATCGCCTCCTATCCCTGGGACTGGCTGATCGATCTCAAGCCGATCACCTATCTGCGGATCAATCCGGGCCGCCCCACGGTCCTGCTGAACCAGATCTCGCCGGCGGTCCACTTCATCGGCCTGATCAGCCCGCCGATCCTGCTCCTGGCCATCCCGGGGCTGCTGCTCGCCGCGCGCCCGGTCGTCCGGCCGCGGATTCGCCTGACCGACGAGGTGGGCCTGGTCGCCTTGGCCTGGTTCGTCGGGACCTATCTGCCGTTCGTGGCGCTCAGCCTGCTCGAAAGCCGGACGAGCTACCTGTACTACATGGTGATCGTGATGCCCGGGATCTACCTGGCGGTCGCTGATCTGGTCGCGCGGATCGGTCCCCGACGCAAGCTCGTCCTGCTGTGGATGGCGGGCGTGGTGGCCGCCGCGGTCGTCCTCTACCCGTTCACCCCGCTGCCGTGAGGATGACCGGCAGCCGCCCGTAGCGGAGCAGGACCGCCACGTCCCGAGCGGATTGGGTGGTGAAGTTGCCGCGCTATCGCCACAGCGCCAGGATCTCGCCGGCCACGTCTGCCGGTTCGCGGCCGGTGGCGTCGATCGTGTGGACGGCGCCGAGCTTGCGCATCCAGGTCAGCTGGCGGCGGGCGTAGTTGCGGGTCCGGCGCTTCATCGCCTCGACGTCCCCGGTCAGGAGCTCCTCGAAGCCGAGCGCCTTGCGTGCGGTGCTCGACGCGCCCGCGGCGTTGGCGCGGCGGACCTCTTCCTCGACGCCGGCCGCCACCATCGCGTCGACCCGGGCGTCGATTCGCTCGTAGAGCTGCTGGCGCTCGAGGACGAGGCCGACCAGCAAGGTGCTGCGGCGCATCTCCGTGGTCCACAGCTCCGAGTCCGAGTCGCGGGGCTCGAGCTCGCCGGCGTCTGAGAGCTCGAGCGCGCGCACGATCCGCTGGCGGTCGCCCGGGTCGATCTCCTCGGCCGCCCAGGGCGCTCGCTCGCGAAGAACCGCATGAAGCGCCGGCGCGCCGCGCCGCTCGAGCTCGGTCAGCCAGCGCTCGCGCGCTCCTTCCGGGGGCGGCGGGCGCAGGCTGAGCTCGGCCAGCGCGGCCCGCAGATACAAGCCGGTGCCACCCACCAGGATCGGCCTGGCACCGCCGGCCAGGAGCCCGTCGATCTCGGCGTGGGCAAGCTCGGCGTACTGGCCGGCGCTGAAGCTCGCGTCGACCGGCAGGAACGACAGCAGCCGGTGCTCGAGCTGCGCTCGCTCGTCCGCCCGGGCGGCTCCGGTGAGCGTCTCGAGCCCCTGGTAGACCTGCAGGGCGTCGGCGGATACGGCGACCGGCCGCTCACCCAGCTCCCGCAGCCGCCGTGCCAGCTCGATGGCGACGTCGGTCTTGCCCACGCCGGTCGGGCCGAACAGGGCGATCACCTCCGTGCGCGGCACGGCCGACAGTATCGTCCAGGCGGTGGGCCGGGAGCGATCGGGCCCGCAGTATGGTGCAGCGATGCGCCCTGGAGCGATCGTGTGAGCACGCGGATCGGTACCGGTGTCTCCACCGAAGCTGATCCGCTGAAGGCGGGTAGGGCTGCGGCACGCTCGGCCGCCGATGCGCTCGGCGGCGCCCCCGCTGATCTGGCCCTGGTGTTCGCCGCCGGCTCGCATCTCATCGCCCCGGAGGCCACGCTCGAGGGCGTGCACTCGGCGCTGGCTCCCCGAGCCCTCGTCGGCTGCGGCGCCGGGGGGGTTCTCGGCGGCGGCCGCGAGCTCGAGGACGGCACCGCGGTCGCGGTGTGGGCGGCCGCCTTCGAGGAAGGAGAGGCGATCCCGTTTCACGCGGCGGTCCTCGACCACGAGGACGAGTACCAGCTGGCCGGACTGCCCGACCTGGAGGGATCGAGCGGCGCGCTGCTGCTCTCCGACCCCTACTCGTTCCCCACCGACATCGTGCTCGACGCGATCGCGGCGCGGTCGCCGGCGGTTCCCGTGCTGGGCGGGCTGGCCAGCGCCCGGACGGCCAGCGGTGACGCCGCCCTGTTCCTCGACGATGCCGTGTGCGACGGCGGCGCGGTCGGCGTCAGCCTGCGCGGCGTGGAGATGCTTCCCTGCGTCTCCCAGGGCGCGGCACCGGTCGGCCGCGAGCTCACGATCACCGCCGCCGAGGGCAACGTCATCCACGAGCTTGCGGGACGGCCCGCGCTCGAGACGCTCCAGCTGATCATCTCCGAGCTGTCGGCCCGTGAGCGTGGCCTGGTCGCCGGTGGACTCCTGATCGGGGTGGTGATCGACGGGGGCAAGCCCGACTACGAGCAGGGGGACTTCCTCGTGCGTGGCGTGCTCGGGGCCGAGTCGGAGTCCGGGGCGCTGGTGGTCGGAACCCAGGTGGCGGCCGGACAGGTCGTGCGGCTGCACGCGAGGGACGCGCGCTCGGCCGACGAGGATCTCCACGAGGCGCTCAAGCTGCGCGTACAGGCGCTGGCCGGCGAACGGCCGGCCGGCGCGCTCGTATTCACGTGCAACGGCCGCGGCAGCTCCATGTTCGGCATTCCCGACCACGATGTCGAGGCCATCGACCACGAGCTCGGCGGAGCGCCCGCGGCCGGGTTCTTCGCCGCCGGCGAGATCGGACCGGTCGGAGGGCGCAGCTTCCTGCACGGCTTCACGGCGACGCTGGCGGTCTTCCCCAAGGGGTCATGACGGTCCTTTCCGGGACGGTGCTGCTGACCGGCGCCAGCGGTGGCATCGGGCACGCCATCGCTCGCGCAGTGGCTCCGACGAGCGCCGAGCTGATCTTGAGCGGCCGGCGCACCGAGCTGCTCGACCCGCTCGCCGGTGAGCTCGGGGCGCGCGTGATCGCCTGCGATCTGGGCGTTCGAGAGGACGTCAAGCGGCTGGTCGAGCAGGCCGGTCAGGTGGACGTGCTGATCGCCAATGCGGGGGTTCCGGCCGGCGGTCTCCTCGACGAGCTCACGCAGGAGCAGATCGACCACATGCTCGAGGTCAACCTCAGGGCGACGATCGCGCTGGCCCGCGCGCTGGCGCCGGGGATGGTCGAGCGCCGCCGCGGCCACCTCGTGTTCATGTCCTCGCTGCAGGGCAAGGCCAGCACCCCGGTCTCCTCGGTCTACTGCGCGACCAAGTTCGGCGTGCGCGGATTTGCCCTGGCGCTGCGCGAGGATCTCCGGCGCCACACGGTCGGCGTGTCGGTCGTCCTCCCCGGGTTCATCCGCGACGCCGGCATGTTCGCCGACGCCGAGGTCAAGCTGCCTCCCGGGGTGGGCACCCGCTCGCCCGAGGACGTGGCCCGGGCGGTGGTGTCGGCGATCGAGCGAAACCGCGCCGAGGTCGCGGTGGCGCCGGTGGGGTTGCGGCTGGGCGCGGCCGTGGCCTCGGTGGCGCCGGCGGTGAGCGCTGCGGTGAGCCGCCGGCTGGGCAGCGCCCGGATCGCGGAGCGCGTCGTGGCCGGGCAGAGGGCGAACCGTTAGCGGAATCCCGGCCGGGCAGCGGACGAACGGTCAGCGGAATTCCGGCGGTCGGTTCCGGGCGGGCATCGCTGGGTAGATCGACGTCATGGACGACACCGCCTTCTGGCGCGAGCTCGGACAGCAACTGCGCGTCGACTCGATTCGCTCGAGCGACGCGGCCGGCTCGGGCCATCCCACCTCATCGATGTCCGCCGCCGACCTGATGGCCGTGCTGCTGGCCAAGCACCTGCACTACGACTTCGGTCGCCCGGATGATCCCCGTAACGACCACCTGATCTTCTCCAAGGGCCATGCCTCGCCGCTCTACTACAGCGTGCTGAAGGCCGCCGGCGCGATCACCGACGACGAGCTGCTCACCTTCCGCCAGCTCGGCAGCCGCTTGGAGGGTCACCCCACCCCGGTCCTGCCGTGGGTCGACGTGGCCACCGGCTCGCTCGGCCAGGGACTCCCGATCGGCGTCGGCGTGGCGCTGGCCGGCCAGCGCCTGGACCAGCTGCCCTACCGCGTGTGGGTGCTGTGCGGCGACAGCGAGATGGCCGAGGGGTCGATCTGGGAGGCGTTCGAGCACGCCGCGTTCAACCGCCTGGACAACCTGACGGCGATCATCGACGTCAATCGCCTGGGTCAGACCCGCGAGACCATGCACGGCTGGGATCTCGACTCATACGCGGACCGGGCCCGCGCGTTCGGATGGCACGCGATCGAGATCGACGGGCACGACGTCGAGGCGATCGACGGCGCGTATGGCGAGGCGGTCCACACCGAGGGTCGCCCCACGGTGATCGTGGCCCGGACGAAGAAGGGCAAGGGCGCCAGCGAGACCGAGGATCAGCCCGGCAAGCACGGCAAGCCGCTGTCCGATCCGCAGAAGGCGATCGAGGAGCTGGGCGGGGAGCGCAAGCTCCAGGTCGAGGTGCCCAAGCCATCGGGCGACGTCTCCCCTCACAAGATCGATCCCGGGCACGAAGTGGAGTGGCCACGCTGGGGACCCGACGACGAGGTGGCGACGCGCCGGGCCTATGGCGAGGCCCTGGCGGCGCTCGGCGCCGAGCGCGCGGATGTGGTCGCGCTCGACGGCGAGGTGTCGAACTCCACCTACTCGGAGATCTTCGCCAAGGCTCATCCCGAGCGCTACTTCGAGATGTTCATCGCCGAGCAGCAGATGATCGCCGCCGCCGTCGGCATGCAGGTCCGGGGCTACCGTCCGTTCGCCTCGACATTCGCGGCGTTTCTGAGCCGCGCCTACGACTTCGTGCGGATGGCCGCAATCAGCCGGGCCCACATATGCCTGGCGGGGTCGCACGCCGGCTCCTCAATTGGCGAGGACGGCCCGTCGCAGATGGCCCTCGAGGACCTCGCCGCGTTCCGCGCGGTGCATTCGAGCATCGTCCTCTACCCCTCCGACCCCAACCAGGCCGCTTCGCTCGTGCGGCTGATGGCCGACCATCCCGGCATCGCCTACATGCGCACCCACCGAGGCGCCACGCCGACCATCTATGAGCCCGACGACCGGTTCGAGATCGGCGGCTCGCGGGTTCTGCGCTCTTCCGAGGAGGACCAGATCACCTTGGTCGGCGCCGGCGTCACGCTTCACGAAGCGCTCAAAGCCGCTGAGACCCTCGGCGAGCAGGGCACCGCTGCCCGGGTGATCGACCTGTACTCGGTCAAGCCGGTGGACGAGGAAACTCTCCGCCAGGCAGCCGCCGACACCGGCGCGATCGTCACCGTGGAGGATCACTGGCCCGAGGGCGGTCTCGGCGACGCCGTATTGGCGGCGCTGGCCGAGGTCGAGGGCGTCCGCGTACACAAGCTGGCGGTTCGCGACATGCCCAGCTCGGGCAAGCCCGCGGAACTGGTGCACGAGAGCGGGATCGACGCCGAGGCCATCGTGGCCGCAGCCCGCGAACTGGTTCGCGCGCCGGCCGGCGCCGGCGACTAGCGGCTCGCCGCCGGTCTGCGCCGACGATCAGCCGCGCGTCACGTCACGTCCTCAGGACCACCAGGCTCATGTCACGTCTTCGGGACCACCGGACGTCCAGCTCCGTCGGGCGACCGCACCGGCTTGCTCGCGCGGGCGGTCAGTGTCCTCCTCGACGATCTGGTGCTCCCCGGTCACCGTGGACAGCGCGTCGATCACCTCGTCGGCGAGTTGTGCGCCGTCGTCGGCCCGGTCGGGAGTCGCCTGAACCCGCACCACTACGTCGTTGCCGTCGACCTCCTCGAGCAGGACGGTAGGCGAGCGCCGCGTCGGGGTCCTGATCCGGTCATCGAGGATCGCCTGGACCTGGCTGATGCTGATGCCCGTGCCGAGTCGCACGCGCACGTTGACCGCATCCGGCTCGCGAATCGGGAGCACAGCGGCCGACAGCACGACGTTGTTCGGGACCATGATGCGGTCCTCGCCGCGCGCCAGTGTCGTGTACAACAGACCGAGCGAGCTGACCACGCCCTCGAGCTGTCCGGCCACCGCACCGGCCTGCAGGCGCACGCGCTCACCCACGCGGAACGGGCGCGCGCTCAGCAGGACCATGCCGGCGAACAGGTTGCCCAGCGTCTGCTGCGCGGCCAGACCGAGGATGACCGCGGTGAACGCGCTGCCGGCCACGATCGAGCTCGCGTTCACGCCCGAGACCTCGAGGACCACGAGAAGCGTGATGCCAACCGTCACCAACCGGACGACGAACCCGACGGTCCCGGCGGTCGACGGGTCCATGCGCTTGAAGAACGTCGGACCGATGGCCCGTCCAAACTCGCGCGCCACCGCCCAGCCGAGACCGAGGAGCGCCAGCACGGCAAGGATCGTGATCGGCGTCGTCCAGCCGCTCTTCCCCCACTTCCCGTGGACCGGGAACCACGATTGGTAGTTGTCGTAGACGACGATTACCGCGATGAACAGCGGGATCAGCACCGCCGTCCGGCGCTGCGCGCTGCGGAGCGTGCGCTGGCTGATGTCCACCGCCAGCCCGACCCGCTCCCACTCATCGCTGTGGGTCTCGAACA
This sequence comes from Solirubrobacterales bacterium, assembly GCA_019241635.1. GTDB lineage: Bacteria > Actinomycetota > Thermoleophilia > Solirubrobacterales > Solirubrobacteraceae > Palsa-465. Next base: position 24,087 of record JAFAWR010000306.1, read on the forward strand.
TCTGGTCGAGCCGGAAGTCGGGCCGGGACGGCCTGAATCGATCTCGACGCTGCCTTGGCTTGTTCTGTTCCTCGTCAGTCACGCTCTACCTACCACCGCCTTTCGCCGGAGGTTTCACGTTCGGATTCAGAATAGGCGGCCCTGGTCCGGTAGCCAACCAGGCACCCCGGACGCGCGCGAACCCGCGCCGTTGCTCGCGCCTGCGCCGTTCCCCGCATCCGCGCCGTCCAGCCCGCCGGCGCCGTCCGTCGCGGCGGCACCGCGCCGGACGTTCGGCGCCCGGGGCTCGAGCCTGCCCCGCATACGTTCTCCCGGCGGCAGTTCGGGGCCCTTCACCAGGCCACCCATCCGCCGCCGCTCGTCAGGATGCAGATAGGCGCCACGGTGATAGAGACGCGTGTACAGCGGGATGAGGTCGGGTCGGTGCTCGCGCAGCCATTCAAAGAACAGGTTCTTCACGTCGCCGCGCAGATGTAGTGCGATGCCGGTCACATAAGCCGCCCCGGCCTCGGAGGCCATCTCGAGGATCGGCGCGATCTGCTCCGGCGCGTCATTGATCCCGGGCATCAGCGGCGCGACCAGCACCCCGGTCCGGATCCCGGCCCGGGTCAGCTCGGCCACCGCCTCGAGCCGGGCTCGCGGGTTCGGCGAGCGCGGCTCGGTCGCTCGCCACGCCCGCTCAGCCAGCGTCGGCACCGACAGCGCGGCGCTGAACTCGGTCCGCTCGTTGATCTCCTTCATCAGCTGCAGGTCGCGCAGGAGAAGCGGCGACTTGGTGAGCACCGAGCACGGATTTGCCGCGTCGCGCATCGCCTCCCAGATCCCCGGCATCAACTTGTAGCGCCCCTCGACCCACTGGTAGGGATCGGTGTTCGTGCCCAGGGCAACACGCTCGCCCTTCCACGACGGCCGAGCCAGCTCCGCACGCAACAACTCAGGCGCGTTGACCTTGACCACGATCTCCCGTTCGAAGTCCCGGCCGGCGTCGAAGTCCAGATACTTGTGCGTCGGACGAGCAAAACAGTAAACGCAGGAGTGCGTGCAGCCGCGATAGATGTTGATCGTCCAGCGGAACGGCACCTGCGACGATTCCGGCACTCGGTTGAGGATCGACTTGGCCCGGACCTCGTAGAACCTCGTCTCGATCGCCTCGGGCGCGTCGAAATGACGCACCACCGCCTCCTCGCGGTATCCCGGCAGACGGGCCCGCTCCTCCTCCTCTATTTCCAGGTTGCTCCACCGCATACGAACACATGTTCGCACACGGGTCGGACGGAGCGTTTACGAGGACTTGCCGAGACTCAGGAGGTGCCCGAATCGTCCCAGCTGCAGGGCCGAGGCCTCGAGCGAAAGGGCGATCTGGGCGTCGGGCTCGATGCTGTCGTGGGTGAGCAGCTCGAGCAGGCCGATCGTGTTCGTCCCGCTGCGGACCGGAAGCAGAAGTGCAGAGCTCATCCCGTGCGCGGCGGCGGTCTGGAGGCGGGCATCGTCGACCGCGTCGATGTCGGTCAGCCAGGTCAGGTGCGGCGCCTGGAGGGCCTGATCGAGGAGCGAGCCCTCGCGGTTGACCGGGACGTCCCAGGTCAGGGCCTCGAACCGGTCAAGGCCCCGGTGGGCGGTCCAGGTGGCGGCACAACCGAGGTCATTGGACTCGCCCGGCAGCCAGGCGGTCACGGTGTCCCAACCGCCCTCCGACCCGAGCACCTCGACCGTCTCCTTGAGGACGTTGCGCCACACCGACTCGCGGGCGAGCGAGGCCGAGAGCGTCCGCTTGGCGGTCGGATGCCAGCTCACCCCGGCGGCGGTTTGGCCGGCAGGTGAGTCGACGGGCGTCTCGAGCCTGGCCAGCTCCGCCACGGTGGGGATCCCGGCCGGAGCCTCGGCGTCGACCGCCTCGGTCTCGGAGTCCTCGGCCTCCTCGGCGTTGGCCCGCGCGCGCTCGAGCTCGGCCTCCAGCTCTTCCACCCGCGCACGGTCCGCGTCGCGCTCGCCCACGAGCTCCGCGATGCGCGCCTGATCGGCCTTGCGCTCGTCCTGAAGCTCGCCGACCCGCGCGCTCCCGATCCTGCGCTCGTTCTCGAGCTCGTCGATGCGCGCTCGCTCGAGCCTGCGCTCTGCCTCGAGCTCAGCCATGCGCACCCGGTCCTGCTCGAGTTTGTCCTCCAGCGCCTGAACCCGGGCCCGGCCGCGCTCGAGCTCGGCCTCGGCCTGCTCGGCCCGCTGCGTGGAGACCTGTAGCTCGACCTCGGCCTTGTCGGCGCGCATGACGGTTACCCGCAATTCGCGCTCCAGCTCCTGCACTCGCGCCTGCGCCGGCTCGACTCCAGCCGCTCGCACCCGTGCGCGCTCGAGCTCGCCGGTGAGCTCGCGCAGGCGCTCCTCGCCGGCCGCGGCGCCCTCGCGCAGGGCGGCCACCTGCTTACGCTCCTGCTCGAGCTCGCCGCTCAGCGCCGCCTGGGCCTTCAGCGCGGCGTCGCGTTCGCCAATCGCGTCGGTCAGGGCGGTCTCGGCGACGATTCGCGCCTTTTCGCTCGCCCGCAGCTGCACGCCGGAGTCGTCGGCGCCCTGCTGGCGCTCAAGGGCGGCGAGCTGTTCACGCGCTGCCCCCAGCTCGCGCTCGAGCTCGGCCCGGGCGCTAGCGGCCGACTCCCGCTCGGCCCCCGCGGCGCCGCGCACGGCGTCGGCGTCGGCCCGGGCCTGCTGAAGATCGGTGCGCGCCGCCTCGGCGTCCGCGCGAGCTCGCTGGACCTCGGTGCGCGCCGCCTCGGCGTCCGCGCGGGCCCGCTGCACCTCGGCACGGGCCGCCTCGGCGTCGTCACCAAGCCGCTGGCGAACCAGGGCGAGCGTGCGCTCGAGCTCCTCGGCCCGCTCGCGCTCGCGCACCAGCGCCCGGTCGAGCTCGGCGGCCCGCTCGGCGAGCCTCGCCTCGGCGTCGCCGTGCTGGCTGTCGGCACGAGCCGTCTCCAGTGCGCGCTCGAGCTCGGCCACCCGCGACCGCGTCGTCTCGAGATCGCCGGCCAGCTTGTCATTGGCGGTCAGCGCGGCGTCCCGCTCGGCCACCGCCGTCGCGCGCTCGGCCCGCGCCTCGGCCACGGCAGCCTCCTGCTCGGCCGATCCGGGCGCCTGCTCGGAGGCCGGCGCTGCGGCGACCCGCCCCCGTGCGTCAGGCAGGAGCCCCCAGTCGGCCAGGAGCTCGGCGCGCACGCTCTCGGCGTCCAGCCGGCTCCAGCGCTCGACCCGCAGCAACCGGGCCGCCTCGCTTCGGGCCACCTGAGCTTCGCTCGACGGCGCGGCGACGCCGCAGACAAGCGACGGGGCCCCCTGGCGATCGCTGACCGGGAAGCGCAGCACGACCAATCCCTCGCGCCCCTGGTAGGGCCCGACGAAGTACTCGAGCTGCAGCGGCTCCTCGACCCCCTCCTCGCGCTCCTGGGCGCGGGGCCCGTCAACCGTCTCGGCCGCCGGCAGCTCGGCGTCGGTCCGGCCCAGCAGGCGCTCCTCCGAGGTCCCGAGGAACCCGGTGAAGCGCGCGTTGACCCGGACGTAGCGGCCGTCGAGGTCCTTCAGCCAGACCAGGGCGGGGCTCTCGTCAAGCGCGCCGTCGAGCAGGGCTTCGCCGGCGTCCCCGAGCGAGGGCAGCGCGCTGGTCGGCAGCGTGAGCAGGACATGCCGACCCCCGTCACGGTCGGCCATCGCCGCGATGTCGACGGCGACTCCGTCCAGCTTCAAGACGGCGGCGTTGGCCTGTCCCTCGAGAACGCGCACCAGCTCGGGTGACTCCCGGCACGCGGCCTCGTTGTCCGCGTACCACCGGCGGAACACCTCGGTGCTTCGCTCCAGGTTGCCGTCCTCCCCCAGCAGCGCCAGGGCAGGAATGTTCGTGACCGCCGCCAGGGTGGCCATCAGCGCTCCACGTGTCCGCGGATTACTCCCACAGACAGCGTTTCGGCGCAGTCAGAGCCCGAACCTTGCGCGCAATCGGCCTCTGGACGGATGTCCACTTGACCGAAACGGCGGGACTGGACGAATGTTGGTCGTCGGTCAGCCGGCGGCGCGGCTGAGGATCGATTCCTGACCGCTCAATGTCTGACTCGTAGCCTCGAGGATCTCGACGTCGACCAGTTCGCCCGGGCCTCCAAGGCCCGTGAAATTCACGACCTTGTTGTGCCGGGAGCGGCCGCGCAGCCGCGACGGATCGGTGCGCGAAGGGCCCTCGACAAGGACGTCGAGCGTGCGCCCGACGAAGCGGGAGGCGCGATCGTGCGCCCGGCGCTGCACCACCTCGACCAGCCGCTGCATGCGCTGCACCTTGATCTCGTGCGGCACCTGATCGGGCAGGTCGGCTGCCTCCGTGCCACGCCGAGGCGAGTAGATGAACGTGAACGCGCCGTCGTAGCCGACCTCCTCCACCACCTCGACGGTCTGCTCGAACTCGGCCTCGGTCTCGCCGGGAAACCCGACGATGATGTCGGTGGTGAGCGCGCAGTCGGGGACGTGCTCGCGGATCATCGCCACCCGGTCGAGGTAGCGCTCGCGCGTGTAGGTCCGTCGCATGCGCTTGAGCACGGGGCTCGAGCCGGATTGCAGCGGGAGGTGGATGTGCTCGCAGAGCGCGGGAAGCTCGGCGTGGGCGCGAATCACGTCCTCGCGCATGTCCTTGGGATGCGGGCTCGTATAGCGGATCCGATCGATCCCGTCGACGGCGTCCACCGCTCGGAGCAGCTCGGCAAAGGTCGTGCGCTGCTCGCGCGGTAGGTCGCGTCCGTACGAGTTGACGTTCTGCCCGAGCAGGGTGACCTCGCGCACGCCGTCGGCGGCCAGGCCCTGCACCTCGGCGATCAGCTCGCCCGCCGGCCGGCTGACCTCGCGGCCCCGGGTCGAGGGAACGATGCAGTACGAGCACACGCAGTTACATCCGACGCTGATCTGCACCCACGCGTGGTGGCCGTGAGCCCGCTTGGCGGGCAGGTGCCCGGTGAACCCCTCGAACTCGAAGTAGCCCTGGGCGGTGAGCGAATCGCTGACCAGGAACTCGGCCAGCTTGTGTACCTGGCCCGGTCCGAAGGCGACGTCGACGAAGGGAAAGCGCGCAAACACCTCCTCCTTGACCGATTGGGCCCAACACCCGCCGACCCCGACGATGACCTCCGGCCGTTCGCGCTTGACCCGCTTGGCCTCGCCCAGGTGGGCCACGAACCGGCTGTCGGCCTTCTCCCGTATCGAGCAGGTGTTGAACAGGATCAGATCGGCCTGATCGCGCCCCGGCGCCTCAGCGTAGCCAAGCGAGTCGAGCATGCCCTTCATTCGCTCCGAGTCGTGCTCGTTCATCTGGCAGCCGAACGTGGTGACGTGGTAGCGCTTCATGCTCCGGGCAAGAGTAGCGACGGGCGAGCGACGATCAGCGACGCCCGCTGCTCACCTCGGCCCGGTGAAAGCCGGGAAGCACGAGGTCGATCGAGGCCCCATGCCCGTTGGGCGCGTCGCGCACACGCACGACGCCCTTGTGCGCCTCGGCGATCGCGCGCACGATCGCCAACCCCAGCCCCGCTCCGCCGGTGGCGCGGGTGCGGCCGCTGTCGGTTCGATGGAAGCGCTCGAACACTCGCTCGCGCTCGTGCTCGGGGATCCCCGGGCCGTCGTCGCTAACCACGAACGAGACCCGATCGGGGGCGAGCGGCCGCACGTCGAGGCGCACCACCCCGTCGGGCTCCGCGGTGTGCTCGATCGCGTTCCGGGCGAGGTTCCGCAGGGCCTGAGCCAAACGATCGGGATCCGCTCGCAACGATCCGTCCGCGATCTCGCCGAGCTCGAAGCGGCGCTCCGCAGTCAGGGTCAGCCCGTCCCAGAGGTCGGTGACGAACGGTCCGAGGTCCACGCTCTCGACGCGCAGGAAGTCGGTTCGCTCGGCCTGGGCGAGCACCAGCAGGTCGTCGACCAGGCGGCTGATGCGGGTGATCTCCGCGCGGGCCAGGCGCTCGACCCGGACGATGTCCTCGCTCGAGGGATTCTCCTGGGCCGCCAGGACCTCGAGCTGGCCACTGATCACGGTCAGCGGCGTGCGCAGCTCGTGGGACGCGTCGGCGACGAACTCGCGCTGGCTGGAGAACGCCTCGGCCAGGCGGTCGAGCATGCGGTTGAACGCCTCGGCGAGCACCCGGACCTCGTCGAGCCGGCGACCGGTGATCTCCATTCGAGGGCCGAGATCGCCTGCATCGACCCGCGTGGCCACCTGCGCCATCCGGCGCAGCGGAGCCGACACACGCGCCCCGGCCAGGTAGGAGGCGAGCAGGGCGAGCACGAGGACCACCCCGCCGGCCAGAACGAAGGCTCGAGCCACGCCGTGCTGCGCCCGCTCCACCAGGGCCAGAGGCTCACCCGACCCCGCGATCAGCTGCGTCGTCCCGAGGTCGGCGCGCCGTTCGAAGATGCGCGTCCGGCCGACGTCGGGGACCGGTGCGACCGAGTAGCCGATCCGGGGGACCAGCAGCCTGCGGCCCTCGGCGTTCTCGATGAACTGCTCGCTGACTGTCTCGCCCGGCTGGGGACGCAGGGACCCGAACACCTCGGGATGGTTGCTGGCCGTCGCGCCGCCGGGCAGAAGCACGAACAGCAGCGTCGAGGTCGCCGTGTAAGGCTGGGCGCGTACATAGTCGATCGCGGCAGCCTGGATCTGGGCGAGCGACTTCCCCCGCACGCCCTGGAGCGACTGCAGGAGCTGGCTCGTGTCACCGCTGATGTCGCGATCGATCTCGCCTTCGAGCTGCGACCCGGTGTCCTGGTAGACGACCAGGAAGACCACCGCGGCCGAGACGAGCAGCACCCCGGCCACCCACGCGGTCAATCGCCAGCGAAGCCCGACCGGCAGGGCGGCGTCGAGTCGCGCGCGAGGAGAGGTCCGTCGAGAACGGGTTCTACGTGCTCGCATCCAGCCGGTAGCCGACCGAACGCACGGTCACGATCGGCGCGGTCGTCCCGTGCCTTCGCAGCTTGCGCCGCAGGTACCCGATGTACACGTCGACCACATTCGTCCCCGGGTCGTACTCGTAGCCCCAGACGGCACGAAGGATCTGCTCGCGCGAGAGCACGTGCCCGCGGTTGTGCATCAAGTAGGACAGCAACTCGAACTCGGTGGTCGACAGCCGCACGAGCTCGCCCGCGCGGCGGACCTCCCGGGATATCAGGTTCACCTCGATATCGCCCGCGCTGAGCGTAGTACGCGGCGCGTGCGAGGCAGCGCGAAGCTGAGCCCGGATCCGGGCGGCCAGCTCGGTCAGCGAGAACGGCTTGGTCAGGTAGTCGACGGCTCCGGCGTCGAGCCCGGCGACTCGGTGCTCGACCTCCCCCAAGGCGGTGAGCACGATCACCGGCAGGCCGGGCTTGGCGTCACGCAGGCCGGCCAGAACGTCCAACCCGCTCTTGCCCGGCAGCATCAGGTCGAGCACGACGAGCTCTACGTCATGGTTGACGGCCGCGGCCGCCCCGGCGGTCCCGTCGGTGGCCGAGATCACGTCGAAGCCCTGAGCGCGCAATCCGCGCTCCAGGAAGTCGACGATCCCTGGCTCGTCTTCGATTACAAGGATCAGTCCAGGCATTGCCCAGTCTCCAGCGCCTCCAGCGAGGAACCGCTCGATCATAAAGCCCGCTTCCATGAGGGTAGTCCCCGGAAAAAGAGCATTCTCATCTGGCGCTCACACACCGCTTGCACTAAGCGCCCAACATTCACTGACGTGGGTATGAGCGACGATGTCATCCTCGCGCGCTCGGAGGGGGAGCGTGCGCCCGGAGGTGCGCGGATCGTGCGACCGCGGGGAACCTCGCTGACCGGCGGGGGCACCGACGGCAACGAGCAGCTCACCACCATCACCGGAGCGATCCTGATCGTGCTCCTCGCGGTGATCGGGTTCACCATCCCCCAGCTTCGCCAGTTCATCTGGGTCCATCTGTTCGTCGGGATGCTGCTCTTCGGTCCGGTGCTGCTCAAGATGGCGAGCACCGGCTACCGGTTCATGCGCTACTACGCCGGGAACATCGCCTACCGGCAGAAGGGACCGCCCGAGCTGGTCCTGCGCCTGATCGGGCCAATCGTCATGCTCTCCACGGTCGGCGTGTTCGCCACCGGAGTCGCGCTTCTGATTGTCGGCCCGACCCACCGCGATCCGTGGCTTCTGCTGCACAAGGTCACATTCATCGTGTGGGTGGTGTTCATGAGCCTGCACGTCCTGCTGCATCTGCCCGCGGTCGGGCGGGCGCTCGGGATCGGGCGCAAGGGCCAGGAGCAGCTGGCCGGCGCGTCGCCGGGCACGCTCGGGCGCTGGATCGCGATCTCCGGAGCGCTCGTCGCCGGCCTCATCTTGGCCCTCGTCCTGATCCCGGACTTCTCGGCCTGGACCCAGCACGGCGTCTTCCTGCACCATCACCATCACGGTTGAGGCCGGTTCGCCGGCCCCGGATGTGCAAGGTGGGCCTAGGACGAGTTACGGCTCACCGCGCGCCCCGGCCGGCGACGCGCGATGAGCCGTCTCTAGTTCTCCGGAACCAGTCCGGATTCAGACGCGAGCTAGCTGCAGGTCGTCGCCCATGTGCACTCGTCGAACCCGTTGGCGGTGGAGTTCGGCGCCGAGGGGGCACCGATCACGTTGCCGTTCGAGTCGATGAGGTCCATCTGCTCGGTGCTCTTGAGACCGGCCGAAGCTCCGTTGGTCGTCGCCGACGTCCAACCCGGATTGGTCAGGTTCGGCAGCGAGGCGAAACCGGCGTTGGTGCCGATCAACAGCGGCGTCTCTTCGATCCACTCCGCGGTGGCATGGCTCGAGCTGTAGGGAACGGTCGTGGTGTAAGTCTCGCCTCGGGTCACGTCCTGCAGGGTGATCGTCCATGTGTTCGAGTCCGGGACGACCTCCGTGAGCGATGCGTGCATGTGGTCACCGGGGGCGACCGTCATGCTGATGGTCAGCGACGGCGCCGGCACGAGCTCGTACCAGGCCGAGTACGAGGCCGCTCCGGTTGATGACACGTCCTGTTCGGTGCCGGTTTGAATCAGTGTGGAGTCAGTCGTGGTGCAACCTGAATCCACGCAGCCGCCACCAATCCCGATCCAGTCGGAGGAGGATTCAGCCTGTCCCGCCGTGTGCTGCGTGGCGGTGGGTACGGTCCAGTCGCCGGTGATCGAGTTGAACAGCTTGCTGCCCTGCTCGAGCGTGCCCTGGTTGTAACCGAACCAGTTGCTGCTCGAGTTGGTGTTCGCCCGCACGCCTGGCGGCGCGAGGCGGAGCAGCTGGCCGTGGGAGGTGAGCGCGGCCGACGCGCTCGCAGTCGCCACTGCCAAGCTGGCCAACGAGACAGAAACTACGAGCGTCAAGCGCCGCACAGCGCTCGACGCCAAGAAACGTCGATTCATCGAGGGTCCCTTCTGCGGCGGCTCGCGGGTCAAAGCCGCCGACCTCCCTGCCAGTACGACCCGCTACGGGGACGTATACCCGTGTGGGCGAGATTTGATCGCTGCAGTGGAACTCAGCGTGCGTACTCCACGGCCCGGGACTCACGGATCACGGTTACTTTGATCTGTCCTGGGTACTCGAGCTCCTTCTCGATCTCGCGCGCGATCTCATAGGACAGCGCGGTGGCGGCGTCATCGTCGATCGCGCCAGGCGCCACCATCACACGGATCTCGCGGCCGGCCTGCATGGCGTAAACCTTGTCGACGCCCTTGTGCCGGGTGGCGATCTGCTCGAGGTCCCGCAGCCGCTTGACGTATTGCTCGAGGGACTCACCACGAGCGCCGGGGCGAGCTCCGGACAGGGCGTCGGCCGCCTGCACGATGACCGCCTCGATCGTCTGCGGCTCGACTTCGTTGTGGTGAGCCTCCATCGCGTGGGCTACCGCCTCGGACTCGCCGTACTTGCGCGCAAGCTCGCCGCCCACCAGCGCATGCGGACCCTCCACCTCGTGGGTCACCGCCTTGCCGATGTCGTGCAGCAGAGCGGCGCGACGAGCGGTCTTGGCGCTGGCGCCGAGTTCTTCGGCCATCATCGCGGCCAGTTGCGAGACCTCGATCGAGTGGGCCAGGACGTTCTGTCCGTAGCTGGTACGGAACTTGAGTCGGCCCAGGAGCTTAACCAGCTCGGGGTGGAGCCCCTGGACGCCGGCCTCGAACACGGCGTGCTCACCGAGCTCGACGATGTGGCTCTCGAGCTCGGACTTCGCCTGGTAGTACATCTCCTCGATCCGGGCCGGGTGGATGCGGCCATCCTGGAGGAGCTTCTCGAGGGTCAGGCGGGCAATCTCCCGGCGAACGCCGTCGAAGCCGGAGAGCACCACGGCTCCCGGCGTGTCGTCGATGATGAAGTCGACGCCGGTCAGGTTTTCCAGGGCACGGATGTTGCGGCCCTCGCGGCCGATGATCCTGCCCTTCATATCGTCGGCCGAAAGCTGCACGACCGATACGGTGGTCTCGGCGGCGTGGCCGGCGGCGAGACGCTGCATGCACACCGAGAGGATGTTGCGGACCCGGCGCTCGGCCTCACGCTTGGTCTCCTCCTCGATCTGGCGGATCCGCCTGGCCGCATCGTGCCTGGTCTGTTCCTCCACCTCCTTGAGCAGCAACTGCTTGGCACGGCCGGCGGATATTCCCGAGATCTGTTCGAGCGAGCGCTCGACCTCCTGACGGGCCTGGGCGAGCTCGGCACGGGCCTTCTCGACCTCGTCTTCCTTGCGCGCGAGCGCCTCCTCGCGCCGCGTCACCGCGGCGGTTCGCTCGAGCACGCCGGCGTCGCCCCGCACCGGAACGGGCTCCCGAACCATCTCGACGACCGGAGTGGCCGTGGCGGCCTGGGCGCCGGCGGGCGCCGTCCGGGCGCCGTGCATCCGGCCGTAGATGACGGCGGCAAGCACGATTCCGACCGCTATCAGCGCTGCGGCACCGATGATGTCCATGGTCGATCCTCTCCTGGAGGTTCCGGCCCGAGAGCCGGATCCACTTCAAAACTTAGGTTTTTGGAGCGACCGAGCGGCCCGTGCAAGGCTGCACGAACGGATTGCCGGCAGGCGACTGACGCCTGCCTTCAGTCGGCGGCTACGCGGCGGGTTCTGGGTCTTGTCTGAATGGACCAGGAGGCCCGATGATGTTTGCCGTCAGCACTGAGTCCGGAATCCAAGATATACGAAGTTTGCTGGTGTTCTTTGTGGCCCGCGGGCCATTCGTTCGCTAACAGGATCGTAGTACTGGCGGCCGGTCAGCGCAATCACGCACGGCGTCTGGCGGCGGCGCCGGAGATCGTCGTCTCACCGATGGATTCGGCGGATTGGACAGGGGCCGGTCAGGACTGTGCCGGATCGCCGGAGTCGGGATACCCGCGGGCGACGGCGTCGCGGGTGTGGGCGGCGATCGCGTCGAGCGCGAGTTCGGAGCCGTAGCCCTTGCGAAGCAGGACTCCGAGTGCCCGCTCGCGCTCGCGGCGGTCCCCCACCGGCGAGGGAAACCGGCGCCGCAGCACCGCGGTGGCACGTTCGAGCTCGCTCTCGCCAGGCAGCTCGTCAAGCGCGTTCACGACGAGGTCGGAAGGCACGCCCCGCGCGCGCAGGGCCTGCCTGATCCGATCGCTGCCCCACTGCTCGAGTTCGCGCTTGTCCTGCGCGAACAGGCGGGCGAACCGCTCGTCGTCGAGGTAGCCCTGCTCGAGGAGGATCGCGATCGCTTGCTCCGCTTCCGGCGGGTCGACGGCCGCGCGTCCGAGCCGCACCCGCATCTCCGCCTCGCTGCACTCGCGCCGGTTCAGGTGGCGGTACGCGATGGCGAGAGCCTTCTCGACGCCGGCGCCGGCGGGGACGCCGTCGAGTCCGCCCTCGCTGGCGGCGGACCCCTCGAGGCCGGCGCCGACGGGGCCGCCGTCGAGGCTGGCCTCGCTATCGCCGGCGAGCATCATCGGACCCTGGCGAGGCGATGGCGCGCGCGATCAGGCGGCCCGTCCCTGGGCGGCCGCTCCCACGGCCTGGAGCGCCGGCTCCTCGCGGCTCTCGATCGACTTGACCAGGTCGCGCTCGATGCCGAGGGCGGCGTAGATCTTCGCCTCGACCTCCTTGGCCACATCGGGATGCTCGTCGAGGAACGCCTTGGCGTTGCCGCGTCCCTGGCCCAGCCGCTCCTCGCCATAGGAGAAGAACGATCCGGACTTCGTGATGATGTTGTGCTCGATTCCGTAGTCGATCAGGCAGCCCGAGGTCGAGATGCCCTTGCCGAACTCGATGTCGAACTCGGCCTGCTTGAACGGCGCCGCGACCTTGTTCTTGACCACCTTGACCCGGACCCGGTTGCCCACCGCCTCGGTGCCGTCCTTGAGCGTCTCGATGCGGCGGATATCCAAACGCTGGGAGGCGTAGAACTTCAGTGCCCGGCCACCCGGCTGGGTCTCCGGCGAGCCGAACATCACGCCAACCTTCTCCCTGATCTGGTTGGTGAACACGCACAGGGTCTGGGTGCGGTTCAGGCCGCCGGTGATCTTGCGCATCGCCTGCGACATCATGCGCGCCTGAACGCCGACGGTCTGGTCGCCCATCTGGCCTTCGAGCTCGGACCGCGGAGTCAGGGCCGCCACCGAATCGATCGCGATCACATCGACCGCTCCCGAGCGGATCAGCATGTCGACGATTTCGAGCGCCTGCTCGCCGTAGTCGGGCTGGGAGACCAGCAGCTCGTCGATGTTGACGCCGATCTGCTGGGCGTACAGCGGGTCCATGGCGTGCTCGGCGTCGACGAACGCGCACACGCCGCCGAGCTTCTGGGCCTCGGCGAGGATGTGGTAGACGAGCGTCGTCTTCCCGGATGACTCCGGTCCGAAGATCTCGACGATCCGGCCCCGCGGGACGCCGCCGATCCCGAGCGCGAGGTCGAGCGGCAGGGCGCCGGTGGGGATCGCATCCACAGCCACGCGCGCGCCCGGATCCCCCATGCGCATGACGGTGCCCTTGCCGAACTGTCGCTCAATCTGGGTCAGCGCGCCCTGGAGCGCGGCCTGCCGCTTGGCATCCGCCTTTGGATCTGACGTTGCCCCGTTCCTCACACCGGGCTTGTCGTTCTCGCTCATCTTGGGTTCGGCTCCTTGTCTTACGCGCTTTGATCCACCACGGTAGGCGGGGTGGCGGACGGAACCGGGACGCTAGGGGCGTGCCCTGCAACGGAACAAGACGCACTCGTCACCGAAGAGCAACAACTGTGTGCCAATTGTGTGTCGGAGGCCGGACGATGGGGGTTCGGCTGCGCCAGCGGGGGTGGCCAGGACCACGGCGGCGCGGGCGGACCGCGGCGGCGCGGGCGGACTGCGGAGGGGTGGCCGGACCGGGCGCGCGCTCAGCTTGCCGGCGGCACCGGATGCAGGCGAATGACCATATGCCCGATCGGCAGGCCGAACAGCCGCAGCCGGATGGTGTCGATCAGCTCCTGGCTCGGCGCGTCCCACTCGCATGCATCGTGCGCGCCGATCACGAGCGGGAGCGGCAGGGGCGGCATCGCCACCAGGATCCGGTAGGGCGAGAACGCGAAGCCGTCGGCTCGTAGCCACAGGTCGGTCCCTCCGAGCATGTCGTCGTAGCTCAAGCGGATCCGGTTCTCGGCGGTCAGGCGCGCCATGCCGCTGCGGTACTCCGTGCGTCCGTTCTCCCAGATGAGCGCGTCGTGGACGAGCCAGACGTCATCGGTCAGCCAGGTTGTCGCGGTGGTGAACGAGAACCAGCGCGGCCGCCGGGCGAGCCGGCGGAGCCAGGACGGGGCGATCCATTCGCCTTCGCCGGACCACGACTGCGCGAAGAACTCGCGTGGCCGCAGCGGACTGAGCTCGGATCGATCCGACCGGGTTTGCACGGGTGGCGGCGCCGCTCAGCTGCGCCCGAGGACGTCCCGGAGCGCGGCCTCGAGGTCGGGATGGCGGAACGCGTAGCCGAGCTTGTCCAGGCGGTCGGGCAGGGTGCGCTGGCCGGTGAGCACAATCTGGGCCATCTCGCCGTAGAGCAGCTTCAGCGCCATCGCCGGGACGGGGAGCACCGCCGGTCGCTTCAGGACGCGACCCAGGGTGCGCGACAACTCCGCGTTGGTTACCGGGCTCGGCGCGGCCAGGTTGACCGGACCGGTGGCGGCGGTGTTATCGAGGCAGAGGAGCATGGCGCCGACGACGTCGTCGAGATGGATCCAGGGCACGTACTGGCGTCCTCCGGCCACCGGTCCGCCGATGCCGAGGCGGAAGAACGGAAGCATCTTGGCCAGCGCGCCGCCGTCCGGCGAGAGCACGACCCCGGTGCGGGTGACCGCGACCCGCATCTCGGTGGCGCCGCGCATCGCCTCCTCCTCCCAGCTGACGACCACGCCGGCCAGGAAATCGTGGCCGGGCGGAGCGTCCTCGGTGACGGGCTCGTCGCCGTGCGGCCCGTAGAAGCCGACGGCCGACTGTGAGACGAGTGCCGCCGGACGGCGGTCCGGGGCCAGGGCGAGCAGGCCCTCGACCAGCGAGCGCGTCCCGTCGGTGCGCGAGCGGCGTATGCGCTCCTTGGCCTGGGCGGTCCAGCGCTGCGCCACCGGCTCGCCGAGAAGGTGGACCACGGCGTCGGCCCCGGCCAGGGCCGCTTCGGGCGGTGGCGCCGCGGCGGGGTCTGGCCAGGCGTGCGCCTCGATCTGGCCGCCGAGCGCCTGGCGGGCGCGGTCGGCGTCGCGGGACAGCGCCACGACCTCATCGCCGCGACTCAGGAGGGCCTTGACGAGAGCTCGCCCGATGAGCCCGGTGGCGCCGGTGATCGCTACGCGCATGCCGAGAAGAATCGCGGATCCGGGCGAGCAGCGTCACGCGGTCAGCTACGGGACAAATCCGCCACTCGGCCCTCCCCCGGACACGAGTGGCGAGAACTGCTGACCATGCGTGACCAAAGTGACATCTCGGCCTCCGCGGGGGTGCGAATGACGGGTTAGTCCCGGGCCAGGGCCGCGAATCGAGGGTGCCGCGCGGGTCAGGCCCGATCTCGAGATGGGGCGCGCGCCGACCAGATGGCGTCGAACTCGGCCTGGTCGAACGGGATCAGCCAGCACTCGGCGATCCGGCCGCCGACGACCCGGAAGATGCCGACGGTTTCCCAGGCGACCTCGCGGCCGTCGCGCATCGCGCGGCCGCCGGCGAGCTGCACGACGCGGCCGGCGATCAACGACGCGCCGTGGACCGACACCCGGAAGGTGCCATCCATGAGCCGGCGGCGCGCGTCCATGTAGGCGAGCACGGCCTCCGCCCCGCGATGCTCGCCGGCGATCGCGCTGGCGCCGGGCACGTGCCAGACGACGTCGTCGGCCAACAGCTCCCGGACGCCGGCGGCATCCCCGCCCGCGTACAGGCGCCCCTGCTCGGCGTGGAAGCGGCGCACCACCGAGACTGGGTCCGCGGCGCCGGGCGCCGAGCCGAGCTCGACCACACCCAACGGCTCGTAGCGGGCCCCGGATGAGCCGAGGCGCGAGCGGTACAGGGTCACGCGCGTGCAGCGAACCTCGACCGCCGGGGGCGGCTCGAGAACCGACGGCCTGATCCGCGCGTCCTTGGCCACGCGGGCCACGGTTACGTGGGGCAGGAAGGGCCGCGACCCGGGCGCGTACCAGCCGCCGGCGGCGAGCGCGGAGGACAGCGAGGCCTGGAGGCGGGCCAGGGCACCGTCTGGATCCGACAGCACGGCGGCGAGCACGCGAGGACGGCGGGACGGAAGCCACACGGGCTCTCCGAGCTGCGGCTCGACCACCGGCTCACCCGCGACAGCACCGCACGCCGCGGCGATCTCATCGATCTGCGCGGCCGGGCGTGAGCCCAGGAAGCACAGGGTGGCGTGCAGGTGCTCGACCGGTACCGGACGCAGCGCGGGAATGTCGCGCAGGCTGGTCCCGCGCCACCGGGCCAGGATGTCGCGCGCGGACGCGGGAAGCTCGAGGGCGACGAACAGTCGGGCTCGCTCGCCGGGCGACCGCGAGGCGTCATCGGCGCCGGAGACGTCGCCGGACACATCGCCGGCGCTCATCCGCGCTCGCCGGTACCCGCCTCCGAGGAGACCGCCGCCACGCCGTCGGCGAGCAGCACTCGGCGCAGCAGGTGCATGGCCACGGTGGTCGAGCGGTCGCGGATGTCCGAGCGGCTTCCCGGCAGGAGCACGCGACGGGTCAAGCGCGCCCCGTCGCGCGAGGAGACCGAGAAGCACACGGTGCCGACCGGCTTCTCGTCGCTGCCTCCGTCGGGGCCGGCGATGCCGGTGATCCCGATGCCGAAATCCGTGCCGAAGCGCTCGGCCGCGCCGGAGGCGAGCGCCTCGGCCACCTCTTCCGACACTGCCCCGAAGCGATCGATCAACCCGGCATCGACGCCGGCCAGCGACACCTTGGCCTCGTTCGAATACACCACGGCGCCGCCCAGGAAGAACTCCGAGGAGCCACCGCGTTCGGTGAGCCGGGCCGACATCAGCCCGCCGGTGCACGACTCGGCGACCGCCACGGTCCGCCCGGAACGCACCAGCAGCGAGGCGATCTGCTCGTCCACGGTCGCGCCGTCCGGTGAGAACAGCTGCTCGCGGTGGCGCTCGGAGAGGAACTCGACGAACGACGCGTAGTCGGACTCGGCCGGCGCCTCGTAGCGCGTGGCCACCTCGATCTCGCCGCGCCGCAGGCACGTGGTGATCTCCAGCCCGTCCAACGGCACACCCGCCTCCGAAGCCGCGCGGAGCGTGTTGGCGATCTCGGACTCGGGAATCCCGTACAGGCGCATGATGCCCCGGCGGTAGTCCACCGCGCCGGCGATGGCTGCCCGGAACGCCTCGGTGGAGATCGCCTTCTCCCACATCTCGTGCAGCTCGCGCGGCGGGCCGGGCAGGACGACGACGGTCGGGCCGGATCCGGACGCCGGAGGCACGACCAGCCCCGGTGCCGTGCCGACCGGGTCGAGGACCGTCGCCCCGACCGGGACCACGGCCTGCTTGCGGTTCGACGCTCGGATGGCGTCGGGATCAAGCCCCGGCCAGCGGCTCATCATCGGACGGATGATCTCGGCGATCTGCTCCTCCAGCGCCGCATCCAGGACCAGCTCCCGCCCGGCGAACTCGCCCACGATCTCCGCCGTGAGATCGTCGGCGGTAGGTCCGAGGCCGCCGCTGGTGACGATCACTGCCATGCCCGCGTCGGCCATGAACCGCAGCGCGCCCATCAGGTCCTCGGGCCGGTCGCCGACGATCTGGATCATCGCGGTGTCCACCCCGAGCTCGAGCAGGCGCTCGGAGAGCCACGGGCCGTTGCGGTCGGTGATGATCCCGGTCAGCACCTCGGTGCCGGTGACCAGGATTCCGGCCCTGACCGGGGCCCGGGACGCCGAAACACCGCTCATGCGCACGAGGGTCGCTGGGCGGCGGGCAGCACGGTGGTCTTATTCGGGGTCGCCTCGTAGCCGACCGGCGCCCCGGGCCCGACCGGCACGGTCTTGCCGTTGACCTTCATCTGCACGGTGCTGTTGCCAAAGGTCATGAGCAGCTTGTTCGCCGTCTCGGTGGGAATGGTCTGGCCGGCGGTGTAGATCACCCCCGCGATCAGCCGCTTGCCGGTGCCGTCCTCCACGCACACGTACACCGGGCTGGTCGCGACGAGCTTCACGGTCACCGTGGTCGGGTGGGGCGGCGGCGCATGGTGGTGGTGCTTGACCGGCGGCTTGTGAGAAGTGGTCGTGTGCGAGGTCGCCGTGGTTCCGGTGGTCAGGGATCGCGAGGCGACCGAGTTGGACGTCGTGGTGGTCGGCGGTTTGTTCGAGCTGCCGAGCAGGTACAGCGCGACCGCGACGGCGGCCAGGGCGACGACGACCACACCGACCCGGCCGAGGCGGGGACGGCGCCGCCGGCGCTCGCGCTCCCGCCCGAGCGAGCTGATCGGTCGCATGTCCTGGTCGGCCGGGCGTTCATAGCGGCGCTTGAATTCGTCCACGAGCATGCGGGTGTCGACGCCCAGGAACTCGCCGTAGGTGCGGAGGAAGCTCTTGACGTAGACCGGTCCGGGAAGCAGGTCCCACTCCTCGTTCTCGATCGCCCGCAGGTACTTGGCGCGGATCTTCGTCCGCGCCTCCACCTCGGTGATGTCGATTCGCGCGCGGATCCGTGCCTCGCGGAGTGTGGTGCCGATATCCGCCATCCGCCTGCGAAGGCTAGCGTCGGAAGCTTCAGCCGCCGGGCGTCTGGTGCGCCGCTCGGACCGGCCGGACAAGGGCTTACTGCTCTTCGTCGTCGGCGTCGTCGGGAACGCGCACCGGCGGGGGCACGCTCGGGCCGTCTGCCTCGGCGAGATGGGCGAGGATCCGCGGCACGTCGGCCTCGCCGATCAGCACCTGTCGCGGCTTCGAACCCTCATAGCCCGAGATGATCCCGCGACGCTCGAGCATGTCGATCAGCCGTCCCGCGCGCGTGTAGCCAAGGCGAAGCCGGCGCTGGAGCATCGAGGTCGAGGCGGTTCCCATCTGGGCCACCAGGGCGATCGCCTCCTCGAGCAGCGGATCCTCATCTGGACTGAACTCCGAGGCCTCCTCCGAGCCAGAGCCGCCGTCCGAGGAATCGACTTCGTTAAGCAGCTCCTCGTGAAACTCGGGCTCGCCCTGCCGGCGCCACGCCTCGGTGAGCTCGGCGATCTGCTCCTCGTCGATGTAGGCGCCCTGAATGCGCTGGAGCTTGCTAGAGCCGACCGGCGAGAACAGCATGTCGCCCTGGCCGAGCAGCGACTCCGCGCCGTTGTGATCGAGGATCACGCGCGAGTCGGTCTGCGAGGAGACCGCGAAGGCGATCCGCGAGGGCACGTTGGCCTTGATCATCCCGGTGATTACGTCGACTCTCGGCGACTGGGTGGCCAGAACCAGGTGGATGCCGACGGCGCGCGCCTTCTGGGCCAGGCGGATGATCGAGTCCTCGACGTCGGCCGGAGCGACCATCATCAGATCGGCGAGCTCGTCGATCACGCAGAGGATGTACGGGAGCGGCGGCTCGCCGCGCTTCTCGCGCGACCGGTTGAGCTCGGGGAGCGACCGCGTCCGGGCCAGCGACATCGTGCCGTAGCGCTGCTCCATCTCACGCACCAGGTTCTGCAGGGCGTTCGCCGCCATCCGTGGGCTGGTGATCACCGGCGTCAGCAGGTGCGGGACCCCTTCGTAGTGATTGAGCTCGACCTGCTTGGGGTCGACCAGCACGACTCGCGCCTCGTGCGGGGTGGCCCGCAGCAGCACGCTGCAGAGCATCGCGTTCACGCACGCGGACTTGCCGGCGCCGGTCGTTCCGGCGACCAGCAGATGGGGCATCTTGGCCAGGTCGGCGCCGATGGCCCGTCCGGCGATGTCCTTGCCGAGCCACACGGTGAGCGGCGACCAGTCCGCCGGCGGTTCCTGGAAAACGTCGCCCAGATGCACGATCTTCCGGCGGGCGTTCGGGACCTCGACCCCGACCGCCTGCTTGCCGGGGATCGGCGCCAGGATGCGGATCTCCACCGCCGCCAGCGCGTAGGCCAGGTCGTCCTTGAGCTGCGCCACCTTGGAGACCTTGGTGCCCGGCGCCAGGCGGAGCTCATAACGGGTGATGTGGGGCCCGGTCACCCGGCCGATCACCTTGGCCTGGATCCCGAAGTGCCCGAGGGTCTCGACCAGGGTCGCCGCGACCTGCTCCTGGCCGGCGGTATCCGGCTTGGCCGCCTCGCCCGTGGAGCGCACGAGGAACCGGGCCGAAGGGAGTCGCCATACGAAGCTCGGGTCATCGGTGATGCTCTCGCGGTAGCGGCCCTGAGGAGTGAGGTCCTCCGGGGCCGGCGTTCGCACGTTCCCCGCCGGCTCCGGGTCAGGGAACGCGAGCTCGGGCTCATCGGCCTCCACCCCGTCGTCGGAGATCGGTGGCGCCTCGACATGCGTCGCGCGCACGACCAGCTCGGACGTGTCGGGTTCGGGCGGCAGGAGCGGCTCGACGTCGTCAACCTCGTCGCCGTCGCCGGTCTCGCCGCTGCGCACCCGGGCGGCGGCCGTGGCCGGCCGGCGGGCCGCCGCGGTTGCGCTACCGGGCCGACGCGTCACCGACGCGGTCATCTCACCGGTCGAGCGCCGGATCACGCGAGTGGTTCCGGCGACCCCTTCCCGCGTGGCGCGCACGACTCCCGCGACGCCGGCGCCGGTGACCAGGATCAGTCCGGCCACGAACAGGAACACGGCGAAGATGTCGGCCCCGAGGGTCGAGATGAGATGAGAGGTGACCCACAGCTCGGCCTGTCCGACCACGCCGCCCCGGTTCTCGAACGCCGCCGCGTGCCAGAAATCGGGGCCATGGAGCTGGCCGGGGCCGACGCCGAGCGTCCCGGCCGCGAGCGAAAGCGTGATCGACGCGGTCAGGCACAACAGTCCCGTGCGCAGCGGCCGTACGGGCGGACGGAGCTCGCGGGCCAGGAGCAGCGCTCCGCCCAGGACCAGAGCGGCGGGGACCACATACCCGAGGGCGCCGAGCAGGAAGCGCAGGCCGGTGACCGCACCGTTGCCCAGGGTGCCGCCGTCCCATCCGGCGTAGGCGACGCCGCCAAGGAGCACGCCCAGCGCGATCAGGCCCAGCCCGACGATGTCCACGTGATGAGACTCGAGCTGCGGCGCGCGGGGCATCCGCAGCGCCGGCCGGGCAGCCAGGAGCGAGCGCGTCGCGCGCTTGGGCGGCGTCTTTGAGCGCTTGCGGGCGGCCATCTCGGGTGAACAGCCTTCGACGCGGGCTGGCGCCTTCCTGCCGCGGGCGGTTCAGACTCCGTTGAGCGTGGCGGCCACCCGCAGGACGTCCCCGCGCCTGTAAAAGTCCACGGCGATCAGGTTCGGCAGACGGTGTCGCTCCGCCTCACACCGCCGCGCCCGCCCGAGCAGGGTCTCGTAGGCATTGACCACGTCGGCGTTGGACGGCCGGGGGGCCGGCGTGGTGTCGACCCAGTTGTTGAGCAGGAACAGGGACTTGCCGCTACCGCCTCGGTTGGCCCGGCAACTTGAAGCGTCGGCCAACTGCGCGGCGCTGCCGAAGTGGTACGGCGTTTCCTCGAGCAGCTTGAACTGCGGCCGGTACCAGGCCAGGTGATCGGTGTCGTTCTCGCCGAACACGATCACCCGGCGGTCCTGCTCGATGAGCTGTCTGAGCGTGGGCCACGGCGGCCCCGAGGGGCCGGAGTAGACGAGATCGAGCAAGCCGCCATCGGCGAGAGCGGTCTCGGTGTCGTCCGGGGACACGTCGTCCTCGACGCTCATCAGCAGGACCTGGTCGGGATGCTCAACCAGGAAGTCGCGGATCTGGCCGAAGGCGACCTCGGCCGAGGTCGCGCCGACCTCGCAGAACGCATGGCACAGGAACACCTGACGCCGTCCCGCGGGGTTCAGCCCGATCCTGGCGCGCAGCTGGTCTACGGCGGCGATGAACCCGGGTCCGACCGCGTCGACCACGGTGGCCAGCTTCCGGGTCTCGGCGGTCAACACCGTCGCCACTCCCCTCGGCGTCGAGACCCCGTAGTGCGTGTCGATAAGCAGGCCGCGGATCCGGCCGAGAGCTGCTCGGGGATGCCACCGTCCTGGTTGGGGAAGAACCAGCCCGCCTCGGTCGAGCTGCCCATCGAGTTGTGCGTGGCCGGGAAAACGACCTGGTTGACCGGGCGGTCGCACAACTCGGCGTAACCGTTGCAGGAGACGATCGGATGCTCGAGGCGCGGCTCCCCGTGTGAGGCGGAGGCAAGCACGAAGCCGCCGGCGATGACCAACGCGGTCACGCCCAGCGCTGCCGCCGCACGAACCGCGCGCCGCGGCGAGCGCTCAGGCGGTCCTGAAGTGGGCGAGCGCTTGGGGGGTCCGGGCGTCGGCGAGCGCTCTTCGGGCGGTGGCGACTGCGCTGAGCGTCGCCCGAGCAGCCACGCCACTGCCGCCACGAGCGCGCCCGCGCCGGCGGCGAGCAAGGCCCAGAAACGAAAGTCGGCCAGGAAGGCGCCCCACACCACACCCGCTGCGGTGCGGGCGTCCCCAACGGTGAACTGGGCGAGGACAAGCGCCCGCGCCACCGTGTAGACCACCGCCCCGAGCAGTCCGGCGCCCAGCACGACCAGACCGCATCGCCGCAGCGCGGCCATCCGCTTAAGGGCAAGCCCGATCGACAGGATGAGCCCGAGGAGCGCGGCGACGAGCAGCCACATTCCCGCGGCCCGCGCGGCGTTCAGGCTCCGTCCGACGTCGGTGACCCGCCCGAGCTCTCCGCCGCGGACGCTCGACAGGACGACCGAGGTCGACTCGGGGATGCGCTTGGCCAGTTCGGGGGCGAACTTCCGCAGCTGCGCGTCCGCCAAGACCCCGAGATCGGCCAGACGGATCGTGAACGTGTCCGAGCCCCGGACGAACACCGTGCGGTGCACGTCGTAGATCGCGCCTTCGACGATCGCCTGGAACGGCGCCGAGCCGACCACGAGGTGGGCGACTCCGCTCACCAGAGGCCGCACCGCAACCAGATCGGGCTCCACGGAGAGCAGCTTCGAGGTCAGGGTGCGAGCGATCACCCCGCGCATGGCGCCGTCGCGGAGGGTTGCGGTGGCCCGCGTGGCGAACTGATCGGAGTTCGAGAGCACGTGCCCCGCATAGACGAGAACACCCCCGGTCAGCATGGCCGCCCCGGCGAGCCATGCCAGCACCACGCTCGTCGCCCGGCGCCGCCTCATCGCCGACATCATCGCCTGTCCCGGAAAATCCGGGAGATCCGGATCGGCCGCCGTACCATCTGAAGACATCAATGACCGACTACGAGCGGACACCCCGGGTGCTGGTCGTCGAAGACGACGATGCGATCGCCCAGGTCCTCCAGCGTTCCCTGCGGATGGAGGGCTACGAGGTGAGAATCGCCGGTGACGGCGTGGACGCGCTCGACGAGGCCCATGGCTTTCTGCCCGACCTGGTGATCCTCGACCTGGGGCTGCCCGGCCTCGACGGCGTGGACGTGGCCAAGAGCCTGCGTCAGTCCGGCGATGACGTGCCGATCCTGGTGCTGACCGCCCGCGACGGCGTCGAGGCGCGCGTGGAGGGACTCGACGCCGGCGCCGACGATTACCTGGTCAAGCCGTTCGAGCGCCAAGAGCTGCTGGCCAGGCTGCGAGCCCTGCTCCGGCGCCGGCCACCCCGGGGCCAGGCCATGCTGGCCATCGGCGACCTCAAGCTGAACCCGGACACGCACGAGGTCACCCGCGACGACCGGCCAGTCGATCTCACCCAACGCGAGTTCGAATTGCTCGAGTATCTGATGCGCAACGAGCGGATCGTCATCTCCCGCCAGCGCCTGCTGGACGAGGTGTGGGGCTACGACCCGTTCTCGATGACCAACACGATCGAAGTGTTCGTATCGAACCTTCGAAGAAAGCTGGAAGCGGGTGGCGAGCCCAGGCTCCTACACACGATCCGCGGCGCAGGCTACGTTCTCCGCGTATAGGCGGATCCCGATCAAGTGGCGCCTCGCCGGCGGCTCGGCGATGCTCACCTGCGTGATCCTCGCCTCGTTCGCGGCGATCGTCGGCGTGCTCACCGACCGGCAGCTGCGCGGGCAGTTCAACGACGAGGTGCGCAGCAACGCCGAGCAGCTGGCCCAGGACCTGAACCTGAAGTGGATCTCCAACAGCGGCAACCTCAACTGCAACCACCAGCTGGTCTCGCTGAAGGACTACACGAGCGCCGAGCACGTCCAGATCAGGATCTTCAACCAGGCGGGATCGCTGCTGTGCACGCAGGAGCAGGTGCGGGTCAAGGGCGTGAAGTTCCTGCCCGCGCGGCCGAGCTTCCCGCTGCCCGCCCGCGAGGGCACCTACCAACAAGAGGGCTATTGGGTCTCGGCCCAGCAGATCCCCGTCGAGGGCGTCCCCGTGTGGTTGCTGTATGCGCGGCCGCTGTCGGACATCGATCACACGCTGGCCCGGGTGCGCGTGATCCTGCTCCTCGGCGTGCTCGGTGGCACCGTGCTCGCGTTGCTCGGCGGCCTGGCCACCGCGGCCCGGGCCATGCGACCGATCAAGCAGCTGACCGAAGCCGCGCGCGAGATCGAGCGGACCCGCGATCCGACGCTGCGGGTGCCGCAGGCGGAGTCCGAGGACGAGGTGGCCGAGCTGGCCCGGACCGTGGATGGGATGCTCGAGGCGCTGGGCGCCGCGCGCGCCGACAGCGACCATGCGCTCGAGCGCCAGCGCCAGTTCGTGGCTGACGCCTCCCACGAGTTGCGCACGCCGCTCACCAGCCTGCTGGCCAACCTCGAGCTGCTCGCCGAGGAGCTCGGCGGCGACCAGGCCGACACCGCCCAGGCCGCGCTGCGCTCGGCCCGTCGGATGCGACGGCTGGTCGGCGACCTGCTGCTACTGGCCCGGGCCGACGCCCGCCGCACCCAGTCGCGCGGTCCCACCGACCTGGCCGATGTTCTGCTCGAGGCGGCCTCCGAACTCGGACCGATGGCCGAGGACCACGAGCTGTCGATCGACGCCCAGCCCGCGGTGGTTCCCGGCGTCAAGGATGAGCTGCACCGCCTGACGCTGAACCTGATCGAGAACGCGGCTCGTCACACCCCGCCGGGGACCCACATCCGCGCCTTCACCGGGATCGAGAACGGCAGCGCCGTCCTGACCGTCGAGGACGACGGCCCGGGAATCCCGCCCGAGCTCGGCCCGCGCGTGTTCGATCGCTTCGTGCGCGGCCCGAGCACCGGGACCCGCGGCTCGGGCCTGGGCCTCGCCATCGTCCGGGCGGTAGCCGAGTCCCACGGCGGCACGGTCACCCTGGAGCATCCGGCGGCGGGCAACGGCGCGCGCTTCGTGATCACGATCCCCCGCGAGCCGTCGCTCGCCACCGGAGACGATCCTCGGACTCCGGCGCGGGTGGGACGAGGGTCGTAGGGCGCAGCGTAGTTCCGCGAGGAGTCCGCGGATCGTTTCCGGGGCTCACGCTCAACCCTGGTCGGTGCTCCTGCGCCGCGTCCGGTGCTAAAATTGCCTATCAGCAAGCAAGTATCTGCCGATAAGCGTATTGATGCCCCCCACACTTACCAAGCTCGATCTCGAGACGACCGCCCGCCTGCGGGCCGTGATCGGAAGGCTCTCGCGCCGGCTGCGCCCAACGCCGGCCGCGTTGGCCGCCGGGCTGACTCCCACCCGGACCTCGGTTCTGCTCAGCGTGGTGCGCGAAGGCCGGATCGGACTGTCTGATCTGGCCGCGTCTGAGGCCGTCAATCCCACCCAGCTTTCCCGGGCCATCGCCCAGCTCGTCGAGGACGGACTGGTCGAGCGCTCGGCCGACACCGGCGACCGGCGCGCCGCGTGGGTCAAGCCCACCGTGGCCGGTAAGCGCCTGGCCGAGCGGATCCGGCGAGAGCGCACCGACGCCCTCAATCTGGCGCTCGAGCGTCTGCAGCCCGCCGACCGCGAGCACATCCTGGCCGCGCTGGACTCGCTCGAGGAGCTCGCCGAGCGGCTCGCGACGGGAGACCGGCCTTGACGCGGGTGATCCGCGCCGGCCGCGTCACGTTCGCCGCGCTTTCCGTCCCCAACTACCGGCTGTACTTCGCGGGCCAGGCCACCTCGTTGGCCGGGACGTGGATGCAGATGACGGCGCAGTCCTGGCTGGTGCTCACCTTGACCCACTCGAGCACCGCGCTCGGGGTGATCATCGGCCTGCAGACCCTGCCGGTCCTGGTGCTCGGCCCGTATGGCGGGGTGATCGCCGACCGGGTCGACAAGCGGCGGCTCTCGATCATTCTCCAGAGCGCGATGGGCATGCAGGCGCTGATCCTCGGCGTGCTCACCGTGACCGGCGAGGTCCGCTTCTGGCAGATCGGTGTGCTGGCCGCCCTGCTGGGTCTGAACAACGCCTTCGAGAACCCGGCCCGCCAGTCGTTCATGCTCGAGATGGTCGGCCCCGAGCACCTGCGCAACGCGGTCAGCCTGAACTCGGTGATGGCGAACACCGCGCGCGTGGTCGGACCGGCGATCGCCGGAATCCTCATCGCCACCGTGGGCATCGGGATCTGCTTCCTGCTCAACGCGGCGAGCTTCGTCGCGGTGATCGCCTCGCTCCTGGCCATGGACCGCAGCGCGCTGAACCCGACGATGCCGACCCCGCGGGCGAAGGGCCAGCTCCGCGAAGGCTTCCGCTACGTCCGCCACACGCCCGAGCTCCTGATCCCGCTGATCATGATGGGGCTCGCGGGCTGTCTGACCTACGAATTTCAGGTGACGCTGCCGGTGATGGCCAGTCGCGGTCTGCATGCCGGATCGACCGGCTTCGGTTTCATGACCGCCGCGATGGGGGCCGGCGCCGTGCTCGGCGGACTCCTGGTGGCCGCCCGCGGCAAGATCGGCCTGCGCGCCCTGGTGGTCGCCTCCGGTGGCTTCGGCATCGCGCTCACGGCGGCGACGCTGGCTCCCAGCCTGCCACTCGAGCTGGCCGCGCTGGCCTTCGTCGGCTGGGGCAGCATCTCGTTCATGTCGATGGCCAACTCGACGCTCCAGCTCACCGCGGCGCCGGACATGCGCGGCCGGGTCATGTCGCTCTGGTTCGTCGCCTTCCAGGGCTCGACGCCGATCGGCGGACCGCTGGTCGGGTGGCTGATGGCCGTGGCGGGGGCCCGCGCCGGACTCGGGGTCGCCACCGTGACGATCTTCGCGGTCGCCCTGGGCGGCCTGCTCTGCCTGCGATCGGTACGGCCGAGGACGCGCAAGGGCACCGTGCGGGCCGATGTGGGCGTGGCCGAGCCGACTACTACCTGAGGCTGACCCCTCCGGCAAAGATCCCTCTAGCGGCCGATGGCGAGAACCAGGCCGCGGGCCGATACTGGCGCCATGATCTCCGTTGAAAACGTAACCAAGCGCTATGGGGAGAAGGTCGCGGTCGACGACCTGACCTTCCAGGTGAAGCCCGGGGTGGTCACGGGCTTCCTCGGTCCCAACGGCGCGGGCAAGTCGACCACCATGCGCCTGATCCTCGGGCTCGACGCCCCCACCTCCGGATCGGTCACCATTGACGGCCGCTCCTATCTCGACCTCGGGGCGCCCCTGCACGAGGTCGGCGCGATGCTCGAGGCTCGCGCAGTCCACACCGGCCGTTCGGCCTACAACCACCTGCTGGCGCTCGCCCAGACCCACGGCATTGGCCGCTCACGCGTGAACGAGGTGATCGACTTGGTCGGCATCCAATCGGTCGCGCGCAAGCGAGTCGGAGGCTTCTCGCTGGGTATGGGCCAGCGCCTCGGCGTCGCGGCCGCGCTGCTCGGCGACCCGCGCGTGCTGATCCTCGACGAGCCCGCCAACGGCCTTGATCCCGAGGGCATCTTGTGGATCCGGACGCTGCTCAAGCGGCTGGCCAAGGAGGGCAGGACGGTGTTCCTGTCCTCGCACCTGATGGCCGAGATGGCCCAGACCGCCGAGCATCTGGTGGTCATCGGACGCGGCAAGCTGATCGCCGACACCAGCGTGGAGGAGTTCGTGCAGCGCGCCTCGACCGGCGCCGCGGTTCGCGTGGTCTCACCCCAGGCGACCGCCCTGCGCGACGCGCTGGCGGCCAAGGAGGCGCAGGTCGAGAGCGTCGAGCGCGACGTGCTCGAGGTTCACGGCCTCACCGGCCAGGAGATCGGCGAGGTCGCGCTGGCCGAGAAGATCGTCCTGGCCGAGCTCACCCCACTTCAGCTGTCCCTCGAGCAGGCATTCATGCAGCTGACCGGCGAGACCGTGGAGTACCACGCCACTTCGACCGATTCCGATGATCCCACGACCATGAAGGCCGCAGCATGAGCGCAACGTCAGCCACACTCGAAACCCCCGTCCGCACGTCCGTGGCCCGCGGACAGGTAACCCAGCTCCGAGTCTTCCGCTCGGAGTGGACCAAGCTGTGGTCCCTGCGCTCGACGCGCTGGTCCCTGCTCGCCGCGACCGTGGCCATGGCCGGACTCGGTCCGCTCATCGCGTTCTTCCAGATGAACCGGTGGGACCGCATGGCGCCGGATGACCGGCTTCACTTCAACGCGATCAACACCGCGGTGGGCGGCTATCACTTCGCCCAGCTCGCCATCGGCGTGCTCGGCGTGTTGATCCTGACCGGCGAGTACAGCACGGGTCAGATCCGCTCGAGCTTCATGGCCGTGCCCAAGCGCCTCCCGGTCCTGTGGGCCAAGTGCGGCACGTTCGCCGCGGTGGCGTTCGTGCTGATGCTGATCTCGGCGTTCGTCGCGTTCTTCGCGTCGCAGGGCATCCTCACCCAGCATCACGTGCAGACGACGCTGGGGCACGCCCCCGCGCTGCGCTCGGTCCTCGGTGCGGCCCTGTACATGGCGGTGCTCGGGGTGTTCGCCACCGGGCTCGGCGCGATCGTCCGCAATACGGCAGGCGGGATCTCGCTGTTCGCCGGTCTGCTGTTCGTCGTGCCCGGCCTGACCAACCTGCTCCCGACCAGCACGCAGAACGCGATCAACCCGTATCTGCCCTCGGTGGCCGCGCAGGGCATCCTGTCGGGCACCCGCGATGCGCACACGTTCTCACCGTGGGGCGGATTCGCGCTGTTCTGCGGTTACACCGTGGCCGTGCTGATCGTCGCGGCGGTCCTGCTCAAGCGCCGGGACGCGTAACGTCCGGGACGTGCCTCGAAGCCTTCGACCGCGGCGCTGGGATGCAATCAGCGCCGCGGTCGTCCTGCTGCTGGTCCTGCCCGAGCTGACCCCGCGCCACGGCGGCGCGGCCGGCGTAGCGCTCGACCTGGCCTTCGCGATCCCGCTGCTCTGGCGCTCGCGCTGGCCCTTCCCGGTCTTCCTGCTCACCGCGGCCATCGCGTTCGTGCAGTGGCTGGTCGGGGTCCGGGTGCTCGGCGATCTCGCGCTGCTGATCGCGATGTACACGGTGGCCAGCCGCGAGGAACCCGCGACGGTTCTCACCGCGGCCGGGATCCTCGAGCTCGGAGTGATCCTCGCGCTGGCTCGGTGGTTCCACGGCGCGCACGTCAGGACGTTTGTCGGGCTCACCGGGCTGGCCGCCGCGGCCGCCATCCTCGGGCGCAACATCCGTAACCGCCGCCGCCTGCTCGTCTCACTGCAGGAGCGGGCGGACCGGCTCGAGCTCGAGCGCGACCAACAGGGCAGGCTGGCCGCGGCGGCCGAGCGGACCCGCATCGCGCGCGAGCTCCACGACGTGGTCGCGCACAACTTGACCGTGATGATCGCCCTGGCCGACGGCGCCACCTACGCGCTGCGCGACGCGCCCGACGAGGCGCAGGCGGCGCTCGAGACCGCTTCGAGCACGGGCCGGCGCGCGCTGGCCGAGATGCGCCGCCTGCTCGGCGTGTTGCGTGACGAGGGCGGCGACGCCGATCCGGATCGCGACCCGCAGCCCGGGGTGGCGAGGATCGACGGGCTCATCGAGCAGGTCCGCGCCGCCGGGCTGCCGGTCTCATATCGCGTCTCCCCCGCCGCCCGCACGCTGCCCGACGGGGTCCAGCTCGCCCTCTACCGGATCGTCCAGGAGTCGCTCACCAACACCCTCAAGCACGCTGGACCGTCCGCGGCCGCCGAGGTCGAGGTGATCGCCACCGAGCAGGCCGTCCGGGTTCAGGTCGCCGACACCGGCGCGGTCGCCGGCCCGGCCAACGGCGACGGCGGCTCCGGGCTGAAGGGCATGCGCGAGCGGGTGGCCGTCTACAGCGGCGAAGTCCAGGCCGGGCCTCGCCCGGGCGGCGGATGGGTCGTCTCGGCGCAGTTGCCCCTGCCCACCCCGGGAGCTGACGGCGAGCCAGCGTGAGCGAGTCACCCCCCACGCGCATCCTGCTCGTCGACGACCAGCCGATGCTCCGGATGGGCTACCGGATGGTGCTCGACGCCCAGCCCGACCTCAGCGTGGTCGGAGAGGCCGAGAGCGGCGAGCAGGCGATCGAGCTGACCGCTCGTCTCGAGCCCGACGTGGTGCTGATGGACGTCCGGATGCCCGGCCTCGACGGGGTCAAGGCCACCGAGCGGATCGTTGACTCGGGCAGCCGGTCGCGGATCATCATCCTGACCACCTTCGACCTCGACGAGTACGCCTACGGGGCGCTGCGCGCCGGCGCCAGCGGCTTCCTGCTGAAAGATGCCCCGCCCCCGGACATGCTCTCGGCCATCCGGGCGGTGGCCACCGGCGACGCGGTGGTCGCCCCGAGCGTCACCCGCCGCCTGCTCTCTCAGTTTGCCCGCCACCTGCCCGGCCCCGAACAGCGCGCGGACATGGATGATCCGCGCGTCGAGTCGCTCACCCCGCGCGAGCGCGAGCTCCTCGTGGAGGTGGCTCGGGGCCTGTCGAACGCCGAGATCGCCGAGCGGCTCGTGCTCTCCGAGGCCACGGTCAAGACTCACGTGGGCTCGATCCTCGGCAAGCTCGGTCTGCGCGACCGGGTTCAGATCGTGGTGTTCGCCTACGAGACCGGCCTGGTTCGGCCGACGGCGTGAGAAGAGACCGTCTCCTCAGACCTCGACCACGACCGGCAGCACCATCGGTCGCCGCCGCAGCCGGTCATAGACGAACGCGGCCAGGTCGTCGTGCAGCTCCTGCTGGAGCATGTCGATCTCGCGCACCCCGTCGTGCGCGGCGTTGGCCAGCGAGCGCTCGACCTCCTCGCGGATGTCCTCGACCAGGCTGTCGGCCTGCTCGACGAACGGGACGCCGCGGAAGATCACCTCGGGTGGGACGACCGACTCGCCGCTCTGCTCGGAGACCGTGGCGACCACGATGAAGATGCCGTCGCCCGAGAGCATGCGACGGTCGCGCAACGCCACGTCGGCCGGATCGCCGATGTCGACCCCATCGACGAAGATCATCCCGGACTGCTCGGGCTCGCCGTAGCGAGCGCCGCGCTGGTCGAGCTCGAGCGGCAGCCCGTTCTCGCCGCGGAACACGTCCTCGGGATCGATGCCGACCGCGGCGGCGAGCTGGGCGTGCAGCCGGATGCGCTTGTAGTCGCCGTGCACGGGCATCACGTAGCGCGGCTTGACCAGGTTCAGCATCAGCTTGAGCTCCTCGGCGTATCCGTGTCCCGAGGCGTGGATCGGGGCCTCGCGCGGGGTGATCACCTCGCAGCCGATGTGGAACAGGCGGTCCACGGTCTCGTTCACCGCTCGCTCGTTGCCGGGGATCGGCGTGGCCGAGAACACCACGGTGTCGCCGCGATGCAGCTTGATCATGCGGTGGTCGTTGTGAGCCATCCGGCGCAGCGCGGAAAGTGGCTCGCCCTGGGACCCGGTGGAGATCACCACGATCTTCTCGTCGGGCCAGTCCTCGACCTCCTGGGGCGGGATCAGCGTGCCCTCGGGGAACTCGATGTGGCCAAGCGAGCGCCCGATGTTGACGTTCTTGCGCATCGAGCGGCCGACCAGCGAGACCTTGCGCCCGAGCCCAGCGGCGGCGTCGATCACCTGCTGAACGCGGTGGATGTTCGAGGCGAAGCTGGTGACGATGATTCTCCCGCTGGCGCGGGCGAACACCTCCTGCAGGCGCGGCCCCACGTCGCGCTCGGAGGGTGAGAAGCCGGGGCGATCGGCGTTGGTCGAGTCGCCGCACAGGAGCAGCACGCCCTCCCGGCCCAGCTCGGCCAGTCGAGACACATCGGCCGGCGAGCCGTCGACCGGGGTCTGGTCGAACTTGTAGTCGCCGGTGACCAGCACGGTCCCGAGCTCGGTGGTGAGCGCGACCGCGCAAGAGTCGGGGATCGAGTGGGTCATGTGCACGAGCTCGAGGCGGAACGGTCCGAGCGTGAGCTCCTCGCCGGGCCGCAGGTCCTCGAGCTCGACGTCGCGAAGCTTGTGCTCATCGAGCTTGGACCGGGCCATGGCCACGGTGAGCCGAGCGCCGAACACCGGCGGAGTGTGGTCAAGCTCGCGGATGACCCACGGGAGGGCACCCAGGTGGTCCTCGTGGCCGTGCGTGACCACGATCGCCTCGATGTCGTCCGCCCGGTCGCGCAGATAGCCGAAGTCGGGCAGCACGAGGTCGATGCCGAGCATGTCGGTGGTCGGGAAGCGCAACCCGGTGTCGACCACGACGATGCGACCCTCGTACTCGACGACGGTCATGTTCTTGCCTATCTCGCCCAGCCCGCCCAGCGGCAGGACCCGGAGAGCGCCGTTACTCACGCGCGAGAAGCTTGCAGCAGCCCGTGGCGCTCGAGCATGGCCCGGATCACGTCGAGCTCGGACTCGTCGAGCTCCACGTACGGGAGTCGGGGAGCGGCACCCGGCAGGATCCCCAGCATGGCCAGTGCCGCCTTGGTCGCGCAGGCCAGCGGCGCGACCGGCATGTCGCGGTAGACGTCCTTCAGCCCCTGATCGATCTCGCGCCGCCGGTCGGGCTCGTCGGCCATCCGGTGCATCTCCTCGCCGAACAGATGGCTGGCCACGAGGATGCCGCCCGCCTCGCCCATGTCGAGCACGTCGGCGAGCAGGTCGTCGTTGCCGGCATAGATTCGCAGGCCATCGACCTTGGCCAGGTTGGCGGCATTGGCCTGCTTGACCGCGACGATGTTCTCGAGCTGGGCGAGCTCGGCGAGCAGGTCGTTCGGCATGTCCGAGCCGGTGCGCTGAGGGATGTTGTAGAGCACGATCGGCAGATCGGTGGCGCGGCACACCTCCTCGAAGTGGCGCACGATGCCTCGCCGGCTCGGCCGGTTGTAATAGGGGTTCACGTGCAGGAGTGCGTCGGGGCCGATCTCGGTGGCCCGCTCCGTCAGGTGGATCGCGTGCCGGGTGTCGTTGGAGCCCACGCCGGCCACGATCGTCGTGTCGGTGCCGCGCATCTCCTCGACGGCCAGGCGGATGAAGCCGAGGTGCTCCTCGTCGTTCAGGGTCGAGGCCTCGCCGGTCGTGCCGCAGATCACCAGCCCGTCCGAGCCGTGCTCGACCAGGTGGTGCATGAGGGCGACGGCGGCCTCCTCGTCGACGCTCCCATCGGCGTCGAACGGGGTCACCATCGCTGTCAGGATCGTCCCGAGGTTGACGGACATCGCCGCGATTATCGCAGGGTAGGCGGGCGGACCGGCACTCGCCGGAAACTGCTCAGTGCTCTTTGCGGGCGCCCCAGGCCAGGACCGACAGCGGACCCATGGCCTTGTCGGGGTGCGCGGGAGGTGGTGCCAGCTCGGGCTCGGCCTTGGCGGGCTGGGAGACGATGTGGGTGACCGGGGCGTCGGTCAGCTTGGCGATCCGCTCCGGCAGGCCGGCGTGCAGCCACTTCGAGAAGCGCATCGGCAGCGTCGAGACGATGATCTCGTCGTATTTCTTGGGGTCCCAGGCGTCGGTCACGGCCAGGATCGGGTCAGCGTTGCCGACGCCTCCCTCGGCCTCCAACCCTGCGGCCCGGAGCTGCTCGAGGGCCTCGCTCAGCTTGCGCTCGGCGGATTCCCGCCCACCACCGAATGGAGTCGCCGGAATGATCAGCGTGAAGCCGGCCGGCGCTCGTGACTTCAGCGCCTCGATCAGCTCATCGGAGGTCGCCGTCACGTTTGCCACCACGAGAAAGCTCCGTTTCCACGTCATGACCGATCCTCCTAATCCGTTAGCGCTCACAAGCCACGATAGCGGGTCGTGGGCGCCTGATGTCCTTCTGACGACGCTCAACGGCAAGGCGTCGTCAGAAGGACATTCAGGCGCCCCTGCCCGTGGCCAGGCAGTCGGCGTGGACGGCTAAGTCGGCCGGTCCACGGACGGAAGCTTTAGCTGACGCCGGCGACTTCCGGAACGGGGCGCTCGCCCTTGCCGCGGATCAGCGGGCCCTGGTAGGCGCCGGGCTTGGGTCGCACCTTTCCGCCTGGGAAGGCCAGGCGGAGGATCGTCCGCTGCACCATGCCGAGCTGCTGGTGGAACGGCCCCGAGTTGTACGGCAGGCCGTAGCGCTGGCAGATCTCGCGCACCTTGGGGGCAATCTCGCCGTAGCGGGTGCTGGGCATGTCCGGGTACAGATGGTGCTCGACCTGATAGCCGAGGTTGCCGCTGATCACATGGAACAGCGGTCCGCCGTCGATGTTGGCCGCGCCGGTGAGCTGGCGCACGTACCAGGCGCCGCGGCTCTCGTTGTCGGTCTCCTCCTGGGTGAACGTGTACGTCTGGTCGGGGAAGTGGCCGCAGAAGATGATCCCGTAGGCCCACACGTTGCGGACGACGTTGGCCGTGAAGTTGGCCTTCAGCGTCGACCTGAACGCGTCGCGGCCGACGTCGACCAGGTCGTTCCCGCGCTTGCCGCGCAGCGCCGCGACGCCGGC
>JAFAWR010000129.1 GCA_019241635.1 Solirubrobacterales bacterium
CGCGAGACGATGATGCTCGGGCCCTTGGTCGAGTTCGAGACGTCCTTGATCACCGCCTTGATCCGCTGCGAGTGGTCGTAGCGCTCGCCCTCCACCTGCTCTGACTTGGGCAGCAGCGCCTCGACCCGCTCGCGCAGCTGAACCAGCGTGTAGCGCGAGTCGGACTGCTGGACGATGCCGGTGATCAGCTCGCCGACGCGGTCGCGGTACTCCTCGAACATCATGTCGCGCTCGGCCTCGCGGATCCGCTGGAGGATCACCTGCTTGGCCGTCTGGGCGGCAATCCGCCCGAAGTCGTGCGGGGTGACGTCCTCGGTCTCGATCTGGTCCTCGTACTCCTTGAGCTTCTCGAGGTCGATCTCGGGCTCGGGCGGCTCGCGCATCTCCCCGGTCTCAGGATCGACCGTGGGCTGCTGCTCAGGCGTCGCCTCGACCAGCAACTGCTCCTCGAGCTCGGGCGGGATCTTCAGCTCCCACACCTTGAAATCGGCGCTCTCGCGGTCCATCTCCACCTTGGCGTAGCGGGCGGCGCCGGGCGTCTTCTTGTATGCCGACAAGAGCGCATCTTCGAGCGCCTCCATCAGCTTCTCGGAGGAGATGTTCTTCTCTGCGGCGAGGCCGCGAACTGCCTCGACGATCTCTCTCGACATGACTTCAGTCTCCAGGTACGAGGTTGGAGCGGGCGATTTGCTCGTAGGGAATCGTGACCACGCCCTCCTGCGCGGCGATCGTCACATCTCGGTCCGATGCGCCGACCAGCTCGCCGGTCACGCTGCGGTGTCCGTCCCGAGCCTCCCGCAGGCGCACCCGGGCGTGGCGGCCCAGATAACGCGAGTAGTGCTGCGGCTTGGTCAGCGGGCGGTCCTGTCCAGGGGATGACACCTCGAGCGAGTAGCGGTCGCGATAGTCGTTCAAGTGGCCCGAGATGCGCTCGCACAGATCGAGCGTGACGCCCTCGGGGTGATCGATGAACAGCCGCAACGTTCCGTTCGGGGCAACCTCGGCGAGCAGAACCTCGACGTCCGGCTCGCTGGCGGCGAGCCGGGCCTCGATCTCCGCCTGGAGGTCGTCACTACTGGGACTCACTCTCGGTCTCCTCCGTCACATGCTCAATAAAAAAGTGGGCCAGCGCCCACTTCGGGTACTGCCGCCGAGCACAAGCCCGGCGTTCGACTTCAGGTTTCAGAGTAGCACCGTGTGGCGGGCCTAACACCCCTCCGGCGTCCCGTGCTCACAGGAATCAGGGCCGGAGCCGGACCGCGCTTCACGCGAGGGACCCCGGACGGGTGTCCAGGCCCGCTTACTCGAGCCCTTGATCGGCGCGGGCGCGGGCTACGTCGCGGTAGATGCGGTAATCCTGGCGGCCCGGTTGCATGCCGGCGGCCTGGGCGAGCGGCTGGCGGGCCTCGGCGTGGCGGCCGAGCATCTGGAGCGAGCGGCCGAGGCAGAACAGCGCGTAGTCGTTGGTTGGCGCGCGGTCGATCACGGCCTGGAATTCGTCGGCGGCCTGCTCGTAGCGCTGCGCGCCGAACAGGGCACGACCCAGCGCCTCGCGGATCGAGGTCTTGTCCGGGGCGAGATCACGCGCGCGCGCGAGCGGGATCGTCGCCTGATGATTGTGCCCGGCCTCGAGCAACTCGGTTCCGCGCACGAACAGTTCGTAGACGTCTTCCATCCCTTGGAAGTGTAGAGCGGGCGCCCGCGGCTCTCAGGCCGCGCCCCGCCGCCCGCGCGTGGGGCGGGGCGGAAGCGCCCACAGGGCCCGGAGCGCGCCCCCGATGCCGAGCCCGGCCCGCAGTTGGCCGCGCAACGCGCGTCGCTGGCGGAGCGTCGGGCGGATGTCATCGCCGCCGAAGCGGGCCGCGCGCAGCGCGTGGACGTAGGCGGCGGCCTCGGGCGATGTACGGAAGCGACGCTCGAGCGCGGCCAGGGTGACGCCGTCGGAGATCGGACGTCCGCTGCGGTGGAGCGCCCGTTCGAGCTCGGCGAGCAGACCGTCGGCATCGAGCGGACCCGACCGGCTCCACGCCACGAGCGCGAGCGCGAGCATGACCACGAGCACCCCGAGCACGGCGAGCGGGACCGCCGCGCTGGAGCTGCTCTTACGCGGCTTCGCGGGGCCGGTCACGGTCCCGGAAGGCGTGCCGGCGTCCCGGCCGCCGAGCTTTGAGAGACCGCCGGCGCCGCCGAGCACGCTGCTCGAGTTGATCCCGCTGCGCGCCCCGCCGCGGGCCGGCGCCGCCGCGGGGGTGGGATCGAAGGTCACCCAGCCGTAGCTCGGGAACCAGGCCTCGACCCAGGCGTGGGCGTCGATGTCCGAGACCAGCCAGCTCTTGGTGGCCGAGTCGTAGGCGCCGGTGGTGAAGCCGGTAGCCACCCGCGCGGGAACGCCGCCCATCCGCAGCAGCATGGCCATGGCGCCGGCGAACTGCTGGCAGTAGCCCAGCCGTGTCTGGAACAGGAACGTCTCGAGCGGATACGGCGTGCTGGGCGGCGACTCGTAGTAGGCGAAGCCGTTGCCCAGGTAGGCCAGGACTCGCTGGACGAAGGCGAAGGGCGTCCGCGACTGGTGCACGAGCCGCTGGGCGAGGGCATAGGCCGGGGCGTAGGGCGAGTTCTGGATCGCTCCGATCCCGCTGACCCCGTCCGGGCTGGTCTGGTTCTGGGGTTTGAGCCCGCTCGCACCGAACGCGGGGAACTGGATCATCTGGGCCGCGAGGGGGATCCCTCCGCGGAGCTGGGGCATGCTGAGGGCCAGGTCGCTCTGCTTGACGTCGACCGGATAGTCCTCGCCGACCCGCGCCAGTGCACGCGCGCTCGGATGCGGGACGTAGACCTGCACCGTGTAGCTGTCGCCTGGGCCCAGCGTGGTCATCGACGCCCACGTCCCAGCGCTGTCGCCCGGCAGCGGCTGGCTGTTCAGGTGCGCGGGCTGGTTCGCGTACCCGGCCGCGATGACCTGATAGGTGGTCATCGCCCTCATGGTGACCGTGAGGTTCTGGGTGTAGTACTTGATCGTGCCCAGGCTGACGTCCTGCAGATCCGTGCCTCCACTGGCGCCGCCCTCGGTCCAGCCGCGTCCGTCGAACGTGTCGAGGTTCTCCGACTTCCAGTACTCGCCGCTCCACGCCTTCGGCGACGCCTTCACCTCGAGTACGTCGTTGCCGGTTCGCGGCCAAACGAGCGGCCCGTAGCGCTGGGTCCAGTCGAATCGGTCGACGTGCGCGGGGGTCAAGCCACGGGTCAGGGACTCATAGTTGATCCACGGCGAGTGCTGATCGAGCACCGGCGCGATGATCATCCCGATCGCGCCGGTGGCCGCGCAGGCCAGCACCACTGTCCCGCGCCGGTCCGGGGCAACGCGCTCGCCCCACATGAAG
Organism: Solirubrobacterales bacterium; assembly: GCA_019241635.1. GTDB lineage: Bacteria > Actinomycetota > Thermoleophilia > Solirubrobacterales > Solirubrobacteraceae > Palsa-465. Next base: position 3,381 of record JAFAWR010000129.1, read on the forward strand.
AAGGCCAGCAGGACGAACAGGAGCAGACCCTGCAGATAGGCGAGGTCGGGGTGCACGAGCGTGGCCGGCACGACGACGAGCGCGATCAGCGGCAACGCGGCCCCGGCGCGGCGGACGTCGCCGAGCGCGGGTGGAGCGAAGGCCAGCAGCATCGCGGCGTCGAGGAGGAGCACGGCCGCGCCCAGGAGCATCACCACGCGAGCCCATTCGTTGATCCCGCTGTAGGGGACCAGGATGCCCGGAAGCGCCGAAAGGCCCTGGTTGATCCCATCGGCGGTGACGGCGACCCGTAGGTGGACGACCCAGGCCAGCGGGACTCCCGCGATCGGGAAGACGGCGAGAACGGCCAGCAGCGCAAGCGGCGCGCCGAGCACGGAGACCGGCTCGCCGCGGCCGCTCGTCGCGGCCACCGCGCGCTCGCGCTCGAGCAGCGCGGGGCCGATCCCGGCCAGCGCGACCGCCACCGCCAGGAGACCGAGGAGCCGCCAGGTCGGAGCCGGGTTCATCAGGGTGCCCCACCGGAGCACGCCGTAGAGCCCGAGCGCGGCGAACGCGACCAGCCGCACGAACGGACGCTCGCCGGTCCGCGCCAGGCGGCTCGGACCGGCATCGGTCCCGAGCGGAGCGAGCACGGCCACCTGCGTGCCGGAGCTCACGCGACGGCTCGCTCTCTCGGGCGCCGGCCTGCCCCGACCACGAACCCGAGGCAACCGGCCACCTCAAAGCTCTCCTGGAGAGGCATCTGCGAGACCAGCGGCTTGGGGACGACCAGCACCGCGGCGCGCACGCCGGCGCCGATGAGTCCCGCCGGCATTCGCGCCATCGCTGTCGCGGCCACGTACAGGACCTGGGAGGACCGCGCGCCAGGAGCCAGGCCCGGAGCCCGAGTGGCGGCACCGCCCTCGATCATGGCCAGGCGGGCGTGGGCCACGGGCCACGCGGCAAGGTCGGGCTCGACCTCGAGCGGGCGATGCTCGCCCGGAAGGAGCAGGCCGCAACCCACCCGGCCGCCGAGCTCGAGCACCAGCGAGGCGGCCGCCCTGACCGCCGCGTCGAGGTGCTCGGGCGGGCCGCTGCCGCGCGCGTCGAGCACGACGAGCGGGCGGCTGTCGGTGTCGGCGCGCAGGCGGCGCTCGAGCAGTCCGGCGCCGCGGGCCAGCGCGGGCCAGTGGATCCGCGAAGCCGGGGTGCCCTGGCGGTACGGACGCAGGCCGTCGACCTCGGTGGCGCCGAGTGGCTCGATCGCTGCGGTCCCCGCTGCGCGGCGCCACTTCTCCCCCGCTCCGGGCACCCACCTGACCCGTTCGGTGCGCGGCAGGACCAGGATCTCCTGCGGCGGCGAGGAGCTCACGCGCACGACGCGGGCGAGCTCGAGCGCGTCGGCGATGATCAGCGCCGGCGGGTCGATTCGGCGGATGCCGCGGCGCGGGAAGCAGGCGACGATGCGCACGCTGGCCGTCGCCCCCCCGGAGATCAGCGACATCTGCGCGTGAATCGGCACCGGCTTGCCGGCCAGCGAGTCGATCACCGCCGCGCCGGGCAGGCCCCAGTGACCGCGCTGGACTTCGATCGTCGCCTCGATCGGCTCATCCTCGACCACCCGCTCGGAGTCGAGGTGCCGCTCGATCCGTGCGCTCCGAGCGGCCAAGAGGACCCAGCTCGGCGCCATCACCGCGAGCGCGACCAGTGCGACGCCGGGGACGAACAGCGGTGAGGCGTCGAACAGCAGGGCGACGAGGATCAGTGCCAGCCCGGCGACCCCGACCGCCCCCGCCCGTCTCACCGCGGGCGCTCCCCCAGGCCCGGGGGCTCCGCGCTCACAACGCCCTCACCGAGGCCACCGCGTCGCTCACCACATCGGCCGCGGCTCGGCGAGGCGACTCCGGCGCGAGCACCAGGCGATGAGCGAGCACGGGGTGGGCGAGCGCCTGGACGTCGTCGGGCAGCGCGTGGTCGCGGCCCTGCATCATCGCGAAGGCCTTGGCGGCGCGCAGCAGCAACAGGCCGGAGCGAGGGCTCGCGCCGAGGTCGACCCGAGGATCCTCGCGGGTCCGCCAGAGCAGGCGCACGATGTAGTCGCGCAGCGGCTCGGAGGCCCGGATGCGTTTGGCGGCGTCCTGAGCGGCCAGCACGTCGGCGGCGGTGGCCACCGGGCCCAGCGTCAGCACCCGGTCGCCCGACTCGTGATCGGCGAGCATCCCGGCCTCGGCGCCGCGCGAGGGGTAGCCGAGCGAGATCTTGGTCATGAACCGGTCGACCTGGGCCTCCGGAAGCGGATAGGTCCCCTCGTATTCGATCGGGTTCTGGGTGGCCAGCACGAGGAACGGCCGGGCCAGCTCATGGGTGTGGACGTCGACGGTCACCCGGCGCTCCTGCATGCATTCCAACAGCCCGGATTGGGTCTTGGGCGAGGCCCGGTTGATCTCGTCGACCAGGACCACGTTGGCGAACACCGGCCCGGGCCGAAACTCGAAGCGCTGCTCGCGCTGGAGGTACACGTTCGTCCCCACGACGTCGGCGGGCAGCAGGTCGGAGGTGCACTGCACCCGCGCGAACTGGCAGTCGATCGAGCGGGCCAGGGCACGAGCCAGGGCGGTCTTGCCGACGCCCGGGTAGTCCTCGATGAGCACGTGTCCCTCGGCCAGGAGCGCCACCATCAGGTGGGTGAGCGTCTCCGTGCGCACCTGCACGGCGCTCGCGATGTTGGCGCCGATCCGCCGCGCGAGCGCGGCGTGAGCCTCAGACTCTTGCGGGGCTACGGGTGTCTGCTCGGGCTCCATCCGTCCTGGTTCCTTCCCGGGCTGCGCGCAATCGCTCCACCTCATCGAGGACGGCGCGCGCCACCCTTTCCTTCCTGGAGCGCGGCACGTGCCGCTGCTCTCCGTCGACGGTGAGGATCGTTACCTCGTTCTCATCGGACTCGAATCCGACCCCCGCGCGCGAGATGTCGTTGACGACGACCGCGTCCAGGCGCTTGCGCTCAAGCTTGCCGCGCCCGAGCTCGACGGCCGCCTCGCCGTGCTCGGCGGCGAAACCGACGATCACCTGATCCGCCCGCCGGTGCTCGGCGAGCAGGCGCAGCACGTCCTCGGTCGGCTCGAGCTCAAGCTTGGGGATTCCCTCGTCCTTCTTGATCTTGCGGTTCACGGCGGCCGCCGGGCGGAAGTCCGCCACCGCGGCGCTCATCAGCAATACGTCGCAGGCGTCCAATTCGTTCCCGCAGGCGTCGGCCATCTCGGCCGCGGTCTGGACCTTGACCAGGCGCACCCCCGCCGGGACCTCGAGCGCCACGTTGGCGGCGATCAGCGTGACCTCGGCTCCGCGCCGCACGGCCTCGCGCGCGAGCGCGTAACCCATCCGCCCTGACGAACGGTTGCCCAGGAAGCGCACGCTGTCGATCGGTTCGCGCGTGCCGCCGGCGGTGACCAGCACCCGCACGCCGGCGTAGGTCGGTGGGGTGAGGAGCGCCTCGCCGGCGTCGAGGAGCTCCGCCGGCTCGGCCAACCGCCCGACGCCCTGCTCGCCGTGGGAGGCGAGTGGGCCCTCGGTGGGCGCGATCACCGCCACGCCGCGCCGCTCGAGCGCGTCCAGGTTGGCCTGAGTGGCCGGGTTCAGGTACATCCGGTTGTTCATGGCCGGAGCCACGGCCACCGGGCATGCCGCGGCCAGGGCGGCGGCGGTCAGGAGGTTGTCGGCCTGGCCGTGGGCGAGCTTGGCCAAGGTGTTGGCCGTGGCCGGCGCGATCAGGTACAGCTCGGCCCGCTCGACCAGCGCCAGGTGGCTGATCGGGGCGCGTTCGGGGAGTGGCTCGCCCGGATATGCGCCGCGGGCCGGGTCGGGCTCGAACTCGCTGACCAGCACCGGCGCCCCGGTGATCGCCTCGAACGAGGCGCGGCCGACGAAGCGCTCGCTGGCCGGCGTCTGGACGACGCGAACCGCATGTCCTCGCTTGACCGCCAGGCGAGCCGCCTCGAGCGCCTTGTACGCCGCGATCCCGCCGCTCACGCCAAGGAGCAATCGGGCCACGGCAAGGGCCTACCGGTAGTGATACTTGAGCTTGCCCTGAGCGACCTCTTCGAGCGCGATCGTCAGGTAGTTCTTCGAGCGCGTCTCGACCATGGGCGGAGGAAACTCGTCGAACGTGCCCTCGCCGAGGTTGTGGTAGTAGGAGTTGATCTGGCGGGCGCGCTTGGCGGCCACGATCACGCTGGCGTAGTCGGAGTCGACGTGCTCGAGCAACTTGTCGATGCGGGGTGAGATCAAGGCGGTTCCGTCCTTAAGGGGGAGTGTTGGCCAAAGGTTAGCGTGGGGACGGCTCAGATCCGCCCAGATCCACCGCCGTCGATCTCGCCACGGACGATCGAGACGAGGGCGTCGGTCGCCTCCTCCAGCCGGTCGTTGACCACGACGTGGCGGAACTCCGGCTGGGACTCCAGCTCTCGCTCGGCGGTCTGCAGCCGGGCGTCGACCTGCTCGGCGCTGTCGGTGCCGCGCCCGATCAGACGCGCGCGGAGAGCCTCACGAGAGGGCGGCGCGATGAACACCGCCACCGCCGCCGGCATGGCACGGCGGACCTGGCGGGCGCCCTGGACCTCGATCTCGAGCACCACGCCGGCGCCCGACTCGAGCCGCCGCTCGAGCTCGGATCGCAGCGTGCCGTAGCGGTTGCCCGAGTACGTGGCGTGCTCGACGAAGTCGCCTGCGGCCACCCGCCGTTCGAACTCTTGCGGAGTGAGGAAGTGGTAGTCGACGCCGTCCTGCTCCCCCGGCCGGGGAGCCCGGGTTGTCGCCGAGACCGACAGCTCGAGGTCGGGCACGCGCTCGAGCAGGCCACGGATCAGGGTGCCCTTGCCGACCCCGGACGGACCGGTGATCACGAAGACCTTGGGCGCGCTTGGCACCAGAACGGCCGGCCCGCGGCGACGCTGGGACTAGACCACTAGCGCCGCCGCATGAGCGCGACGAGCTCGCGCCGCTGGCGCTCGGACAACCCGCCGACGGTCTTGCTCGGCGAGATCTTGCACTGGCCGAGGATCTTGTTCACCTTCACCCGGCCGTACTTGGGAACGGCCAGCAGCAGGTCGAACACCTTGGCTGTGGCGAGGTAGTCCGGAGGCTCGAGCAGGAGCCGATCGATCGGCTGGCGGCCGGCCTTCAGGTCGCGCTTGAGCTGCGCCCGGCGAGTCCGGATGTCGTTGGCTCGCTGAAGCGCTTCCATGCGTTGCACGAGGGAGCGCTCCGGTGCAGCCGTAGGCTTAGTGGGCGATTCGCTGACCGGCGACATGGGCGGCGACTATACATCTTGCGAGGAGGCGATCAAGGTAAAACGCCGCAATTCGACTAGACCTCAAGCTGAGCTAGAGCATTGTCGAGCATGGTTCCGGTAATACCCTGAGTTTGCAGGGGGTTTTGCAAGCGGTTGCAAAATGTTCACGAGGCCGCGCGCGGAGGCGCGAGGTGCCGCTCCGCGCCGTCTCAGACGGCGCTATTTGCGGCAAGTTCCGCGAGTTCGGATGCGACTCTCAGGCCCGCCGCCGGGTCACGGAAGCTCTCGGTGCCGACGGCCACGAGAGTTGCGCCCGCGCGCATCAGATCGAGTGCGTCAGCGCCGCTGGCGACGCCGCCCATCCCGACGATCGGGATCTCGACGGCCTGTGCCACCGCATGCACCTGGGCGAGGGCAACCGCCCGCACCGCGGCGCCGGACACGCCGCCGGTCACCCCTCCGAGCCAGGGCCGGCCCGTCCGGGGGTCGAGCGCCATCCCGCGCAGGGTGTTGATCAGCGAGACGGCGTCGGCGCCGGCGCCCTGAGCGGCGCGCGCCACGGCCGGGACGTCGGTGGCGTTCGGAGTGAGCTTGACGATCAGCGGCTTGCTGGTCAGCGGCCTGACCCGGTCAAGCAGCGCGGCGATCTCGGCCGGGTCGGCTCCCATCAGCAGGCCGGTCTCGACGTTGGGGCAGGAAACGTTCAGCTCCAGCGCGGCCACCTCCGCGCGCTCGCCGAACGCGGCGACGAGCTCGGCCACCTGGTCGCGGCTCGAGCCCATCACGTTGACGATCAGCGGTACCGGCAGCCTGGCCAGCTCGGGCAGGTCGTGCTGAAGGTAGCCGCGCAGGCCCTGGTTGGGCAGGCCGATCGAGTTGATCAGGCCGCCCGCGAGCTCCCACAGCCGCGGCGGGGGGTTGCCCTGCCGGGGCTGAAGCGTCACGGTCTTGGACACGAAGGCGGCGAACGGGAAGCGCTCGATCAGCTCCTCGCCGAACGCCCGGCCGGCGGCGATCGCGTCGAACGTCCCCGAGGCGTTGATGATCGGGTGGACCAGCTCGAGGCCGCAGAACTCCACGCTCAATGCCCCGCTCCGGTTCCAGCGAACGCGGCCGCGCCGACCAAGCGCTCGGCGTCGAGCACCGGGCCCTCGAGGCACAGGCGCACATAGCCGTCCACGGTTGGCACCACGCAGCCGAAGCACGCCCCGAACCCGCAGGCCATGCCGGACTCGAGGGCAAGCTGGGCCGGGACCGCGTGGCGCACGCAGGTCGCCCTGACCGCCTCGAGCATGGCCGGCGGCCCGCACGCGTAGACCTCGAGCTCGTCGCCTCGGGCGTCGAGTTGCTCCTCAAGCAGGTCGGTGACCAGGCCGTGATGGCCGACGCTGCCGTCGTCGGTGGCGACAGACGCGTTGGCCATGAGCCCGGCGCCCACGGCGTGTTCGGCGTCCCGGAACCCGAGCAGGGCGGGCGTGGACGCGTCGAGCTCGTCCTGCCAGATCGCCAGCGGCGCAATGCCGACACCGCCGCCGACCAGCAGCGCCCCGCGGCCCTCCCGGGGTGCTTCGAACCCGTTGCCCAGCGGACCCACCAGCAGCAGCTCCTCGCCCGCCTCGAGCTCACAGAGCCGGTTGGTCCCCGGGCCAACGTCCTCGATCAGGAAGTGCAGCTCGGGGGTGGGTGGGCTCCCAATCATCCGCAGCACGCTGAAGGCGCGCGGCAGGAACGGCCGCTCGCCCTCTCCCCCGCCCCACCGCTCGGCCGCCTGGAGCATGTAGAACTGTCCGGGGCGCGGCACCGGGCCGCCTGGGTCGGATGCGCGTATGACCACGTAGGCGCCCAGGGTCTCGCGCGCGACGATCTTGGCCGCTCGGCGGCCGAACGGCGCGGGCGAGCGGCTCACGCTACCTCGGTCGGCCCGGCGGTCGCGCGGGCGTTCCTCATGCCGTGGATCTCCTGGAGCGAGAGGACCTCGGGTTCGCCGCGCCGGGCCGCCGCGATCGCCCGCGCGGCCGCCATCCCGCCCGCCATCGTGGTGATGCAGGGGATCCCCCGGGCGATCGCCGCCGAGCGAATTTCGTAGCCGTCGGTGCGGGCCCCCGTCCCCACCGGGGTGTTGATCACCAGGTCGACCTCGCCGCGCTCGATCCAGTCGACCACATGCGGGGAGCCCTCGCCGATCTTGTTGATGGTCTCGGCCGGGATGCCCATCCGGCGCATGGCCTGCGCGGTGCCGCGGGTGGCGATGATCTCGAAGCCGAGGTCATGCAGCACGGTGGCGATTCCGGTGGCGGCCGGCTTGTCCCCGTCGGCCACCGTGATGAAGACGCGCCCATGGTTGGGCAGCGTGGACCCGGCCGCCGCCTGGGCCTTGGCGAACGCGGTCGGGAAGTCACGCGCGATGCCCATGACCTCCCCGGTCGAGCGCATCTCGGGCCCGAGCAGCGAGTCGGCGCCGGCGAAGCGGTCAAACGGCAGCACGACCTCCTTGACGCAGACGTGGCCGTTGCTCGTGTCCGGCGGCAGGTGCAGGTCGGCCAGGCGCTCCCCGAGGAGCACGCGGCAGGCCAGCTTGGCCACGGGCAGCCCGATCGCCTTGGACACGAACGGGACCGTGCGCGATGCGCGCGGGTTGGCCTCGATCACGTACAGGGAGTCGTCGTGGATGGCGAACTGGACGTTGAGCAGGCCGACCACGTTCAGGGCCTTGGCGATCCCCTCGGTCTGCGCGCGGATCTGCGCCAGCATGTCCTCGCCGAGGGTGTGCGGGGGGAGAACGCAGGCGGAGTCGCCGGAGTGGATTCCCGCCTCCTCGACGTGCTGCATGATGCCCGCGATCCACACGTCGGTGCCGTCGCCGATCGCGTCGACGTCGACCTCGATCGAGTCCTCGAGGAAGCGGTCGAGGTAGATCGTGGTGCCCGGCTCGCGTGCCACGCGGGCGAGATAGTCGGCCAGGCCGTCGACGCTGTAGACGATCTCCATGGCCCGTCCGCCGAGGACGTAGCTCGGGCGCACGAGCAGCGGGAAGCCGACCTGCGCTGCCCGGCTCAGCGCCTCCTCGGTGGAGGTGGCGGCGGCATAAGGCGGGGCTTTGTAGCCGAGGGCGTCGAGCAGCGGCCCGAACCGCGCGCGGTCCTCGGCGAGGTCGATCGCCTCGACGCTCGTGCCGAGGATCGGCACGCCGGCCTCGCTCAGGCCGGCGGCCAGCTTGAGCGGCGTCTGGCCGCCGAACTGCACGACGACCCCCTCGGGCTTCTCGACCTCGCACACCGCGAGCACGTCCTCAAGGGTCAGCGGCTCGAAGTACAGCCGGTCGGAGGTGTCGTAATCGGTCGACACGGTCTCCGGGTTGCAGTTGACCATCACCGCGTCGCGGCCCTGCTCACGCGCGGTCTGGGCGGCGTGCACGCAGCAGTAGTCGAACTCGATCCCCTGCCCGATCCGGTTCGGCCCCGAGCCGAGGATCACCACGCTGGCCCGATCACCCCGCTCGACCTCTCCGCTCGCGCTCCGCTCCCACGACGAGTAGTAGTAGGGAGTGCGCGCGGCGAACTCGGCGGCGCACGTGTCGACGGACTTGTAGGTCCGCACGTAGGGGTGATCGCGCTCCGAGTCCGTCGCGTCCGGACCGGACACGAGCTCGGAGAGCTCGCGCAGGAACCACGGATCGATGCTCGTCCGGCCGTGAAGCTCGTCGGTGGCGAGGCCGCGGCGGAGCGCCTCGAGCAGGTGGTCGAAGCGCTCGGCCCCGGGTTGCTCGAGTGCGGCGAGCAGTTCTGCGTCGTCGTGCGGAGGGCGCGGGCGCGAGTCGAGCTCGCGGGATCTGAGCGCCTTGGCGAAGGCCTGCTTGAACGTCCGCCCGATGGCCATCGCCTCCCCCACCGACTTCATGTGGGTGGTCAACCCGGCCTCGGCGCCGGGGAACTTCTCGAACGCGAAGCGCGGCCACTTGACCACGCAGTAGTCGATCGCCGGCTCGAAGCTGGCCGGCGTGGCCCTGGTGATGTCGTTGGGAATCTCCTGCAGCGTGTAGCCGACGGCCAGCCGGGCGGCGATCTTGGCGATCGGGAAGCCCGTGGCCTTGCTCGCGAGCGCGCTCGAGCGGGACACCCGCGGGTTCATCTCGATCACCACGATCTCGTCGGTGGCGCGGTTGACCGCGAACTGCACGTTCGAGCCGCCGGTCTCGACGCCGACCGCGCGGATCGCGGCGATCGCCTGATCTCTGAGCGTTTGGTACTGCTTGTCGGTCAGCGTCTGCTGGGGCGCCACGCACACGCTGTCGCCGGTGTGCACGCCCATCGGGTCGAGGTTCTCGATCGAGCAGACGATCACCACGTTGTCGGCCCGGTCGCGCATGACCTCGAGCTCGAACTCTCCCCACCCGAGCACCGACTCCTCGAGCAGGACCTGCGAGATCGGCGACGCCTTGAGCCCCCGGCCGACCACTCTTTCGAGGTCCTCGGCGGTGTGCACGACCCCGCCGCCCTTGCCGCCCAGCGTGAACGCGGGCCGCACGATGAACGGCAGGCCGATGTCGGCGACCGCGGCGTGCGCGTCCTCGATCGTGTGCGCGATCGCGCTGCGCGGCACCCGCAATCCGGTACCGGTCATGGTCTCGCGAAACAGCTCTCGGTCCTCGGCGCGCTCGATCGCGTCGTAATCGGCGCCGATCAGCTCGACGCCATAGCGCTCGAGCGTGCCGTCCTCGTGCAGGGTCTTGGCCAGGTTGAGCGCGGTCTGCCCCCCCAGCGTCGGGAGCAGCGCATCGGGCCGCTCACGCTCGATCACCTGGCGCACGGGACCGGCCAGCAGCGGCTCGACATAGGTGGTGGTGGCCACCTCGGGGTCGGTCATGATCGTCGCCGGGTTGGAGTTGACCAGCACGACCTCGTAGCCCTCGTCCATCAGAACGCGGCACGCCTGAGTGCCCGAGTAGTCGAACTCGGCGGCCTGACCGATCACGATCGGGCCCGAGCCGATCAGGAGGATCTTGTGGAGGTCGTCGCGGCGGGGCATTTCGTGACTACGCGGCCGCGCGTATCTCGTCGACGAAGCGGTCGAACAGGTGCAGTGCGTCGTTGGGGCCCGGGCCGGCCTCCGGGTGGTACTGCACGGTGGCGCCCTGGACGTCCTTCAGGGCGAGCCCCTCGACCGTCCGGTCGTAGAGGTTGATGTGGGTGAGCTCGGCGGCGCCGAAGTCGGTCTCCCACCGGACCGCTTCGTCATTGTCGATGGTCTTCGCGCCGTTCGGCCCGAGCACCGCGAAGCCGTGGTTCTGGCTGGTGATCTCGACGATCCCGGTGGTCAGGTCCTTGACCGGATGGTTGGCGCCGTGGTGGCCGAACGGAAGCTTGTAGGTCTCGAGCCCGACCGCGCGGCACAGCAGCTGGTGGCCGAGGCAGATGCCGTAGACCGGGCGCTTGCCGATGAGGCCTCGCACGGTTTCGACGATGTGGTCGAGCGACGCGGGGTCGCCGGGCCCGTTGGCCAGGAAGATCGCGTCGGGGTCGCCCTGCAGGAGCGCCTCCGGCGTGGCCGTGCACGGGTGGAGCTCGACGACCGCGCCGCGGTCGAGCAGGTTGCGGGTGATCGAGCGCTTCACCCCGGTGTCGATCATGGCGATCCGCGGACCCGGGTTGGTCTCCCCCAGGATGATTCGCCGGGCCGGGGTGACGTCGCGGACGAGATCTCGCCCGGCCATGTCCGGCTCCTGCGCGATCAGCTCGCGGGCCTGCTCCTGCGGCGTCGAGGTGCCGAACACGCCGCCGCGCATGGCCCCCCGGTCGCGGATGTGGCGGACGAGCGCGCGGGTGTCGAGGTCGGTGATGGCCGGGACGCCCTGCTCGGTCAGCCAGGTCAGCCAGCCCCGGGTGGCGTGAGGCACGTCGTCGTGGTCGACCGCCGCGCGCATGATCGCCGCGCGGGCGTGCACGCGACCCGACTCCATGGCGCGCTCCGACACGCCGTAGTTGCCGATCTGCGGGTAGGTGAAGATCAGCAGCTGCCCGGCGTAGCTCGGGTCGGTCATCGCCTCCTGATAACCCGACATCGAGGTGGTGAACACGACCTCGCCCACCGCGTGGCCATCGGCCCCGCAGGCCAGGCCGTCGAAGCGGGTGCCGTCCTCGAGCAGGACGTAGGCGCTGGGCTGGCTCACCGGACGCTCACCGAACCGCCGGTGCCTCGATCGCCGTCCGCGCCGCGTACGCCACCGCCCCCGCCGCCACGGTCAGCAGCACCGTGCCCTGGAGCACGCGGCCATGGAAGCAGCAGTTGGCCGAGCGGCTGGCGTAGCCCTCGGCGCCGACCTCGAAGCGGGCGTCGAGATCGATGAGGGTCAGGTTGGCGGGCTCGCCAGGGGCGATGCGCGGTACCGGCAGCCCATAGAGCGCCGCCCCGTCGCTCATCCGCTCGACCACCGTGCCGAGCTCGAGCTCGCCGCACAGCACCAGCTCGGTGAACAGCGCCGCGAACGCCGTCTCGAGCCCGGTCGTACCCATCGGGGCCTGCTCGAACGGGACCTCCTTCTCGTGGGCCGCGTGCGGAGCGTGGTCGGTGGCCACGCAGTCGATCAGGCCCGACCTCAGTCCCTCGACCAATGCCCGGCGGTCGTCCTCGGTGCGCAGCGGCGGGTTCATCTTGAACCGGCTGTCGAGCGTCCTGACCATGTCATCGGTCAGCGTGAGGTGGTGCGGGCAGACCTCGGCGGTGACCTTCGCGCCGGCCGCCTTGGCGGTGGCCAGGGCCTCGACCGACTCGCGACACGAGAGGTGCTGGAAGTGCACCCGAGCGTTCTCGTAGGCGGCCAGGGCGCCATCACGCGCGATCATCGTCGACTCCGACAGCGACGGGATCCCCGCGATGCCCAGGCGCGCCGACACGGCGCCCTCGTGCATGACGCCGTCGCGCGAGAGCTCGGGGTCCTCTTCGTGCAGCGCGATCACCCCGCCGCACAGCCGCTGGTACTGGAGCGCCTTGCGCAGGGTTCCGGCCGAGACCACCGGCTTGCCGTCGTCGGTGAAGCCCAGCGCGCCGGCGTCGCGGAGCTCGGCCATCTCGGTCAGCTCGTCGCCCTTCAGCGACCGGGTGATCGAGGCGAGGAAGCCGACCGGGACCCGCGCCTGTCGGCGGGCGGATTCGGTCAGGGACCTGAGGATGGCCGCGTCGTCGACGACCGGCGCGGTGTTCGGCATGGCGATCACCGCGCAGAAGCCGCCGGCGGCGGCCGCCGCGGTGCCGGTCTCGATGTTCTCCTTGTATTCCTGGCCGGGCGTGCGCAGATGCACGTGGGGATCGACGAAGGCCGGGAACAGGTGGTGGCCGGTGGCGTCGATCGTCTCGATGCCTTCGGTCGCGGTCAGCGATCCCGGGGAGCCGAGCTCGGCGATCCGGCCGTCGCGGATCAGCAGGTCGTGAGGCTCGTCGAGGTCGGTGCGCGGGTCGAGCACGTGCGCGCCCGAGATCAGCAGCTCGGCCGGCGCCGCCGGGCGTCCGAACAGGCGCTCGCCGGCCATCACGCCACCGCCGCCAGGTTCGCCGCGCCCACGAGCAGCTCGTAGAGGACGGCCATTCGCACCGCCACCCCGGCGCGAACCTGCGCTCCGATCAGCGCCTGCGGCGAGTCGATCGCCTCGCCGCTCAGCTCGACCCCACGGTTGACCGGGCCCGGGTGCATCAGGAGCTGGCCGGGACGAAGGCGGGCCGGAGTGATCTGGTAGCGGCTCGCGTACTCGCGCAGCGAGGGAACGAACGAGTCGCGCATGCGCTCCTGCTGCATGCGCAGGACATACACGACATCCGCCTCGCCGAGGTCCTTTAGCGTGGCCGTGGCCTGGCAACCGAGCGCCTCGATCTCCCGCGGGATCAGCGTGGGCGGACCGCACACGGTCACGCTGGCGCCCATCCGGTTGAAGGCCAGGATGTTCGAGCGCGCCACTCGCGAGTGCATCACGTCGCCGACGATCCACACGCGCGCCCCGTCGAGCGAGCCGAGCCGCCGGCGCAACGTGAACACGTCGAGCAGGGCCTGCGTCGGGTGCTCGTGCTTGCCGTCGCCGGCGTTGATCACTGCGGCGGGGGTCCACCCGGCGACCAGGGCGGCGGCGCCGGCGTGGGGCGAGCGGATGACGATCGCCGCCGGGTCATAGGCCGAGAGGGTCTGCACGGTGTCCTTGAGCGACTCCCCCTTGTCGACGCTCGAGCCCTGCGAGCGGATCGAGACCACGTCGGCGCTGAGGCGCTTGGCGGCGAGCTCGAACGAGGAGCTGGTCCGCGTGCTCGACTCGTAGAACAGGTTGACCACGGTGCGGCCGCGCAGCGCGGGGACCTTCTTGATCTCACGCCCGGAGACCTCCGCGAAGGACTCCGCCCGGTCCAGGATGCGCTCGATCCTGGCTCGATCGAGGTCGTCGATGGAG
>JAFAWR010000318.1 GCA_019241635.1 Solirubrobacterales bacterium
CATCGTCGCCGAGGGCTGCGGCGTGCTCGTGTACCTGCGCGGGCAGGAGGGGCGCGGCATTGGCCTCGCGGCCAAGATCCACGCCTACCGCCTCCAGGATGGGGGGCTCGACACGGTCGACGCCAACGTGGCCCTGGGCTATCCGAGCGACCGCCGCGACTACGGGACCGGCATGCAGATCCTCCGCGATCTGGGGATCAGCAGCATGCGCCTGCTCACCAACAACCCAGCCAAGCGCGCGGGGCTCGAGGGCTATGGTCTGTCGGTGATCGAACGAGTGCCGCTGGTCACCCCGCCCACGCCGGAGAACACGCACTACCTCTCGACCAAGCAGGCCCGGCTCGGTCATCTGCTCGACCTGACTGCGCATCGGGCCGCGGCGCGATGAGCGCGCCGTCCGCGCTTGATCTGAAACCTGGTGCGCTCCCACAGCGCGCGAGGATGCTTTCTGTATCGGCGCATATGGTGTCACCGGGGGCGTCGGCCGTACGCTGGCGACGATCGTTCTGATGCGCTCCGAGCTCACCTCTCGCCCTCTCGAGCAGCTCGTATATGAGCTGCTCGACGCACATGACGACACCGCGCGTCTGGTGGACGAGGTGGCGGACGCCGACGCATGGGAACGGCACCTCGATTATCTGCGCCGGTTGCAGCGTGTCGGACGAGAATTGCTCGCCTGCGGGGTTGCCGCGGCATCCTTGGCTCGCTGACATACCGCCTGGTCGGAATATCACACTCGCAGCCCACCCCGAACCTCGCCGGGGCGCGACTTCGGCGCCCGCCACGACGAATGCCCTCGTCGGCAGGCCCACTACTTCGCTGGGCGCATAACTGAAAATCGTGGTGTCCCGGGTTCAAGTCCGGGTCTCGCCATCTTGGGGAAGACCGGCAAGCTTTTGACCGCTGGTGGTCAGCCTCGCCGGGGCTCGCGGTCCGCTAGGTCGATCCCGAGCTCGCGCATCACCCGTATGACCTCGGGATGCACCCGATCGCCGGGCGTCGTGCCGCCCGACAGTGCCCTGTGGCGACCGCTCGCGGCTTGTTCGAACAGGACCTGGCTCATCTGCGAGCGCCCGGCGTTGTGGAGGCACACGAACAAGACGGTGCTCATCGAGGTGCTCGATCCCGGGCGGACACGCAGCCAAGTCCAAAGATTGACATCTATCACTTCAATCGGTATCTATATATAGATCGCAGTCGATCTGGAGCTAACTCCGAAGACCAAGCGGCCCGCGGGAGAGCGCTGCTGCGAGCCGGTTGTGTATCCCGACGTCGAGCGCGACCAGGCGGTTCGGATGGCCGAGGTCGCCAGGGCGCTCGGCGACCCGGTTCGCCTACAGCTCGTCGACGTGCTGCGCAAGCACGCCGGCAAGGTGTGCGTGTGCGAGCTGGTGCCGCTCTTCGACCTCTCACAGCCCACTGTGTCTCATCACCTCAAGGTGCTGCGCCGCGCCGGAATCGTCGGCTCGGCGCGCGAGGGGCTGTGGGCCTACTACTACGTCATCCCCGATGCGCTGAAGGAGCTGTCCGCATGGCTGAGCTGACCGACGCGACCGACATCCGCGAGACCGTGCGCGAAAAGTACGCCGCCGCCGCCCGAGCGGCTTCGACCCGCGCGCCTGGCCAAGCAGGCGCGGTGGAGCTCAGATCGGGCTGCTGCGGCGGGGCCGCCGGCTGTAGCCCGGCCGACGAAACCGGGGTATTCGGCGCCACCCTGTATGACGAGGCGGCCCGTGCGGACGTTCCCGATGCGGCGGTCAGCGCCTCGCTCGGCTGCGGCGTCCCGACCGCGGTGGCGGACCTGCACGAGGGGGAGACCGTGCTCGACCTCGGCTCCGGCGCCGGCGCCGACGTGCTCATCTCGGCCCGCCGGGTCGGGAGGACCGGCAAGGCCATCGGGCTCGACATGACCGACGAGATGCTCGAGCTCGCGCGCGCGAACGCCGCCGAGGCGGGGGTGGAGAACGTTGAGTTCATCAAGGGTTACCTCGAGGACATGCCGCTCGACGATGGCGCGGTCGACGTGGTCATCTCCAACTGCGTCATCAACCTGTCGGCCGACAAGCCGCGGGTCATCCGCGAGGCGGCCCGGGTGATGAAGCCCGGCGGCCGGTTTGCCGTCTCGGATGTGATCGCGGACCCGGACATGGACGAGCAGACGCGCGCCGACATGACCGCGTGGACCGGGTGCGTTGCCGGTGCGCTCACCGAGGCCGAGTTCCGGGTCGCGCTGCACGACGCCGGGCTGGAAGCGGTCGAGATCCGCGAGACCCACCGCGTTCACGAGCACGCCGGCGCGGCGATCATCCGGGCGCGCAAGCCAGCGCTCCGATGAAGTCCAGGGCCTGCGCTCTTGACGCCGGCGCGCTGGTCGCGCAGATCGAGCGCTACCGCGCGATCGGACGCCTGGCCGCCGACGTGCAGCACGAGCCCGGTCGTGTCGTAGCGCGGTTTGCCGGCGATCCGCCCAGCGCTCTGATCGAGCAGGCGCTGGAGGTGGAGCGCGGCTGCTGCCCGTTCTTCGAGACCGACTACGACCCGGTCAGCCGGCGCCTCGCGATCAGCGCTGACGATCCTGACCGTCGACCGGGCATCGACGCGATCGCGCAGGCGCTGTCGGAGTCGCGTGCGGAGGGACGGCTGGGCTGATCGCCGGTTAGCTGTGCGTCGGCTGGGGCGGAACGGCATCGTGCGATCCCTCGACCTCGACGCGCTTAGTGAGATCGACCTCCTTGGAAAGGCCGGCTGAGATCCGGCGACTCAAGCCGGGGAACAGCAGTACGGCGACGACCGCGATGAGGATCCAGCCCCCGGCGGCGATCGGCAACCAGAACAGCGGGCCCGTCGGGTAGGGGATGACGTTTCGATAGATGGTGTAGCCCAGGACCACGATGCCGGCAAGCGGAATGATCAGCTCACGGCGTGGCAGCGAGCGGTCCCCGGAGAAGAACAGCAACCAGGCGGCGCCGAGCGTAACCAGGATGTAGATCACCAGCATCAGCAGCGTGGCGACCGTGCCGAGCCACGTGAAGGTGTTGAGGACGGCAAAGTTCAAGATCCACGCGAACAGCGCGGTGATCAGGCACGAGATGACCGCCGCAGTCAGGATCGCGCCGGTCGGTGTGCCCCAGCGCGCGGAAACCCGAACGAGCGGGTTGGGACGGTCCACGGCGGAGTCGGTGAGCGAATACCACAACCGCGAGCCGCCGGCGATCGAGGCCAGGGCTCCGCCGAAGGCGCTGATGATCGTCCCTACGGTGACGACGTCGCCGACCCAGGAGGCGAGGTAACGGGTGCCGAGCGTCCCGAACAGCGAACCGCTGTTCTGGAAGTCGGCGAGCTGTTTCGCCGAGGTCCCGAAGCCGAGCACCTCGATACCACTGGCGAACGTGTAGAAGAGGCCGCCGATCACGACGGTGCCGATGATCGCCCGTGGGATGTCACGCCCAGGGTTGCGAGCCTCGCTGCCCGAGGTGGCGGCAGCCTCGAAGCCCGCGAAAGAGAGAAAGCCGAAGACCACGCCCAGGAACAGCCCGGAGGTTCCCGTCGTGTGCTCGGGCTTGAAGATCGACCAGGTGAACCGCTGGCCACCCGGCGCAGAGTGAGCGAACAGCTTGACGAGCACGACCGCGCTGATGAGAAGGATCAGGGTGACCGTGCACGCCTCGAGAATGAGCAGCAGGCTGGTGCCGCGGCGGGCCGGAATGATGGCCAGCGCGGTGGCGATGATGAGCACGGCGAGCGTGATGACGTACTCGCTCCACGCGGGCGCGGTCGACACAACGCCGAGCGACTGCAGCAGGGCGCCGCCGAACAGGCCGGCGCCGATCGCGCTGGTGATGCCAAAGATCGTGTATGCGCCGAGCAGCGACCATGCCGCGACGGTCCCGGCGCGCACCCCCAGCGTCGCCCCGACCAGGCCGAGTACCGAACCCGCGCTGCTGTAGCGCTGAGAGAGCCGGGCGAAGCCATAGCCCACGAGGAGCACCCCGAACGTGGCGATCGCGAAGGTGAGCGGGATTGCCCGTCCGACGACCGGCGCCGCGCCCTGCGGGTTGATGTTTGCCGACAGCGACAGGCCCATCAAGCCGATCGACAGGCCGAGGACCTGCCAGACACCGAGGCTCCTGGGCAGGCGCACGCCGCGGGTTTCACTCTGCTCGCCCAGGCGCGTCTCCTGGACCGGTGATTCTGTGGTCATACATCTGCTCCCTGTGATGTGAAGTGAGTCACTTCTGTAGCCCGATGACATGGACGACGAACTCGCGGTGCAGCGGTCCGTCGAGTTCAACGAAGTAAATGGTCTGACGAGCCCCCATCACCATCTGCCCTTCTGAGATCGGGAAGGCAACCTGCATCCCGAGCAGCGCTGAGCGTTGGTGCGAGGGCGAGTTGACGGCCATCTGCCCGTCGCTGTGCAGGAATCTCGCGTGGCGGTAACCAGCCGCCTCGGGCGCCAGACGTCGGAGCGTCGAAACGATGTCGTCGGCAATGTCGGCCAAGCCTTCGTTCACGGTGATTGCCGTCGTGGTGTGCAGCGTCGTGACATAGACGACGCCCTCCGCTACGCCAAGCTCCTCCACTACCTCGCGCACACGTGGGGTGATGTCGATCAGCTCGGTGTCAACCGTGGTGTCGATGCCCAGCCGGCGGACGACCGATTTCATGCCAGCGTTCCTCCGAGGAGCCGGCGGCCGTTCCTGGACATGATCTTCTCGTGCGCCTGAGGCTCGAGGCCGAGGGCATCGACCGCCCAGCGCACCCGCTTCGGGTCCACACGGGGGTAAGCCGATCCGAAGACGACCTGATCGGCGAGCGGGCCGTTCACGATGTCGACCCCGACCTGCTGGCGGACGACCCGACCGAGCGATTGCTCCGGAGTGCCGGCAAACAGGACCGAGGTGTCGAGCATGACCGTCGGGTACTTGACCGCCAGCATCAGCGCCTCGCTCACCCATGGCCAGCCGAAGTGAGGGATGACGAGACGCAGCCCCGGGTGGTCGGCCAGCACCGGCTCGAGCT
>JAFAWR010000325.1 GCA_019241635.1 Solirubrobacterales bacterium
GAGTGCGAGCTTCCCGAGCGGGGCTACTGGTTCGCGCCCACGCTGTTCACCGACGTCTCGCCCGCCCACCGGATCGCGGTCGAGTAGATCTTCGGGCCCGTGGTGTCGGTGCTCACGTTCCGCACCCAGGCCGAGGCGATCGAGAAGGCCAACAACTCGCGCTACGGGCTGGCCGCCGGGATCTGGACCGACAAGGGTGCCAAGGCGTTCGAGGTGGCGGGGGCGCTCCAGGCCGGCGTGGTCTGGCAGAACACCTACAACCACTTCGATCCGACGGCGGCGTTCGGCGGCTACAAGGAGTCTGGCTTCGGGCGCGAGGGAGGTCCAGCGGGGCTGCGTCCGTATCTGAGGGTCGTCCGGTGACTCGCCTGCAGGTTCGCAAGACGTACAAGCTGTGGATCGGCGGCGCGTTCGTGCGCTCGGAGTCCGGCCGCTACGACGAGGCTCATGGCTTCAACTTTCCCCGGGGCTCCCGCAAGGACATCCGCGACGCGGTCGCCGCCGCGCGCAAGGCGGCCGGTCCCTGGGCGGCGCGCACGGCCTACAACCGCGGCCAGATCCTCTATCGCGCCGCCGAGGCGCTGGAGTCGCGGCGCGACGCGATGGGCGTGCCGGGCGACGAGGTCGACGCGGCGGTCGACGTGCTCCTCCACTACGCCGGGTGGACCGACAAGCTCCACGCCGTGCTCGGCGGCGTCAACCCGGTCGCCGCTCCGTTCCTCTCGTTCTCGTTGCCCGAGCCGACCGGCGTGGTCGGGATCGTCGCCCCGGACGCCCCCGCGCTCCTCGGGCTGATCGCTGAGCTGGCGCCTGCGCTCGCTGGCGGAAACGTCTGCGTAACCGTCCTGTCAGAAAAAAATCCTCTTCCTGGGCTTGACCTGGCGGAAGCGCTCGGGGTGGCCGATGTCCCGGCGGGCGTCGTGAACCTGCTCTCGGGAAGGCGCGCCGAGCTGGCCAAGGCGCTGGCCGCCCATCGCGACCTGAACGCGATCCTCGACGCCGCCGCGGACGCCGAGCTCTCCGCCGAGCTGGACCGACTCGCCGCCGAGACGATCAAGCGCGTGCGCCACGGAGGCGCCGCTCGCTCCTACGAGGACGCCACCGACGACGCGCTCGAGCGCCTGCACGCGGTCATCGAGCTCAAGACCGCCTGGCATCCGGTCGGCGCCTAGGGCCAGGGTCGGCGCGCGTCGACCAGATCGCCGATGATGTGGAAATCGCCGACGTTCTCGGTCAGCAGCGGAACGCCATGAACGTTCGCGGTCGCGGCGATGGCCAGGTCCATGGTCCGCTTGCGGGGGTGCCCGCCCCGAGTACTCACCGCGGCGGCCAGGCGGCCCCACTCTCGCGCGACTTCAGCGGTGATGGGCAGGGGATCGAATGTCGATTCGATCACCCCCAGGCGCTGCGTACGGGCCGCGCGCTCGTCATCGTCGTCGGCGACCAGCACCCCGAAGTGCAACTCGGCGATTGAGGCGACGCTTACCGCTGCCTCCACGTCCTCGGGCGCGGCCTCGCCGATCAAAACCGATGTATCGAGCAGCGCCCGCACCAGCTATGCGAACGGGTCCGCCATGGCGGCCGGGAAGCGTTCGAGATCGGAGCCCAGCCGCCGCGGGGCCGGCGTACGCCAAATCGCCTCGAGGGGACTACCTCCGATCCACCGACGCCTGCCGGTCGGGCCGAGTCGCGCGACCTCCCGCCCTGCGACTGTGATCGTGATCTCCTCGCCCGCCTCGGCACGCCGCAACACCTCACCGATGTTGTTGCGGAGCTCCTTCTGGGGGATAGTCGCCATTGATGCCAAGGTAGCAGAACTGCTACCCCGGCCACCAATGGATCTCTTTTCAGCAAGGAAAACCCGCCACTCGGTATCTGCCGATCCGCGAGTGGCGAGATAGTCCCGAATAGCGCGCATTGCTCACCGTTCGCGCCGAGCGGGTCCGCGACTGTCGAGAAACTCCCGGTCGCGCTCGTGATCCCGGTCGCGAGCGCGTCGCCAACCCGCGACCCCGCACACCGAAGGGCAGCCGCGATCGGTCACGACTCGAACGTCTGGGCGAACGTCTAGCCGGACTTGAGCTCGAAGTTCACGTTGGTCAGGTCGCCGCGCTGGCACGAGAAGAACTGCGCTCCGCCGAAGTCCATGGCGAGCGAGGAGCCGCACCACCAGCCATCGACGGTGAATCGCGCGTTGCGGCCCAGGTAACGACCCGCGCCTGACCCGGCCACGAACGCTCGCGCGGTCGCGCAATTGATCGGCGAGTAGTACAGCGTGATGGCTTTGGCGACCGCCGATTTCAGCCGGACCTGCCCGCATTTCTCCACCTTCCCCGGCGGAGGCGGCGGCTGGGCTCCGGTGCAGAGGTTCTCGCCGGCCAGCCGGCGGTTGAACGACTGGCCGCGGCTCGGGAAGAACCACTCGACGTACTGATAGGCGCTGTGCCCGCGGCAGGTGGTCCGCCCGAACGCTACGACCGTCGCGGGAAGCTCAACCCCGCCGCACGCGACACACCAGCCCGGCCAGATCCAGTCCGCCGTCCCGTGGCCGACCGCGCGGGCCCCGCCCCAGGTCCGCCACTTCACGCCCGTGACGAAGCTGGTCGGATCTCCGCCGTAGTCGACTCGGCTTGGCTTGACCTGCCCCCACCCGGACCCCTGCGTGATCACCGACCGCAGCCCGAGGGTGGGCACGGACCGCGCCGTCGCCGGCGCCACCGATATCGATAGCACTGCGGTTGCCGCGGCAACGGCGGCTAGGGCCGAGGTGGTGCGTGCCCGCCTACGCATCTGGACTCCTCTCGGGTGGGGGCCTGAATAGCAGCGACTTCGATCGCGCGTCCGGTTCGGTCCCGAGTATTCCCTCCAGGCGCAGGATGCGCCGCAGAATAGCCAGCGACGAGGCGTAGGTCGAATCCATGCCGTAGTAGCTGAGCCCGCGGGCGCCCAGCGTCCGGGCCTGCGTGTACGGCGTGTCCGATGCGTAGTGGATGACGCCGAGGTCGATCGGGAGCTTTGAGAAGTTGATCGCCTCGCCGGTCGGGTGGCGGTCGGCGTCGGCGATCTCATACACGGCGTTGCAGAACGGCCCGGCCTCCATCTCGACCACGGTGAACGCCTCGCGGTAGTAGAAGTCCAGATAGGAGCGGTTCTGGAGGAACGTGCTCTTGACCGTGACCGCCCGCTGGTTGTCGAGTCCCGTGCCGAAGCGCAGATCGGCGGCGAGGTCGTCGACGCTGAATGCGTTGTCGAGCCAGTAGGTCGAGCCCGAGTGCTCGTCGTGGACGACGTTCGAGATCATCACGTCGCCGACGTCGGCGTTGAGCGTGGCCGCCTTGCCCAGGATGTACACGCCGCGCAGCGCCGTGCGATCGACCGCCACCTCGCGCAGGATGTTGTAGGCGGCCACGCCGAGGGGGTAGTCGATGTTGACGATCACCGCGCCGCTGGCCGCCAGCGCGTCGTGGTCGACCTCGCCGACGCGGGGATCCAGAGCCGCGGGCGAGAGCTCGGCCAGCGAGATGACCTGGGCGGGCACCCTGAGCGCGGTGGTGCTGCGCAGGTGGGTGACGCCCCGCTCGCGCTCGGCCGCGCGGCGCTCGGCGCCGGCCTCCGGGCCCCGCTCGCTGAAGTAGAGCCGCGCCACGAAGTACAGGAAGTTCTCCCAGGAGCCCTCGCTGCGGCCCTCCCGGAAGGCGGTGAGCTCCTGGCGCAGGATGTCGTCCTCGGGTAGCTGCTCGACAAACGACACCAGCTCGGACTCGCGCTCGCCGGCGATGCCGGTGACGATGTTGACCAGGCTGTGCGTGTTCGAGCTGACGAAGTAGAGCGGGCGCTCAGCCAGCCCCTCCACGGCCAGCTCGGCGCTGACCGGCGTCCACCAGCGCCGGGTCAGCCGGGCGTAGCCGGTGTGGGTACCCCCGAGCATGCGCACCCGTAGCGCGAGCCGCCGCTCGCCGATCAGCTGGATCCGCTCGCCGAAGCGCGGGCCCCAGGCCTCGCGCAGCCGGGCCCAGTCGTCGGGGCTGCCGCCGAGCTCGCGCGCGCATTCCTCGGGTGGGACGTCGGGAGAGCCGTCCCCGGATGGCCAGCCCGAGGCTCGCTGCCTTATCCGGATCTTGTTCCACTCGATCTGAAAGGCCACGAGCGTCGGCACAAGATCGTCGACGTCGGAGGCGCTGGCCAACAGGACGGCGAGCGTCCCGGCTCCGCCGTCGTACCAGCGCCGGCGCCGGGCCGGTGCCTCGGCCTCCTGCCAGGACTCGACCGGAATCCCGCTGGCGCTGAGTTGCTCGGTGTCCTGGCCCATGACCACGAGCTCGGCCCCGACGATCCCGTCGGGGAGGCGGCGGACCGCGTAGAGGAAGGCGCCGAGGTCGAGCTCCTCGCTGGCCGCCAGCGGGTGCAGGCTCGAGCCCATCGCCATGTGCGAGGGCTCGAGCACGCGTAGCTGCGTCTCGCCGCTCGAGCGCAGGAGCGTGGTGTAGGTGCGCTGGTAGAGCTCGACTTCGTCGCTGAGGCGCACTTCGCCGCCGTCGGCGAAGCTGGTAAGCGCTAGTCGTGCGACTGCCACCGGGGGTCCGCTACTCCCTCACGTACGGGATGCCGTCCGCGGCCGGCGCGCGCGAGCGGCCCACGAGGCCCG
Source organism: Solirubrobacterales bacterium (assembly GCA_019241635.1). GTDB lineage: Bacteria > Actinomycetota > Thermoleophilia > Solirubrobacterales > Solirubrobacteraceae > Palsa-465. Next base: position 4,646 of record JAFAWR010000325.1, read on the forward strand.
CGACGGCGACCAGGGTCAGGACGTAGGGCAGCGCCTCGAACAACGTCCCGAGCGTCTGATTCACGCCGGAGATCCGGTCCGAGAGCGCGTTTCCGAGCCCGAACAGCAGGCACGCCCACAGGGTGCCCCAGGGCTTCCACTTGCCGAAGATCATCGCGGCCAGCGCGATGAAGCCACGGCCGTTGGTCATGTTGTTGCTGAACGAACCCACGAAGCCCACCGAGAGGTAAGCACCGCCGAGCGCCGCGAACATGCCGGAGACGACGACCGCCGCGTAGCGGATCCGCAGCACCGACAGTCCGACCGTGTCGGCGGCGCGGGGTTTCTCGCCCACTGAGCGCAGCCGCAGGCCCCCGCGCGTCCGGAACAGGAAGAAAGTGAGCGCGGGCACGAGCGCCAACCCGATCCAGGTCATCAGGTTCGCGCTCCCGAACGCCGCCCCGAAGAACCCGATGTGCTGGATCGGCAGGTGGACGTTGGGAACCTGTGAGATGCTCAGCGGGGTGCCGTTGGGCCCGTAGTGGTATTCCAGGAAGTAGCCGGTGATCCCGAGCGCCAGGAAGTTGATGCCCGTGCCGCTGACGATCTGGTTGGCGCGCAGGTGGATCGAGAAGAACGCGTGCAGGAGCGCGAGCAGCCCTCCGGCGACCATCGCGACGAGCATGCCCCAGACCCAGGAGTGCAGCAGGTCGGCGCCGTAGATCCCCCAGAAGCAGCCCATCAGCATCATGCC
>JAFAWR010000375.1 GCA_019241635.1 Solirubrobacterales bacterium
GACCGGCACGACCGCCGCGGCGCTGCGACCGGCCCTCAAGACGAGCCACAAGGCCGCGGTGGTCCGGGCCAAGCCCGCGCCGGCAAAGACCCCCGCGAACACCGTGACCGGCACGCCGGCCGCGGCCACCACACCGGCACCCGTGGCCGACACGCTCGAGGCCCACGGGCATCAGCTGATGTTGAACGGCGACTATTCCGCGGCCATCCCGGTGCTCCGCAATGCGGTGGCCGCCGCGCCGCACACAAGCCTCACCTATGCGTACGCGCTGTACGACCTCGGCCGGTCCCTCCGGCTCTCGGGCGATCCGAAGGACGCGGTCGCCGTGCTCTATCAGCGCCTGCAGATCCCCGACCAGACCGAGACCGTCCGCGAGGAGCTGCAGCTCGCCCTGCAGGCGCTTGGCCAGCAGGCCAACCAGAGCGGCGGCGCGGTCCCGGGCGGCGGCACAGACCCGGGCGCCGGCCCGGCCCAGGGCGGCGGCCCGGCCCCGGGCGGCGGCCCGGCCGTGGGCGGCGGCGCGTCGGGCGACACGGGCAGCCAGGGCGGCCGCGGGCATCACCGCGGGCATGACGGGGGCGGCCTGTTCCCGGGTGCGGCGCAGCCGGTCCCGGTCGGCCAGGGCGACTAGCCCGCCGACCACAAGCGCCCCGCGCCCTCGACGACCAGCTAGCCCGCGCCGGCCAGCGCGTCCTTGACCGCCAGCGCGGCCAGCGCGGCTTCGACCGCGCTACGGCCGGTGTCGCGCTTGGCGCCCCCGGCGACCCGGTCGAGCGCCTGCTCCATCGTGTCGACGGTCAGCACGCCGAAGCCGCACGGCACGCCGGTCGAGAGCTGGACCTGCTGGATCCCATGGGCCGCTTCGCCGCACACGTAGTCGTAGTGGTCGGTCTCGCCGCGGATGACCGCGCCCAGGCAGACCACGGCACGGTAGCGCCCGCACTCGGCCGCGAACTTGGCCACCAACGGCAGCTCGAACGCACCGGGGACGTCGTAGGCATCGATCTCGGTGACCCCGGCCTCCTCGAGCGCGGCCCGCGCGCCGGACTCGAGCCGCTCGGCCAGGTTGTCGTAGAACCGCGCCACGCACAGCGCGACGCGGCCCGGAGGCGAAGAGTGGCTCATTCCGGCTGGGACTCGCGTCGGCGGCGATCCTGCTCGACCTCGTCGTGGAGCATCTCCTCATCGAGCGCCAGCCCCTGGTGGTGCAGGGTGTGCCCGAGCCGATCGCGCTTGGCTCGCAGGTAGGCCTGGTTGTGCGGATTGGGCACGTGCTGGATCGGGATCTGGTCGCTTACCGACAGCCCATAGCCGGCCAGGCCGGAGATCTTCTTGGGGTTGTTGGTGAGGATCCGGATGCTGGTCAGCCCCAGGTCGACGAGGATCTGGGCGCCGATGCCGTAGTCGCGCAGGTCAGCCGGAAGCCCCAGGCGCAGGTTGGCGTCGACCGTGTCAAGGCCCTCTTCCTGGAGCTTGTAGGCCCGCAGCTTGTTGAGCAGGCCGATCCCGCGCCCCTCCTGGCTCAGGTACAGCAGCACGCCGGCCCCCTCGGACTCGATCATCGACAGCGCCGACTCGAGCTGCTCGCCGCAATCGCAGCGCAGGGAGTGGAACACATCGCCGGTCAGGCACTCGGAATGGACGCGGACCAGCACGTCCTCGCACCCGGAGACGTCGCCCTTGACCAGCGCCACGTGGTGCTTGTTGTCGACCAGCGAGCGATACCCGACGGCATTGAAATCCCCAAACGCCGTGGGCAGGCGGGTCGAGACCACCCGCTCGACCAGCTTCTCGTGCCGGCGGCGGTAGGCGATCAGGTCGGCGATGGTGACCATCTTCAGCTGGTGCTTCCAGCAGTACGCGGCGAGGTCTTCGCCGCGGGCCATCGAGCCGTCCTCGTTCTGGATCTCGCAGATGACGCCCGACGGGTTGAGCCCGGCCAGGCGGGCGAGATCGACCGACGCCTCGGTATGCCCGGTCCGCTCGAGAACGCCGCCGGGCTTGGCCTTGAGCGGACGGACGTGGCCGGGTTTGACGATGTCCTCCGGACCCTTGGTCGGGTCGATGGCGACCTGCATCGTGTGGGCCTGGTCGTGGACGCTGATCCCCGTGGTCACGCCGTCGCGCGCCTCGATGGTCACCGTGAACGGCGTCTGGTGCGAGCTCTCGTTCTTGAGCGTCATCAGCTCGAGCCCGAGCTCGTCGCAGCGCTCGGGGGTCAGGGACAGGCAGATCCAGCCGCCGGCCTGGCGGGTCATGAAGTTGATCGCGTCCGGGGTGATGAACTGGGCCGCCATGACCAGGTCGCCCTCGTTCTCGCGATCCTCGTCATCGACGACCACGATCATCTTCCCGGCCACGATGTCCTCGAGCGCCTCCTCGATCGTCGAATACGCCGTCTTCAGCGAGCTCATCGCACCCCCTCCATCAGCTTCTCGACGTATTTCGCCAGCACATCGACCTCCAGGTTCACTCTGTCGCCGACCGTCGCCCGCCCGAGATTCGTGCGCTGCACGGTGTCGGGTATGA
>JAFAWR010000042.1 GCA_019241635.1 Solirubrobacterales bacterium
CTCGTGTTTTCGCCCTCGACCCTGGTGGGCAACGTCCACCTCGGGGTGGCCCCCAGCTGGGGCGACTTCCTCGTGGCGATCCCGCTGTGCATGCTCGCCTACACCGGGATCGAGACGATCTCGAACATGTCCGAGGAGGCCAAGGACCCGGGCACGACCGTTCCCAAGGCGATCAACCGCGTGGTCATCGCGGTGTTCGCGATCTACGCGCTGCTCCCGGCGATCGCGCTCTCGGCGCTCCCGGTGCATCACGTCGGGGGTCACTATCAGACGCTTCTCGGCATCGACGAGCAGCACGGGGGATACGCCGGCGACCCGGTCCTCGGCGTCGTGCGCGCCCTGTCTCTGGGGCCGCTCCAGCACGCCGCCGAGATCTACGTCGGGCTGCTCGCGGCGACGATCCTGTTCATCGGGACCAACGCCGGGATCCTCGGCGTATCGCGGCTGACCTACTCGATGGGCATCCACCGCCAGGTGCCCGACCGGCTGCGCCAGCTGCACCCGCGATACCGCACGCCGTGGGTCGGGATCGTCATCTTCTCGACCATCGCCGCGCTGACGCTGATCCCCGGTCAGGCCACGTTCCTGGGCAACCTGTACGCGTTCGGCGCGATGCTCTCGTTCACGATCGCCCACATGGCGGTAACCCGGATGCGGATCGCCCTGCCCAACGCCGAGCGGCCGTATCGGCCGCCGGGAAACCTGCGCGTGCGCGGCCGCGACCTGCCGCTGTTCGCGATCCTCGGCGGGCTGTGCACGTTCGCGTCGTTGTGCGTGCTGGCCGCCCTTCACACCAGCGTGGCGATCGCCGGCATCGGCTGGCTGATCGTCGGGATGATCGTCTACCCCGTCTACCGCCGCCGCCAGGGGCTCGACCTGGTGACCACGACGAAGGTGGCCATCCCGCGCCCGGCCGTGGAGACCGAGGCCGAGTACGAATCGGTGCTGGTGGCCTTCGACGAGCATGGCTTCGTCCCCGAGGTGATGGCCACCGCGGCCCGGCTCGCGGCCCGCCGCCGGCGAGGGATCCACGTGATGGTGACCATCCTGGTGCCCGCCAACAGCCCGATCGGCGCGAACCTGCCCGAGCAGGAGGCGCTCGCTCAGTCGATCATCGAGGAGGCCAAGGTCCAGGTGGGACGGCGAGTCAGCGGCCACTGGGAGAAGGTCCGGGCCGGGCAGACCGGCCGCCGGATCGTCGACGAGGCCAAGGCGATGCGCGCCGCGGCGATCGTGATGCCGATGGCGCAGGACGGCCACGGGTTCGGCCGCGCGCTCGCCACCGTGCTCCGCGAGCGGCCCTGCCGGGTGATCATCGAGTCGATCCCGCGCCCGCAGAAGCGGCGACCTTCCGTGGCGGCGTAGCCTTAAGCGTGTCGATGAGAGATTGGCAAGTCGGACCGGGCGCCCTGCGGGCGGGGCGTGGTGTGTTGGCGGGGCGCCGTGAACTCGAAGTTCCCGGCCTCCGGCGCACGACGCTGGTCTGCGCTGAGATCGTTCTCGCGGTGGCGCTGGCCACCGGCGGCGTGGCCGCGCTCCAGTCGAGCACGCCGGTTGAGGGGCTGGCCATCCTGTACCTCCTCGCGGTGCTCGCGGTGGCGATCCGGCGCGGCCAGGTACCGGCACTGGCGACGGCCGTGCTCAGCGAGCTCACGTTCAACTACTTCTTCCTTCCGCCGCGCCATCAGCTCGCCATCGCCCACTCCCAGGACGTGGTCGAGCTGGCCGTGCTGTTGATCGCGGCCGTCGTGGTCGGCCGGCTGGCCGCCGTGGCCCGGGAGCGCGCCGCCGAGGCCGAGAGCCGCGCCGGGCTGGCCGCCAACCGTGAGCGCGAGGCCACGCTGCTCGCCGAGGTCGCCTCGGCGATCCTGGCCGGCGAGAGTGTCGACACGCAGCTCGAGGGCATCGGCAAGCGCATCGCGGTGGCCACCGGCGCCGGCCAGGCCCGGGTGGTGCTCGAGCCGGTGCCCGCCCCGCGGGCCGAGGAGCTGACCGTCCCGCTCCACGCTCGCGCGGGCAACGCCTGGCTCTACCTCACCCACGACGTGGCCTGGGAGCGCGAGGCGATCGAGCGCGTGGCCGAGCCGATCGGACGGCTGATCGACGTGGCCGTGGAGCGCGAGCGGATCTCCGAGCGCTCGGCCGAGAACGAGGCGGCCCGCCGAGCCGAGGTGGCCAAGACCGCGATCCTCCACGCGATCTCGCACGACCTGCGCTCGCCGCTCACCGCGATCACCACCGCGGGCTCGGCGCTCGCCCTGGGCGTATCCGACGCCGAGCGGGCCGAGCTGATCGACGTGATCGAGGCCGAGAGCGCGCGACTGGCCAAGCTCGTCGACGACCTGCTCGATCTCTCGCGGATCGAGTCCGGCGCGGTAGCGCCCCAGGCCGACTGGTGCGACCTGCACGACGTCGTCGCCTCGGCCGCCGCGCACGCCTCGGGCGAGCACCCGATCGAGTTCGGCCTGCCCCCCGAGCTGCCACTGGTCCGCGCCGACGCCGCCCAGCTCGAGCGGGTGTTCTCGAACCTGATCGAGAACGCGATCAAGTTCTCGCCCCCCGGAACCCCGGTGAGGATCACCGGCGGGGCCAGCGCCGGCCGGGTCGCCGTGCGGGTGGCCGATCGCGGCAGCGGAATCCCCCGCCGGTATCGCTCCCACGTGTTCGAGCCGTTCTTCCGGGCCCGGGGGCCGGGGGAGACGGGCGGCGCCGGCGGGTCAGGTCTGGGGCTGGCCATCTGCCGCGGGTTTGTCGAGGCCAACGGCGGGCGGATCGTCCTGCAGACCGGGCGCGACACCGGGACGATCTTCACGGTCAGCTTCCCCGTGGCGTCGCGGCCCGCCGCCGCCGAGGTGCTCGGCGGCGCCGCCACATGAGCGCGACTGGGGGGGCGGGTGGGCCTCGAGTCCTGGTCGTCGACGACGAGCCGCAGATCGTCCGCGGGTTGAAGATCCTCCTGCGCAGCGCGGGCTACACCGTCGAGGCGGCCGAGACCAAGGCCGATGCCCTGGTCGAGCTGGTGTCGCGCCCCCCGGACGCGCTCGTGCTCGATCTGGTGCTGCCGGATGGCCGGGGCGTTGAGATCTGCGAGGAGGTCAGGCGTTGGAGCCGCCTGCCGATCCTCGTGCTCTCGGCGGTGGGGGACGAGCGCGAGAAGGTGCGGGCGCTCGACGCCGGCGCTGACGACTACGTGACCAAGCCGTTCGGGACCGACGAGCTGCTGGCCCGCCTGCGGGCTCTGCTGCGTCGATCGGTCGACGTCGGGGGAAGCCCCCAGATCGAAATCGGCGCGCTGGTCATCGACCTGGCCGACCGCCTCGTCACACGTGACGGCGCACCGGTTCACCTGACCCCGATCGAGTTCGATCTGCTGCGCGTGCTGGCCCAGCACCAGGGGCGCCTGGTCACCCACCGTCAGCTCCTGCGCGAGGTGTGGGGGCCCGAATACGGGGCCGAGACGCATTACCTGCGCGTGCACGTGGCCCATATCCGGGCAAAACTCGAGACCGACCCGTCCCGCCCGCAGTACGTGATCACCGAACCGGGCGTCGGCTACCGCCTGCGCGACCCGTCTTAGACGACCTCTTAGCGCTTTCTCTACGCCCGACGACCGTTCCTTAGCGGATCCTTGACGGCTCCACGCCTACCGTCCCGATCGGGACATGGCGCGCATCGAGGCTCAGGGTTTGCGGAGGAGCGTCGGCGTCGGCGGCATGTTTGCCGCCGCCTACGGGAACGTCGGTTCGTCGATCTACTACGCGCTGGGCCTGGTCGCCGTCCATGCGCTGGGCCTGACGCCCGTGGTCTTCATGGTGGCCGGCGCGCTGTTCGCGGTCACCGCCAAGAGCTATGCCGAGGGCGCCACGATGTTCCCCGAGGCCGGCGGCGCCTCGTCGTTTGCCCGCCACTCGTTCAACGAGATCGTCTCGTTCACCGCGGGCTGGGCGCTCACGCTCGACTACATCCTGACCGTCGCGCTGTCGGCCTTCTCGGTCCCGCACTACCTCGGCGCGTTCTTCCCCGCGCTGCTGCACAACCCGTGGGACATCATCGGCGGGGCGGCGGTCATCGCGCTGCTGGCCGGGCTCAACATCCGCGGCCTGGGGGAGTCATCGAAGGTCAACGTCACGCTGGCCGTGGTCGACCTCTCGACCCAGGTGGTCCTGGTGATCGTCGGGATCTTCCTCGTGCTCAACCCCTCCGGGCTGGTGAACCAGATCCACCTGGGAACCGCGCCCACGGTCTCCCAGCTGATCTTCGCGCTGTCGGTGGCGATGCTCGCCTACACCGGCATCGAGACGATCTCGAACATGGCCGAGGAGGCCACCGAGCCGCAGACCCAGGTGCCGCGCGCGGTGAACCTGGTCGTCATATCCGTCCTCACCGTGTACGCCGGGATGTCGGTGGTGGCGCTCTCGGCGCTGCCGGTGGTCAACGTCCATGGGCACTACGTCACGCAGCTCGGCACCACGTACCAGAACGATCCGGTGCTCGGGATCGTCACCGCGTTCCACCTGCACGGCTGGCTGCAGACCGGGCTACGGGACTACGTCGGTGTGCTCGCGTCGACCATCCTTATCGTCGCCACCAACGCGGGGCTGATCGGGATCTCCCGGCTGTCCTGGTCGCTGTCCGAGCACCGGCAGCTGCCCGGCATCTTCGCCCAGCTGCACTCGCGCTACCGGACGCCCTGGTTCACGCTGGTGTTCTTCTCGATTCTGGCCGTGCTCCTGCTCCTGCCCGGGCAGACCTCGGTGCTCGGCAACCTCTACTCGTTCGGCGCGATGATGTCGTTCACCACCGCGCACGTAGCGGTGATCGCGCTGCGGATCAAGCAACCCGACCGGGAGCGGCCGTACAAGATCCCGGGCAACGTGAGGATCCGGGGCGCCGAGATCCCGGTGATGGCGGTGATCGGCGGGATCGGCACGTTCGCCGCCTGGTGCGCGGTGGTGGCCCTGCATTCCGAGGCGCGGATCGTCGGGCTGCCGTGGATGGTGCTCGGAATCGGCGGCTATCTCTACTACCGCCGGCGGCTCGGGCTCGACCCGCGCGAGATCCACCGGGTGGCCCGCCGCGAGCGGCCGGCCTTCTTCGTCGAGCTCGAGTACCACTCGGCGATCGTGCCGATCTTCGGCACCGACGTCGACGCCTCGGCCCTGCGCGCGGCCGCCAAGCTGGTCGGTGAGGGCGCCACGGTCGAGGCTGTGTACATCCTGCGGGTGCCCAACCAGCTCTCGCTCGACGCGGGTCTCGAGCGCGAGGAGCAGCTCGGGCTGAGCGTTCTCGAGAGCGCGCGGCTGGCCGGCCGAAAACTCGGCCTCAAGGTGCAGACGCGGCTGATCCGGACCCGGAGCCCTGGGGCGGCGATCGTCGAGGAAGCCGAGAGCCAGAACGCCGAGATCATCTATCTGGGCACCGCCCACGCGCCACCGTCCGAGCGGGCGCTCGGCCCCACCGCGGCGTACCTGCTCTCACACCGGCCCTGCCGCGTGGTGATCGAGACCTCGCCGGCGGACGGCGGGAACAGAGCCACGAGCGGACGGGCGGCCTCCCAGGTCCGCCCGGTGGGCGGCGTCAGATCCCGCGGTGGGCGTTAGACCGCGAAGCGGTAGCCGACGCCGGGGTCGGTGCGGATGAAGCGCCGCCCCTCCGGCGGCTCGATCTTGCGGCGCAGGTTGGCGATGTGCGCCCGCAGCACCTGAGTGTCCTCGCTGTAGCCGGGGCCCCACACCGCGGTCAGCAGCTCGCGGTGGGTCATCAGCCGGCCGCGGTTGCGGACGAGCTGGCGGAGCAGATCGAACTCGGTGGGGGTGAGGTGCACCTCCTGCCCGGCGACCTGGACGGCCCGGCGGGCCAGGTCGACCTCGAGCCCGTCGACCCGGACCTGGGCCTCCTCGGGCCCGGGGGCGATCCGGCGGAGGTTCGCCTGCAGGCGGGCGATGAGCTCGCGTGGGCCGAACGGCTTGGTCACGTAGTCGTCGGCGCCGGCGGCCAGCGCCCTGACCTTGGCGTCCTCGTCGCCCACCGCCGAGAGCACGATCATCGGCATCTGGGTCCACTCGCGTAGCCGCCGGCAGAGCTCGACGCCGTCCATGTCGGGCAGAAGCAGGTCGACGATCGCCGCGTCGGGAGGCTGGAGCGCGGCCACATCGAGCGCTTCCTCGCCGGTGCTGGCCGGCAGCGCCTCGAACCCGGACTCGCGCAGGATCACCCGCAGCGCCCGGAGGATCTGCTGCTCGTCGTCGACGACCAGCACGCGGGGGCGGGTCTGGTCGCTCATGTCGGCAGCGGAGCCGCGGGCTCGGGTGCCGGATCCGGGACGGCCGGCTGCTCGATCGGGAGCGTCACGACGAAGCTCGACCCCTGGCCGGGCAGGGAATCGACCGAGATCGTGCCGCCGTTGGCCTCGACGAATCCCTTGGCGATGGCCAACCCGAGGCCCGAGCCGCTCCACGGCTCCCCGGTCGAAGTGCGGGTGGGCGGGATTCGGTAGAAGGGCTCGAAGATCCGGACCCGCTCGGCCGGCCGGATCCCCGGTCCCTGATCGACCACCCGCGCCACCACCCGCGTTCCGCTGCGGCGCACGTGCACGGATACCGGCTGGCCGCCCGAATAGCGCAAGGCGTTCTCCAGCAGGTTGGCGAACGCGCGCTCCAGATGGGCGGCATCGGCCCGGACCGGCGGAACATCGGGGTCGATCGACAGGCGCACCGGGCCGGCTGACTCCGGCAGGCCGTCGCGGGCGGCGAGCACGATGTCCTCGAGCGAGATCCAGTCACGCCGCGGCTCGGCCCGGCCCGCCTGCAGGCGCGAGAGATCGAGCAGCTTGTCGACCAGCGCGGCCAGCTGCTCGCCCTCCTGCACGACCGCCGCGCTCAGGTCGGCTCGCTCGCCGGCGCTCAGCGAGTCGCTGCCCAGGGCGTGCCCGGCGGCCACGATCGCGGTCACCGGCGTGCGCAGATCATGCGAGACCGCGCGCAGGACGGCGGTCTTCACATCGTCGGAGCGCCGCAGGGCGGCGGTCTCGACCGCCTCGGCCTGCAGCGCGTCCCGGCGCAGGGCGATTGCCACGAGCGCGCCGAGCGCCGGCACCAGGTAGGCGCTCAGCCGCTGTTCGGCATCGCCGGACAGCTTGCCGGGCACGAGCAGCGTGGCGACCTGAACGCCGTCGGCTCCGCTCAGCGCGAACGCGCGACGGCGTTCGTCGCCTTCCGCGCGGCCGAGCTCGATCGCGGCAGAGCTCAGCCCGAGCGCCAACGCGACGCGTCGTGCGGCGGCTCCGAGCGCACCAGCCGTCTCCGATCCTCCGAGCAGCTCGCGGGCCAGCGCCGCGGCGAGGTCGGCCTCGGCGCGCCGCCGCTCGGCCTCGAGCGCCCGGTTGCGGGCGGCCTCGGCGATCGTGCTCATCGCCACCGCGACGATCGTGAACGCGCCCAGGGCCACCCAGTTGCGGCTGTCGGAGATCGTGAAGCGTCCGACCGGCGGCAGGTGGAAGAAGTTGAACGCCGCGGCGCTGAACAGCGACGTGGCCAAGCCAAGCCAGAGTCCCCACACCGCCGAGACCAGGAGAATCGCCGGCAGGTACACCACGCTCAGCGAGACCACCGGCGCGACACTCTTGAGCGGATAGATCGCGGCGGTCGCCGCCGCCACTCCGGCCGCTCCGGCGAGGATCCCCGGCAGCGCATCGGGCCGGGCGGTCCGCAGGGTCCCCGCCCGCTCGCCCGAGAGCATGCGCTGCCCCGAGCTCACGCCGTGCCTGCGCCTCCGTAGGACGCCGGCGGTGTCGAGGCCGACTCGTACTGCGCGATCTGCTGCAGAAGCGCGGTCGGGCTGGTGCCGCCGAGAACGCGCAGGCGGGGAAGCCGGAAGGGATCCTCGCCCGGGCTCGCCCACCCGGGGATGACCGTGGTCGAGCCGACGAACCCGGCCGCCTTGACCGCCGCGATCACCGTCGCGTTGTAGTGGCCCGACGGGTAGCAGAACCAGTTGACCGCGACGCCATAGCGCTTCTGGAGAATCTGGCGCGCGGTGGCCACCTGATAGTGCAGCTGAGAGGTATCGAGCGTGATCAGATCGGCGTGGCTGATGCCCTGGGTGTCGAGCTCCCAGCCGGCGGAGAGCAGGCCGTGCACCTGGTCCTCGGTGAGCCCGCCCTGCGAGGGCGGCAGCCCGCTGAGCTGGATGTTCTCGTCGCCCACCCAGCCCAGGCGCTTGAGGATCGGCATCGCGTTCAGGTACTGGGATGCGTAGCCGTTGTCGAAGGTGAGCACGATCGGCTTGCCCGGTCCGAGGGGAACGCCGCGCGTCCAGTAGGCCTCGAGCTGGTCCATGGTCACCGCGTGCCAGCCGGCCGCCTTGAGCGCCTGCATCTGGGCAGCGAACTGATCGGCCGGAACGTAGAGCCCGGGGAAGGGGGCGCCGCTCGGGGGCGGATTGATCACGTGGTACATGAGCACCGGGACGGTCGCGGTGCCCGGTTTGCCGGTGCCGGCACCGTGGACCGTCGAGCGCGAGGTGGCCGGCGCCGAGGGCGTCCGGTGAGTCGTCCCGGCCACGAGCTGCCCGTGGGCGGATCTCTGAGCGCTCGCCTTGGGCGGCGTGGAGTGCGATCCGCCGCCACCGCCGGCCGCGAGCGCGATCGACCCGGCCGCCACGACCACGATGACCAGGGCACCCAGTCCGACCAGGCGAGCCCGGCGGGCGCGTGCCCGGCGCTCGCGTTCGCGGGCCAGGCGCCGCGCGCGGATCTGCTGCTCGCGGATCTGCCGCTCGGTCATCAGCCCACGAGCGTACCCCCCGCGAAGGCGAAATACAGGACGACGAGCACGACGGCGCCCGGGCGCCGCATGCCGCGGGGGTGGGCCAGCAGCGCGATGGTGACCAGCGTCATCGCCAGGAGCCAGCCGAGCTGCTCCTTGTCCACGCTCGACAGGGCGGCGAAGGTCACGAACAGCGACGGTGCGATCACGCCGGCGCCCAGGTTGATCGAGTTGCTGTTGAACGTCTCCCCGACCAGCGCCGCCCCGCGTCCGGCCCGCCCAAGGCGGATGGCCGTGACCGCGTTCGGAAGACTGGTCAGCGGCGCCAGGATCAGCACGCCGAGCACCGCGTGCGAGACGTGCCAGTCGCTGCCCAGGGACAGCGCCGCCTGCACCATGCCGGCGCTGCCCGCGATCACCACGGCGATGTCCAGGATGATCAACGCGATCAGGTGGTGGGTGGGGTTCGAGGCGAGGTCGGGGCCCCGGTCCGGTCCGGGGTGCTCGTGGAGTGCTCGCGCCAGTCGCGCCACCGGCGACTGCGACCGGCGGTGCATCCGCTCCAGAAGCCGCCCGCCGCCGATCACCAGCACGAGGTACGGCGCGAGCACGATCGCGGTCAGCCCGGCGGTCTCGGCGGCGGTGAGCCATCGCAGCAACACCGCGCTCGCCAGCACGGTGATCACCACGCCGACGAACCCCTCGAGCAGCAAGGTCTCGGGGGCGAGGCGCACCGCGCCGGCGACCAGCGCGCTCCCGCCGATCATCGCCGCCAGCTGGAAGGCGTTGGAGCCGACCAGCACCCCCACGCCGACGTCGTGGGCGCCCTTGATCAACGCGAACAGCGCCGAGGAGACGTTGGGGCCATCCGCCGCGACCGCGGTGAGGAGCCCGATCAACGCCTCGGGGAAGCCGAAGCGCACGCCAAGCCGGTCGAGCCGGCGTGCGAACAGCCGCGCCGCGGCGAGCGTGACGGTCAGCGAGACGAGAAACAGAGGGGCGGCGAGAAGCGGGGACACGGGGCGATCGGGGTCGGCGAAGAGAGTGCCGACCAGACTTCCCGGCTCACCTTGGGGCAACCTACCGGAAGGACTCCGCGGCCGTGCGGCGAAACGCAGAACATGCTGCTCAGACGCCGTCCCCCGCAGATCGACAGCCGCCCGATCCATCCGGCCCAGGGCTTCGAGCACCTGTCGGCCGAATCGGTCGCGGTCCTCAAATGGCTGAAGGCCAACCACGTCGAGTTCGTCCTCGTCGGGCCGGTCGCCGAGGCCATCCGCGGAGGCGCCGGCTCGCCCGGCCCCGTCGCGATCGTCCCCGCGCCCTACCGGCGCAACTTCGAGCGTCTGTGGCGCGCGCTCGACGCCGCCCAGGCCCGCCCGCGTCCCGAGGGGGGCGCCAAGGACGCCCGTGAGGTTAGGCCGGCGAAGATGACCGCCGACACGGCTCCGGGCGGTCAGCGCTGGATTCTCGGCGCCGGGCCCCACTACCTCGACGTGGAGGGGCAGCCGACCGGCACGCCCGGCTATCAGGAGCTGCTCTACGAGGCCGGTCGCTACGAGCTGGCCACCGGACTCAGCGTCGACGTGGCCTCACCCGAGGACATCGAGCACTACGCGCACCTGCGGCGCACCGGCGTCTCACCGGAGATGCGGATAACCCGCGCCGCCACGCACGAGCTGGAAACGAACTCGACCTAGGGCCGGGGCGCGTCCGCGACCCGCCGCTAGCCTGGGGCGGATGGCCATTCGCCCCCGCAATGCCCTGCTCGGCGTCGCCGCGTGCGTGGTCGCGCTCGCGCTGGTCTGGCTGGGCGCCTTTCACGTCGGCTTCGTGCGGCGGGCGGATCAGTCGGCCTTTCTGCAGTTCTACAACCTGAAGGCCCACGGCATTGTCGAGTGGCTCGTGCAGCACCTTATATGGCCGTTCCTGCCGACCCACTACGCGTTCGTGGCCCCGGTGCCGATCGTGCTCGCGCTGGTCCGCGGCCGGCGCCGCGTCGTGCTCGCCATGGGCGTGATCATCCTCGGGGCGAACGCGAGCACCGAGCTGCTCAAGGCGCTGCTCACGGCGCCGCGGCCGGCCGAGCTGCTCTACGGCTTCGCGCCTGTGCCGCCCGGGTCGTGGCCCAGCGGCCATGCGACCGCGGTCATGTCGCTGGTACTCGTTTCCGTGCTCGCCGTGCCCGCGCGCGTGCGACCGACGGCCGCGGCACTCGGAGCCACGCTGGCCATCGCGGTCGGCTACTCCGTGGTGGCGGCCGGGCTGCACTACCCGAGCGACGTCCTCGGCGGGTTTCTCATGGCCGGGGCCTGGACGCTCGCCGCGGTGGCCGGCCTGATCCTCGCCGAGCGCCGCTGGCCGGTGGCGCGGGCGAGCAGCGGCGCAGTCTCGTTGCGGGCCGTCCTCGGCGCTCCGGGGGCCGTGCTGCTCGGCGGGGGCCTACTCGGCGTGATCCTGCTGATCGCGCGGCCGCATCACGTGATCTCGTACGCGAGCGTGCATCAGGCGTTCATGCTCGAGGCCGTGGCGATCGCGGCGCTCGGCCTGGCCGTGTCGACCGCGGTGCTGCTGAGCGTCCGCCGCTAGCCCCGGACGGGCACTGGCTATTCGCGGTAGCGCCCGGGCTCCCACAGCGGCTCGTCGCCGCCGTTGGCGCCGCGGCTGAGGATGAACAGCAGGTCCGAGAGCCGGTTGAGATAGCGCACGACCTCGGGGCTGCACTGATCGCCACAGGCGATGGCCAGGCGCTCGGCCCGTCGGCACACCGTCCGGCATACGTGAAGCTGGGCGGCGGCCCGAGTGCCGCCCGGGAGCACGAAGGACTTGAGCGGCTTGAGCGTGGCGTTGACCTCGTCGCAGCGCTCCTCGAGCCAGGCGGTCTGCTCGGGCAGGACCCGCAGCCGCTCCCGGTCGGGATCCTCAGGCGCCGAGATGTCGGCGCCGACGTCGAACAGGTCGTTCTGGATCCGGCGCAGCCACTCGGCGTAGTCGGGCGGCAGGTCCTCGAGCGTGAGGGCCAGGCCGACGTGGGCGTTCAGCTCGTCGACCGTGCCGTAGGCCTCGATCCGCGGGTGGGTCTTGGCCACCCGGCTCATGTCGCCCAGGTGGGTCTCGCCGCCGTCCCCGAGGCGCGTGTAGATCCGGGTCAGGTTGACTGTCATCGGCTCGGTTCGAGTCTAGAGCTCGCGCCGGGCGCGTCGGGCGGTCACGAGCACGGCGAGCATGCTCGAGCGGATCGGGCGACCGAGCCGTCCCTCGATCTCGCGGTTGGCCTGCTCGAGCGCTTGGCGCTGGGCGGACGGGAGCCGGTGCGCGACCGACGTGGTGCCAAACAGCGCGTTGAGCTCGTCGGCCGTCTGCTCGATGACCCCGGGAACCACGGCGATCTCGGCGTCCTCGAAGAGCTCGGCGGCGTAGCTCCGGGCCACCGGCTGGCGGGCCACCCATTGCCAAACCTCGGAGATGTTCTCGCGCCGGTCCGCCGCCCCGGCCATGATCGTGTCGAGGTCGCGGAGCGGGGGCCACTGGGCCGCGAGCTCCGGCGCGGCGAGGGCGAGCGCGGAGAGCAGCGCATCGGCGTCCTCGGACGTCTCCTCGCTGGCCACGGCGCAATACTGGATCAACCCGAGCCGCCCACCGGGTTTCAGCGAACGGGCGGCGCACAGCCAGCTCACGTCCGGATCGACCCAGTGAAACGCCGAGGCCGAGAAGGCGGCGGCAAACGTCTCCGGCAGCTCGGCGTCCTCAAACCGGCTCGCCACGAACTCCACGTTGTCGCCGATCCGTGCCGCCAGCGCGGCCAGGTTCTCACCCGGCTCGACCGCGGTCACCCGCAGGCCACGAGCCACCAGGCTGCGGGTGAGCTGCCCGGTGCCGCAGCCGACCTCCAGCACGCGATCGCCGTCGGCCAGCCCGGCCGCCCGACACGCGCGGTCGATCAGCTCCTCCGGGTAGCCCGGGCGGTGGCGGTCGTATTCGTCCGCCATCGTGTCGAACACGACTCCGTAGCTGCGCGGGTCTGAGCTGTCGGTCACCGCCGGGCCAACGTAGCGCGGCAACCCGACGGCACCCGGGCCGCCGCCGGCGGTACCATCCGCTCGTTCGAGGTCGGTGGTGATGGGAAGCCGGTTGGAATCCGGCGCGGACCCGCCACTGTGATCGGGGACGCCGGTCGCATCGCTGAGCCACTGGCGACGTCGAGTCGCCGGGAAGGCGCGGCTGGTAGGCCCGTCAGCCAGGAGACCAGCCGCCGACCACCAAGCCGATATGCCCTCGTGGAAAGGGGTGGCCCTCATGCATCGCAAACATCTACTCGCTCTAGGCGCGGCGACACTCGCCGTGTGCGGCTACGGGAGCGCCGTGTCGCTCGCCGCCGCCAGCGGCCCGGCCAAGGTCACGATCCGGGTCGAAGGCCGGACCAGGACGCTCCTCGGACCGAGG
>JAFAWR010000073.1 GCA_019241635.1 Solirubrobacterales bacterium
GAATTGGCATTCACCACCGGTGGGGTGGCGAATGGCAGGAAAGTCGCGGTGCCGTCAGGGACTGTACGGCGTCTTGGTGACCAGCGAGAGGACCTCGCGGTCGGCGATCTCCGACAGCGCGGCCGACGCAGCCGCGAACTCGGGATCCTCGAACGCGCCGGCAAAGCCGGTCGGCACGGTGTTGGCGTCCTCGACCTCCCACAGATCATGCACCTCGTGGATGTCACCGATCAGCGTGCTCCATGCGCCGACGAGCTTCCAGCCGTTCTCCTCCATGACCCGCTTGATCGTCACCATCTGCTCGAAGAACGCGGGCAACTGCCCGTACTTCACCTTGACGTTCGCGTAGACGTATGGCATTCGCTGACTCCTTCACTGTACGTTTCGCGGAGCTGCCGCTTGAGCACCTTGCCGCCGGCGTTCCGCGGCAGCTCGCCGACGATGACGATGGCCGAGGGCTTCTTGTAGCCGGCCAGGTACTCCCGGCAGTGAGTGATCAACTCGTCCTCGGAAACCGCTCCGGCGCCGCTCGGCACGACGAACGCGACCGGCGTCTCGACCCACCGTGGATGCGGCACACCGATCACGGCCGCGTCCGCGACACCCGGGTGGTCGAGCAGAACCCGCTCGACCTCGGCCGGATACACGTTCTCGCCCCCGCTCACGATCAGGTCCTTTTTGCGGTCGACAAGCCATAGATAGCCCTCCTCGTCCAACCGGGCCAGGTCCCCGCTGTGAAACCAGTCGCCGGCGAACGCCTCCGCGGTGGCGTCCGGCTGCTCGTGGTATCCGGCCATCACGTTCGGCCCCCGGTACGCGATCTCGCCCACCGAGCCGACCGGAACGTCGCGCAGCTCGTCGTCGACGACCCGCAGCTCGACTCCGAGCATCGGCTTGCCGACCGAGCCCATCTTGCGCGTCGAGTCGGCGCCCTTGAGCAGCGTGGTGGCGCCGGACATCTCGGTCTGGCCATAGGCGCTCACGATCGCCGCGCGCGGAAACGCCCTGGCCATCTCTTCCAGTGTGTGAAGCGGGGCCGGCGAGGCGCCCCACATCGCCACGCGTAACTGCTCGGGATCGACGCGGGTGACCGAACGACTCGCGCAAATGACAGCCCATTGGGTCGGCACGAAGATGCACATCGTCACGCCATGCGCCGAGATCAACGCGAGCATTGCCTCCGGATCGAACGTCGTGCTCGGCGTGATGATCACCGTGGCGCCGAGCACCAGGAACGGCAGCAGGCCGTTGATGCCGCCGATGTGAAACAGCGGCTGGCCGGAGAGCCACACGTCGTCCTGGCCGGCACGCATCTCGTGGATCCAGCTGAGCGTGCTGGCGACCAGGCTGCGATGGGTGAGGAGCGCCCCCTTCGGACGGCCCGTCGTGCCCGACGTGTAACACATCAGCGCGACGTCGTCTTCGAACACCTCCGCCGCCTCGCCCCACGGCACGGCAGACGCGACGGCATCCTCGTAATCCGGCCCGACCTCGACCACGACGCCGACATACGCCGGCACGTCCGTATCCGAGATCAGCGCGGCGGCGCCCGAATCGGCCAGGATGTACTCGATCTCATCGAGGGCCAGGCGGAAGTTGATCGGCACGGCGACGGCGCCGCGTCGGTGACAGGCGAGCAGCGCCTCGACGAACTCGATCCGGTTGTGGAGCAACAGCGCGACGCAATCGCCCGCCCGCACGCCGCGGGCGGCCAGGACCGAGGCGAGCCTTCCGGCGCGGTCGTGAAGCTGAGCATGGGTTCGGGTCTCGTCGCCATCGATCACCGCGGGATGGTCCGGGCGCGACCGGCAAGCCCGGCCCGTGAGCTCCGGCAGCACGAACCGCCGGGACTGCTCGAGTGCGGATCGCATCTCGCGTCTGCGCTCAGGCCGCCGGCGCGCGGTCGGTGCTCATGCCCGCCACCGCCAGCATCCGCGCCGTGAAGAACTCGGACAGGGTGGGCAGGAGCAGCGTCTGGTCCGGGCGGTACCAGTGCCAGATGCTGTTGTAGAGACCGAGGATCGCCCGGGCGAGCATCCGCGGGTCGCGCTCGGGGATCGCGCCCTGGCTCATCGCATCGGCGAGGAAGCGCGCCCAGGCGAGCTCCAACCCACGCGTCTTCT
This sequence comes from Solirubrobacterales bacterium, assembly GCA_019241635.1. GTDB lineage: Bacteria > Actinomycetota > Thermoleophilia > Solirubrobacterales > Solirubrobacteraceae > Palsa-465. Next base: position 2,124 of record JAFAWR010000073.1, read on the forward strand.
CGCGGCCGGCCAGCCGGGCCTGCTCCTCTCGCTGGGAGCTGCTCGTCCCGCTGAGCAGAACCTGTTCGGCGACGAGTACGCGGTTGCGCAGGACCTCGCGTTCGGAGAGCTCGAAGCAGTCGGCGCACAGGGCTCGCAGTACCTCGCCCGCATCGGCGTGTTCCGCGGTGATCGCGTCGAAGCGCTCGTGCAGCTCGCCCAGCGCCTCATCGAGGATCACGTAGAGGCAGTGCTGCTTGGAGTCGAAGTAGTGATACAGGGCGGTCGGCCCGATCCCCACGTCGTCGGCGATCTCCGCCCACTTGGTGTTTTCATAGCCGTCGCGACCAAAGCGCGCGATCGCCGCGTCGAGGATCTCGGCTCGCCTGACGCCTTCGTCGCGGGACCGGCGAGTCGTCCGCGTACGCCCACCGTTGACGTCCTGATTCGAACTCACGTCAGGTACACGGTACCACGATACCGGCGCAGCTTACAACGCGAATCGACCGCAGTTTTAGTGTTTACAGCGCGTGAACCGCGTGTCCTCGAAGCTGGCACTCCGATTGCCTGATACGATGTCAGTTAGATGCAGCTCGCCGAGACCGCTATCGAACGCGCGCTCGCCGACGAGGTCCGCGGGTTTCTCTCGCGCGAAGGACTTCGGTCGGAGGACCTGCCGCGCCGGCTGGACGATCGGATGGAGGCGCTCCGCCGCTGGCAGGGCACGTGCTACGCGGCGGGGTTCGTCGGACGGGCCTGGCCGGCCGAGTTCGGCGGCGGCGGCCGGCCGCCGGTCGAGCAGATCATCGTCGACCAGGAGCTGGCGGCGGCCAGCGCACCGGAGTTCGTGAACATCGTCGGACTCGACGTGCTCGGTCCCTCGCTGCTGCGCTTCGGCTCGGATGAGCAGCGACGGCGCTACATCCCGCCGATCCTGGCCGCGGAGGAGATCTGGTGTCAGGGCTTCTCCGAGCCGGAGGCGGGGTCCGATCTGGCCAGCCTGCGCACCCGCGCCGTCCAGGACGGTGACAACTACGTGATCAACGGACAGAAGACGTGGGTGTCGTGGGGCCAGTACGCGACGTTCTGCGGTCTGCTCGCCCGCACCGATGACTCGGCGCCGCGCCACCGCGGTATCTCAATGCTGATCGTCGACATGTCTGCGCCGGGCGTCGAGGTGCGACCGATGACCCAGATCACCGGGCACGCCGAGTTCAGCGAGCTTTTCCTGGGCGATGTCGTGGTCCCGCGCGAGAACCTGCTCGGCCAGCTCGGCGACGGCTGGGAGATCGCCATGCACACGCTCGGACACGAGCGCGGCACCGCGGC
>JAFAWR010000210.1 GCA_019241635.1 Solirubrobacterales bacterium
GACCCGTTGAACACATCCGAGCCGAACGAGGTCTCGCCGGGCAGCCCGGCGTAGCCAAGGTGGGGCAGGCCGAAGATGTCCTCGACGCTGCGGAGCATCGTGTAGTGGTTGTACGGCGTGCTCGAGACCGTGCCGGGTGCGATGCACGGCGACAGGAGCACCGCGCCGACGTCGCCGCCGCCTGGCCCGTTGATACCCGGCGAGGGGCTGTTCGGCCCGGGGATCTCGCCGCAGCACGACGTGGTGTCGCTGGTCGCCGCCTCGTCGAAGGTAACGATCAGCAGGCCGTGCTGCTGGGTGAAGGCCGGTGAGCTCGTGATCTGCGGAACCCACTGGCGCAGGAACGCGTCGGCCTGAGCCAGTCCGCCCGGCTGGCCGTTCGCGCACGGTGCGTCGTGGCCATCGTCACAGAGGTCGGGGGTGATGAACGCGTAGTTGGGGGTGGTGGCCGCTGAGGCGAGGTCGCGCGAGAGCAGGCTGAGGTTGACCACATGCGAGTCGCACGTCGCGGTGTCATCGATCACCGAGTGGAAGTAGACGAACGGGTTGTGGCGGGTGGCGTAGGAGTCGGTGGCCGTGGCCTTCTGGGTGTTGTCCACCGAGCCGACGCCGGGGTGCCCGCACTGTGACGCCTCCCGGCTCGGGGTCGCGCCCATGCTCTCGTCGTAGTCCCGCCAGGTCAGCCCGCCGGCGGTCAGCTGATCCCCGATTGTCTGCACGTCGGCGGGATAGATGCATCCGGCGCCCTGCGCCTGGCCGTAGCTGCCGATCGTGCCTGGCACGAGGTCGTCGTAGAACTGGCAGTCCGCCTGGTTCTGCGCGCTCGGCGCCTGGCCGCTGATCAGCGCGATGTAGTTGTCGTTGCTCTCGTGCCCGATCCCGTAGTAGTTGGGCAGGTAGGCGCCCTCGGCCCGCAGCGTGCCCGACAGGTACGGGGCGGGCGAACCCGGGCCGAACGTGGTGGAGGCCGACTCGTTCTCGAGCACGATGACGAACACGTGCCCGATCGGTGGCGGCGCGGCGGAGGCGGGCGCGGCGGTGACCAGGCCGCCCAGACCGAGCGCCACCGCCGCCACGGCGGCAGGCCGGGAGCGCGTTATGGCGGCCCGCCACCAACCTCTCACAGCCGGACCCCGGGTCCACACGCAGATCGGGCGATGCGACGGTCTCGCGCCACCGCGCGCGTCCGCCGCGCGATGAGCTTCCGCACCTGCGCGCGGCGGGCTGGCCGCCTCGCGTGGCGCAGCTGGCGCTTGGCCCGGGCGAGCGCGGCCCGGTCGCGGTCGTAGCGGCCGGCCGCAAGCGTGCATCGCTTGGATACGTCGACCTGCGGCGGGTCGACCGTGTCGTCGGCGAACTGCCGGTCATCGCCCTCCTCCTCGAGAAACGCGCACACGGTCTGCTGCCCATAGGCGACCGGCTTGCCCGCGGCGCGGGCGGTCGCCGTGTACGCGTGCCCAGTTGCCGGCTGCGGGTTCAGCCGCTGGTCGATCAGCACCGGGCCGGGCGTGGTGTCGAACGTCCCGCCGCACTCGCCGGCCAGCCTCGCGCGGATCCGAAGCGGGGCGGTCGAGGAGTCGAGCGCACCCGCATCGGCCGTGACCGTGACCGTGATGTCCAGCGGCTTGGCCAGCCGCGCGGTCGGCGCGATGGTGATCGCGAGGCGCACCGGCGTGATGCTGTCAGCGCCGGCGGCGGCTGTCGCCGACACGGCCGCCAGGCCGGCAAGGATGCAGGCCAGAAAGGCTCTAGCCACGCAGTCCCAGCTTCGACGGGTGGCGGAACATCGTGGCCGGCGTCGCCTTGCGGTAGCGGAAGTGCAACCGCTCGAGGTAACCGGTGGTCAGCAGCCGATCGAGATCGTGCGGCTTCGGTCGCTCGAGCGGCGGCGGGGGCACCGGCAGCCCGCCGACCGGCGAGCCGAGCAGCGTCCCGTCGTCGAGCCCGGTGCTGCCGCCAGTGTCGATGGGCGCGGTCCCGCTGCAGGCCGAGGACATGACCTCGGCGGGATGCGGCAGTCCCGGCGGGGTGTAGTCGGGCTTTGACTCCCAGTCGAAGGCGGCGGCGATGTTGTTGGCAAAGAGGTCCCGTGGGGTGAGCGGGGCAAGTCCGTAGCGGTAGCGGATCATCTTGAGGATCGACTCGAATCCGTAGATCGTGTGATCGACGTAGCCGCGCCGCGCATACGGGGAAACGACCACGGCCGGAATCCGGAAGCCCATCTGGCCGAAGTCGCTGTTGACGTCGCCGCTCGCCCTCAGGTCGGGGACGCGCGGGGGGACCACGTGGTCGAAGAATCCGCCCCACTCGTCGTAGACGATGAACAGAGCCCCGCGCCGGTACTGCGGCGACTCGAGGAAGGCATGCACGACGTCGGCGATGAATGCCTGGCCGACCCGCACGTCGCCGTGGGGATGCTCGTCGCCTGAGGTGCCCTGGTCCTCGCCGTTGAAGGCTGGATCGACGAACGACAGCGCCGGCAGGGTTCCGGTCGCCGCCTGCTCGTAGTAGGTCTGCACCTGGCTCGAGCGGGCGACCCCCGGCGCGCCCCACAGCGCCGAGACCGGAATGTCGGTGTAGAAGTACCGGTTCGACACGCCCGCCTGCGAGAGCGCGTGGAAGATCGTGCTGTCGGGAAACCCGAGCTGCCCGCTCGGGCTGAACGGCAGCGAGTTGTCGCTCATCCCGTAGGACTGACCCGAGTGCATGTACTCGCGGTTCGGGTAGGTCGAGGCGAGCAGCGAGCAGAAGAAGCGATCGAACGCGGTGAACGCCTTGGCCACGTGCGGCGTGAACGGGAGGTCGCTCTCGGTGTAATAGCCGATCGAGAACACATCGCTCTGCGCGCGCAGGAAGCCGTCCATGCGCCCGCCGTCGAGCTCGGTGCGGCCGCCCTGCCACGAGTGGTCGGGATCGAGGAACCCGCACCCCTGGTAGTTGTCCCCGAGCCGGTAGGTCGAATGCACCTCCCCCTGCGGATCGGTGAACTGCAGCCCGGCCTGGCGCCCATCGGCGCCCGGTAGCCACCCCAGGTAGTGATCGAAGGAGCGGTTCTCCATCATCAGCACCACGAAGGTGTCGATCGGCAGGTTGCGCGGCGACGGGATGTCCGCCTGGCGCTGTCGGCGCGCGGCCTCGGCCACCACCGTGTCAGGATCGAGCGCGAGCCCGAGCCCGGCGGCGAGTCCCGCGCTGACCGCCGTGCGCTGGAGGAACTCACGTCGCGTGTGATAGGCGTCGGGCGCAACGGCGAGCAGCTGCTCGACCGCGAGGGGGTCGCGGATGTCGCCCTTGCTCCCGCCGGCGGCGCCCATGGATCGAACAATAAGGCCCGATCGTGAATGATATTTCACTACCTTGTGAACGCGGCGCGCCTGGACTCACCGGCGCGTGGGACTTCCGGCGGCGGTATAAGTGGAGGCGCCGTCCAACTGTCTGCGGGAGGAACCTTCATGCGTCGTCACCGTGCCGTCGTTGCGATTGCGCTCGCCCTCGCCACCCTCGCGGTGGCGGCCTCGCCGGCGCTGGCCGGGCAGCTCCCGGTGATCTACAACGGGATCTACGGATACGCGCACGCCAGCTCCACGGCGAGCCCGCCCGGGGCCAACAACTGGTCCTGCAGGCCCTCGGCCACGCATCCCGATCCGGTGATCCTGGTCCACGGGACCTTTGGCGACATGTCCGACAGCTGGCAGGCCCTGTCGCCGCTGCTCTACGACAACGGCTACTGCGTGTTCGCGCTCAACTACGGGTCCTACAACGGCAGCGGTGCGCTCGGTATCTACGCCACCGGCCCGATTGAGAGCTCGGCCCAGCAGCTATCGATGTTTGTCAACCGCGTCCTGGGTGCCACGAAGGCTCGCAAGGTCGACCTGGTCGGTCACTCGCAGGGCGGGATGATGCCGCGGTACTACATCAAGCACCTGGGCGGCGCCGCCAAGGTGCATACGCTAGTCGGCCTGGCGCCCTCCAACCACGGCACCACGCTGAACGGGATCTTCACCCTGGCCGGCTATTTCCCGGGCTCGAACGCGCTCCTGACCGACTGTCCCGCGTGTCAGGAGCAGGAGGCCGGCTCGCCGTTCATCACCAGCCTCAACGCCGGCGGCGAGACCAACCCGAAAGTGAACTACACGGTGATCGAATCGGCCAACGACGAGGTGGTGACACCGTACACCTCGGCTTTCCTGGCGCCCGCGCCCAACGTCACCAACATCAAGCTCCAGGACCAGTGCCCGCTCGATCAGGGCGAGCACCTGTCGATGCCCTACGACCACATCGCCGACGCCGACGTGCTCACCGCGCTCGATCCGACCCACCCGCAACATCCCGCGTGCACGCCGGTGCTGCCGGTGTCGGGCGGCTGACCGGCCGGCCGGCGCTCAGCGCGCCGCGGCCTTGCGCAGGAACGAGCGCGGGTGCCGCAGCCAGTACGCGAGCTCCGCACCCGCCGGGAGCGGATCCCCTGGCGCGTAGGCCGGATTGGTGACGCCGTCGCCTCCGGCGATCCAGCGTCGCCACCCGCTCACCTCCGCACGGCTCATCCGGCCGGTGACGCGCTGCGAGCCCAGGAGCACGGCCATGAGGAATCGGTGCACATAGATCCGGCCGCCGCGGGCGGCTCGCTCGGCGTCCAGCGTCGCGACCGCCTCCTCCAACCCCTGCTGGTCACCGATCGCCGCCAGGTAACCCAGCCACGGCAGGGGCAGGCCGCGCTCGATCTCGAAGGCCATGTGGTTGTAGTACCGGGGGTTCAGGTCGATCAGGAGCAGGTCGTCGCCCTCGATCAGGAATTCGGCGTCGAAGATGCCGCGAAATCCGGTCTCCTGGAACAGGCGCTGCAGGCCGGCGAGGAGGCCCCGGTCGATCGGCGCGGACTCGAAGCAGATCCCCACGCCCGAGCGACGAGGTAGCTGCAGGCACTTGACGCACGCCGTCGCCCCGACGATCGTGCCGTCGGCATCGACGAAGCCGTCCACGGTGTAGACCCGCTCTGACACTGCGTGGTAAGCCTGGAGGATCGGGAGCTCGATTCCCCGGATGCCGGTGACCCTGGCCTGATCAAGGCTTGCGTCGCGCGTTGCTCGCCATGCGTCGATGAGCTGTTCGCGGCGCCGGATCAGCACCGGCTTGCCGAGCAGGTTCGAGAGCGCATGGGTGCGGGGCTTGACCACGATCGGCAGGGGCAGCGTGGGCGCGAGCCGGCGCAGCTCGGCCTCGTCGGCCGGGCTCCAGGTCTCGGGCGACCCCAGGCCCGCCCGCGTCGCCGCCGCTGCCAGTCGGCTCTTGTCGATCATCTCGAGCAGGCCTTCGAGCGACGGGCAGAACATGCGAAATGGCGACTCGGGCGTGTCGAGGTGAGCGGCGGCTTGAAAGGCAACGTCGTCGCTCGTGAGGCAGAGTACGCAACCGGGGTGGCGGGCCC
>JAFAWR010000353.1 GCA_019241635.1 Solirubrobacterales bacterium
CTTCAAGAGCAGAACCGCGTCGGCTTCGAAGAACGCGGCCGCGCGCAGCACGGCGCCGAGGTTCTGCGGATCTGAGATCTGATCGAGCGCGATCACCAGGTGACGATCCGACAGCCGCTCGAGCTCGTGCTCGGCAAACACCCGGCGCGGCTTGGCGAACACGCAGACGCCCTGGTGCTTGTCGTCGTCGGTTAGCCCGGTGATGCGCCGAAACGCCGGCCAATCCACGAACTCCGGCTCGACCCCGGCCGACTTCGCCGCCGCCACCGTCTCCTCGTGGTAGGACGGCTTGCCGCCCAGGATCACCCGTCTGACGTCCCCGGGCCGGCGAAGGAACACGGCCCGGACCGAATGCTTCCCGTAGACGAGCTCTACGCCCGCGACAGGTATCTCCCGTCGCGCGTGTCGACCCGGATGGTCTCGCCCTCGGAGATGAACAGTGGCACCTGGATCACGACGCCGGTTTCAAGCGTGGCCGGCTTGGTGCCGCCGCCCGAGGCGGTGTCGCCGCGCAGGCCGGGCTCGGTCTCGGTCACCTGAAGGTCCACCGACCCGGGCACCTGGACGTCGCTCGGCCGGTCGTCGAGGAACAGGACGTCGACCTGGTCCCCGGCCTTCAGCCACTTCAGCGCGTCCTTGAGCGCATCGGTGGGTAGCGCGATCTGCTCGTAGGTCTCGGTGTTCATGAAGTGGGCGCCGTCGCCGTCGGCGTAGAGGAACTGCATGTTCCTGCCCTCGCTGCGGATCGACCGCAGCTTCTCCCCGGCCCGGAAGGTCTTGTCGATCACGTTGCCATCGCTGGCCCGGCGCAGCTTCGTGCGCACGAACGCCGCCCCCTTGCCCGGGTTCACGTGCTGGAACTCGAGCACCTTGTAGATGGTGCCGTCGACCTCGACGTGGTTTCCGCTTTTCAGTTGGTTCGTGCTAATCGACATATCAGGGGGGCGAGGATAGCGGCGGCCAAGCCCTAATAACCTCAGCGCACCACGCCCACCGAGCACTCCACCTACTTCCGTCCGAAGGGCCTGGCCGGGATCGAGGCCCTGCACGCCCGGTTCGTCGAGCACGCCTACCGCCCCCACTCGCATCCGACGTGGACGGTGGCGATGGTGGAGCGCGGCGCGGCCCGCTTCAGCCTCGACGCCACCCAGCAGCGCGCCGCCCAGGGCGAGCTGTTCGTGCTCGAGCCCGAGGCGGTCCACACCGGCATGGCCGACGTCCCGGAGGGCTGGGCCTACAAGGTCCTGTACATCGATCCGGCCGTCGTGCACGAGTGGGCCGAGCGCGACGCTTCCCCACCCCGCGCAGCGCGCTGGGTGGTCTTCCGCGACCTGGCGCTGCACCGCGCACTTCAGCGCGCCCACGCCGCGCTGATCCGCGAGCCCACCGGCGCGCTGGCCGTCGAGGAGGCCGTGCTCGGCGCGGTCGCCGCGCTTCGCCCGCACCTGCAGCCGGGGCCGCCGTCACGCGCTCACGACCGAGCCGAGCACGCCGCCGTGCGGCGAGCCCGAGCCCATCTGCGCGAGCGCTGGGATCAGCGGGTGACGCTCGCGGAGCTGTCCCGCGCGGCCGGTCTCAGCCGCTTCGAGCTGGTCCGGCGCTTCGGCGAGCAGAACGGCGTCACGCCCCACGCCTACCAGACCAACCTGCGCGTGCAGGAGGCTCGCCGGCGCCTGGCCGCCGGGGTCCCGCCCGCGGTGGTCGCCGCCGACTGCGGCTTCGCCGATCAGGCGCACCTGACCCGCGTGTTCAAGCGCGCGGTGGGCGTGAGCCCCGGGCGCTACGCGCGGGCGCAATAACGTTCAAGACAGGTGCGCGTGAGACCCGGCACCATCCCGGGCATGGGCGTTGGCCAATTCGACACCAAGGCCGCGGTGGTCGTCCGCGACGATCTCGCCACCTGGCAGCGGCTCAACGTGACCGCGTTCTTGATGAGCGGGCTCACCGCCCAGGCCGGTCAGGGCGCGATCGGCGAGGACTACGTCGACGGCGACGACCGGCGTTATCTGCCGC
>JAFAWR010000126.1 GCA_019241635.1 Solirubrobacterales bacterium
TGATCCCGTTGAACGACACGGAACCCTTCTGACGGTCGATCTCCTGCGTGAGCTGGTTGACCTCGCTCTGGATGTCGGTCTTGTCCGACGAAGAGAGGTCGCCGTTCTGGTACTGCACGGCCAGCTCGCTGACACGCTGCAGCATGCTCTGGACGTTGTTCAGCGCGCTATCGGCGGTCTGGACCATCGAGGTCGCGTCGCTGACGTTCTGGGAGGCCTGCTGCAGGCCGTTGACCTGAGAGGTCAGGCCCTGGCTGATCGCGTAACCCGCGGCGTCATCAGCGGCCGAGTTGATGCGAAGGCCCGAGGACAGACGCTGCATCGCCTGCGAGACTTCATTGCTCGACTTGCTCAGACCGATCTCGGTCTGCATCGCCGTGGTGTTGGTGAGGATCGAAAGGGACACGGTTGACACCTCCGTGGTGTGTTGTTTTAGGTTTGTCCCCCGGCGGCTCCTTGCCACCGGTCTCTCCGGTTATCGCCCTCACGCCGGATCACTTGAGAAGCGTCCAGATCGTTCTGGACACACTGCGCCCGGGCGGGCCCCGAGGCCCGGTCGATCAGGCCGTGACGTCGACGTGAAGGCCCGGATCGTCCTCGCCGTCAGGGGCACCGGACGCCGGGGAGGCGGGATCCTCGGGACGGGGCTGACGGCGCCGGCGCCGGTCCTCGCCCGGACCGCCACGACGCCCGTCGCGACCGACCGCGCCGATCAACGGCGCCGGGGTGATGGGCGGAATGCTCGGTGCGACCGGGACGATCTGCTGGATGGGATCCATGGCGGCCGGTCAGAATCGGATCAGGTCAGGATCCCGGGGTGGCGGCGGCCGGCGGCGCGGCCTCGGCGGCCGGTGCGGGCTTCCTGGCCGACTCCGAGCGCGCGGGGATCAGGTCGGGATTGGGACCCGCGGCCCGGTCGACCGCGGCCCGCAGCTCGGCGAGCACCAACTGGCGCCAGACGGTCACCGCGCAGGCCCAGGCCAGCATGTAGCCGACCATGCCGGCGACGATCGCCCGCATGCCCAGATCGACGGTCGGCACGCCCGCCTTGTAGGACAGGTAGGCGGCGATGCCGAAGCCGGCCATCCCGCCCCAGCCCTTGGCCCGGCGGACCTGGTAGCTGGCCCGCGGGTGGGCGGCGACGCTCGGGCCGGATGAGGCGCCCGCCCCCCCCTTGCCCTTCTTGCCCTTCTTGTCCGAGGCCTTGGCGTCGGCTCTGTCGGCTTTCTTGCTCATCGGGCTCTCCCGGGGGTAATCACGCGCCCAACCTTGGCCAGGGCCTCGCGCTGGCGCTCGAATACGAAGTGGATCAGCCGCTGGCGGTCGTCCTCGGAGATCTGCTCGAACACGAGCGCCCGGCGGCCCTCATCGTCGGCCCGGACGACGCGTGCACGGCCCTCGATCTCATGCGCGCCCGCGCCCAGGCTGATCCGGAACCGGACGACCGAGTCGAGCGCCAGTCGATCTCCACCGCTCAGCAGCATGCCGCCGCCGCTCAGGTCGATGGCCTTGCCGTCGACCCTGACGCTGCCTACGTCGTCGCCCAGGACGACGGCCTGGAGTGACGGCACGCGGACGAACTCGCGTCGCTGGGTGACCTCGGGCGCGGTCGAGACCTCGAAGCGGACGAGATCGCGTTCCTGGAGCACCGCCTGGCCCTCGAAGCGGACGACGCCGCGGGTCGAGACGTACTCGAGGACGAGCGGCTCGAGCGCGTCCTGATCGAGCTCGTTGCCGTCGTCGAGCATCAGCACGAGCATCAGGAAGTCGCCCCCGCGCTCGAACACCCGCACGGGGATGTGGCTGCCCACGGGCGTGGTCAGCTTGCCTTCCTTGCCGCCCACATTGAGGCGGATGACCTTGCCGGTGGTCTCGGGCTGGTCGGTCATGGCCGTCTTAGGGGAGAAGGCGAGCCGCCAGCGCGGAGGGATCGGCGGCCGTGAGCGCGTTGTCGAGTTCGAGGCCGTCGTGGATGTAGGCGACCGGCATGCCGCTGATGTGCGAGAGCTCGGCGGCGATGCCCAGCTGGTCGGCCTCGTCGGCATGCGTGACCGCGATGCCGTCGGCGCCGAGGGCGGCGAAGCCGTCGAGCAGCTTGCGTGCCGCGTGGACGCTGAAGGTGGCCGGAACCGCGATGTAGACCGCGTCGAGGTTCAGTGAGCGCAGCTCGGTGGCCAGGTTGTTGACCGTCTCCGGGTCACGCGGGGTGGCGGCGGCCGTGTCGACCACGACCAGGCCACCGTCGCGGCCGTGCTGGACGGCCGGGGCGGCCTCGGCGCCGTTGGCGGCGCCCATCACCCACACGTTCTGGCCCTTGAGCAGCTCCTTGAGGTCGCCGCCCCAGTCGTCTGAGCCGAGCGAGACCACGCTCGAGGCCAGGGTCGAGCCCTTGGCGTAGGCGCTGGCCAGAGCGGCGGCGGAGCGGGTCTTGCCGGCGCCACCGGCGCCGACGAACGCGACCGCGGCGCCGTTCGGGGGGAGCGGAGCCGGAGCGGGGACGATCGCGGCGAGGGTCGCGCGGACCGCATCGCGCAGGCTGCCCTTGAACAGCGGCGAGCGATGGGCGGCCGCCGCCACGATCAGCTGCTGGGCCCAGCTCTCGCTGATGCCCTGCGCGGTGAGCTCGGCGGTGACCGCCGCGGCCTCCGCGCCGTCCAGGTCGCCGGCCTGCTTGGCGACCCAGGGGGACGCGGCGGGGGGCACGGCGACGGGGGCCTCGGGGGCAAGGGCCGCCGGGGCCGGCGCGGGGGTCTCGGCGACCGGGGCGGGCGTCTCGATGACCGGGGCCGGGGCGGGCGTCTCGATGACCGGGGCCGGGGTCTCGGCGACGGGCGCTTCGGGCGCCGGCGCGGCCGGAGCCTCGTTGCCGAGCACGCGACCCGAGGTCACGAGCTTGACCAGCTCATCGATGTCCACGTGGGTGGCGGCCTGCTCGAGGCGGGTGACGAACGACTCGGCGCTCAGGGCCTCGGCGGCCGGCGCGGGGGCAGGGGCCTCAGCGGGGGGCTCGTGCGCCGGCGGGGCGGCGAAGGCATCGGCCTCCTGGGCCCAGCGAGCGGTGGGCTCGGCGACCGCAGGACCGGGCTCCTCGGCCGGCACCACCGGGTCGGCGGCCACCGGGGCGGGCTGCTCCGGCGCGGGCAGGGCCGGCGCGGGCAGCGCGGGGGCGGCGGTCGGAGTCGGCGAGATGAAGTCCTCCAGCCCCTCGTCCCAGCCGTTGACCGGCTCATCCTCGTCGTAGATATCGATCCGCGGCGTGTGAGGCGCCGCCTGGGCGTCGATCTCCACGCACTTCTGGGCGAAGAAGCCGCCGACGCCGCCCATCAGGCCCTCGCGCTGGCGCAGGATGATCGCGTCGGGGCCAAGCTCGGCGCGAATCTGGGGGATGAGGTCCTCGAGCTTGCGGCCGCGGTATGTGCGCACGCCGTTCAGCTCGCGGTCGTGTCCGTTGGTGTGGGGCTGAGTCAGGGCGCTCATGCGGTGATTACTCCTATGGTTTCGACGCTGATGCCTGGGGCGACTTCGTTGTAAGAGCAGACGGGAAGATGGGGCACGGCGGACTCGACGAGGCGCCGGACATGGCGGCGCACGCGGGCGGAGCAGAGGAGCACCGGGCGGATGCCGCCGCGAGCCGAGGCGTGGTCGGACTGGCTCTTGACCGCGGTCAGGACGGCCTGGGCGCGGGTGGGCTCCATGGCCAGGTACTCGCCGTCGCTGGTCTGGGTGATCGACGTGGCCAGCTCCTGCTCGATCGTCGGGTCGAGGGTGATGACGCGGAGCGTCTGGGCGGGATCCAGATGCGGCGCGGTGATGGCGCGCCCGAGCGCCTGGCGGGCGTACTCGGCCAGCAGGCTGGGGTCGCGGGTGATGCGGGCCTTGTCCCCGACGGACTCGACGATCGCGCCGAGGTCGCGGATCGAGACGCCTTCGGAGAGGAGGGACTGCAACACACGCTGGATCTCGCCGAGCGAGAGAACATCGGGCACAACCTCCGTAACGACAGCTTCGTTGATTTCCTTTAGCTGATCGAGGAGCTGGCGTACGTCCTGCCGCGTGAGCAGGTGGGCGGCGTGGTTGCGGATGGTCTCGGTGAGGTGGGTGACGATGACCGATTCGCCGTCGACGACGGTGTAGCCGAGGGCCTCGGCCTCGGCGTGCTGGACCTCTGGGATCCAGATCGCGGGCAGCCCGAAGGCGGGCTCCGTAGTGGGGATACCCGGCAGGGTGCCGACCGCATCGCCGGGGTCCATGGCCAGGTGGTGCCCGGCCATGATCATGCCCCGGGCCACCACGGTGCCGCGGACCTTGACCACGTACTCGTGGGAGTCGAGGTCGACCTCGTCGTGGATGCGGACCGGCGGGATGACCATCCCGAGCTCGGAAGCGATCTGGCGGCGGATCATCGACACGCGGCGGACCAGGGAGCCGCCGGTGCGGCGGTCGACCAGCGGAACCAGGCCGAACCCGATGCCGAGCTCGAGCGGATCGATCGAGAGCTCCTTGAGGACCTCCTCGCGCGGGGCGGCCGGCTTGTCGGCCTCCGTCGGCGCGGGCAGCGCCGCCGCGGCGGCAGCGGCGGCCAGCTGATCGGGCAGGCCGTTGCGGACCGACCAGCCGATCGCGGTCATGATCCCGCCGATGATCAGGAACGGAATCTTGGGCAGGCCCGGGACGGCGGCGAAGCAGATGACGACCACCCCGGCCACCAGCGCCGCCTTGCGCTGGCCCAGCACCTGGTTGGCCAGGTCGGTACCGAGGTCGTTCTCCGAGCCGCCGGAGCGGGTCACGATGATGCCGGTGGCGACCGAGATGAGCAGGGCCGGGATCTGGGCGGCCAGGCCGTCGCCGACGGTCAGCAGCGAGTAGGTGTGGGTGGCCTGGGAGAACCCGATGTGGTGCTGGAGCACGCCGACCACGATCCCGCCGATCAGGTTGATCGCGGTGATCAGCACAGCGGCCATGGCATCGCCCTTGACGAACTTGGAGGCACCGTCCATGGCCCCGTAGAAGTCGGCCTCGCGGCCGATCTCGGAGCGCCGGTTGCGGGCCTGGTCGTCGGTGATCAGGCCGGCGTTCAGATCGGCGTCGATCGCCATCTGCTTGCCGGGCATGGCGTCGAGGGTGAACCGGGCGGCCACCTCGGCCACGCGACCGGCGCCGTTGGTCACGACGACGAACTGGATCACGACCAGGATCAGGAAGATGACCAGGCCGATCACCACGTTGCCGCCGACCACGAACTGCCCGAAGTCGTGGACCACGCTGCCGGCATCGCCCTTGGTCAGGATCAGGCGTGTGACCGAGACGTTGATGGCCAGCCGGAACATCGTGGTGAGCAGCAGGAGGCTCGGGAACGCCGCGAAGTCCAGGGCCTTGTTCAGGTACATGCTCGCCACCACGACGGCCAGGGCGGCCGCGATGTTGACCGTGATGAACAGGTCGAGCAGCATCGACGGCAGCGGGATGATCAGCATCGTCACCACGACCACGACGGCGACCGCCGCGATCAGGTCGGTGTGCTTGAGGAGCTTGCGAATCGTGTCCTGGTTCATCACGCGGCCCTCCTACGACCGGCCAGCTTGTAGACGAACGCGAGCACCTGGGCCACCGCCGCGTACAGCTCGGCCGGGATCATCTGGCCGATCTCGACCGACTTGTGCAGCGAGCGCGCGAGGGGCGGATCGGGAACGATCGGCACATTGTTTTCTTCGGCAATTCGCCGGATTTGCTTAGCCACCAGGTCCTGGCCCTTCGCCACCACGATCGGGGCCGGGTGGTTGCCGTCGTACTGGAGGGCGACGGCGAAGTGAGTCGGGTTGGTGACGACCACATCGGCCTGGGGGATCGCGGCCATCATCCGTGCGCGGGCGGCCTGGATCTGGCGGCGGCGCAGCGCCGACTTGACCTCGGGCGGGAGCTGGGTCTGCTTGAACTCGTCCTTGACCTCGCGCTTGCTCATCCGCAGCGACTTTGCGTGCTGGCGGCGCTGCCAGATCAGGTCGATGACCGCGATCAGCAGGTAGGCGATGGCCGCCCGCTGGGCGATGCCCATCACGCTCGAGTTGATCAGCGATCCCAGGGCGGCGGGCGGCGTCCCCACGCTGGCCCCGAGATGGGTGAGCTGGGGGATCAGGGCGAGCGCGACGACCGCGCCGACCGCGGTGACCTTGGCGAGCGCCTTGGCCCCCTCGAACGGCATCCGGGCGCTGAAGAACATGCTCTTGAAGCCGTTGACCGGGTTGAGCTTGGAGAAGTTCGGCTTGAGCGGCTGGAAGGTCGGCTTCATTCCGACCTGGGCGACATTGACCAGCACCGCGGCGGCCAGGCACATGCCGGCGATCGGCGCCACCGTGCCGAGGATCGTGTTCAGGCCGATCTGCATCAGCGTGTGCAGCCCGGAGGCGGAGGTGGCCGCGCCCGGATGTGAGATCTCGGCGAAGATCGAGCGCATCGAGTCGCTCACGCCGGAGATCACCTTCGGGCCCATGAACGTCAGCCCGACCAGTCCGGCGGACAGCACGACCGCGCCGTTCATGTCGGCGCTCTTGGCAACGTTGCCCTGACGGCGCGCCTCGCCACGGCGCTTGGGGGTTGCCTTTTCTGTCTTGTCGGGATCGTGCATGGGATCAGAAAGCGTGGAGCGCGGTGGCCACCGAGCCGTACATCTGGTCGGAGATCCAGCCGCCGAGGAAGGGCAGCGAGGCGGCGACGACGAGGATGGCCACCCCGACCTTGAGCGGGAAGGCGACCGAGAACACGTTCATCTGCGGGACGACCTTCGAGACCATGCCGAAGGCGACGTCGGTGACCATCAGGGCCAGGATCACCGGCGCGGCCACCTCGATGGACGAGACGAACAGCGTGCTGACCGAGGCCTCGGCCGCGCCGACCATCGGACCGAGGTGGGGGGCCGCGGTCAGCGGCACGAGGTCGAAGGTGCGGGCGATGCCGTGCAAGACCCAGGCGTCGCCGCCGATGGCGACGAACAGCATCACGCCGATCAACGAGTAGAGCTCGGAGAACGTGCCGCCCTGGTTGCCGTTGATCGGGTCGACGGTGGCGCCGAAGGAGAAACCGGAGACGATGTCGGCCAGGCCGCCGGCCGTCTGCACCGCGGCCATCAGCGCGCCGACCGTGAACGCCAGGAGCGTCCCCACCAACACCTGCTCGACCATCAGCGTGGCGATCTGAAGCGCATCGGTGGGGATCTGCTGCCCGTGGCTGGCCACGCCGGCCAGGCCGATCGACAGCCCCACGGCGGCGATGCCCTTGACCTGCGCGGGAATCTGCTTGGACGAGAACAGCGGCGCGAGGATGAACAGCGGGGTGATCCGCGCGAGCACGAGGAAGAAGGCGGTGACCGACTCGCCGCCGCCGAGCGACTGCAGCAGATGGCTGAGGGTCAGCGCGTTCATCCGATCAGCGACGGGATCGAGAGGTAGAGGCTCTGGGCGTAGCTGACCATCTGGTTCAGCATCCACGGCCCGAGCACGACGATCAGCACCGCCACCCCGATGATCTTCGGGATGAACGACAGGCTCTGCTCCTGAATCGAGGTGACGGCCTGGAAGATGCTGACCAGGAGGCCCACGATCAGGCCGAGCAGCAGAACCGGGCCGGCGATCTTGAGCGCCAGCATCATGGCCTGGGTGGCGAGGTTGATGACGGTGTCCTGGTTCATGGTGTTAGGGGTGGGTGGTGGGAAGCCGCTAGTGGAAGCTCAGGACCAGCGAATGGGTGACCAGGTCCCACCCGTCGACCAGGACGAACAGGAGGATCTTGAACGGCAGGGATATGAAGCTCGGAGGCAACATGACCATCCCCATGCTCATCAAGGTCGAACTGATGATCAGGTCGATGAGCAGGAACGGCAGGAAGATCAGGAATCCGATCTGGAACGCCGTCTTGAGCTCGCTCATGATGAAGGCGGGGATCAGGACGTAGGTCGGGACCTGGGCGCGGGTCGTCGGCTGCGTCTTGAGCTTGGCCAGGCCGATGAACAGCGACAGGTCCTGCGAACGGGTCTGCTTGAACATGAACGCGCGCAGCGGCTCCTGGGCGCGGTCGAGCGCCTGAGCGGTGTTGATCTGTTTGTGGACCAAGGGCTCGTAGGCGTCGTTCTTGATCGCGTTGATGGTCGGGAACATCACGAACAGGGTCAAAAACAGCGCGATGCCCACCAGCACCTGGTTGGGCGGTGTGTTCTGCGTGCCCAGCGCCTGCCGGATGAAGCCGAGGACGATCAGGATCCGGGTGAAGCCGGTGACCGTGAACAGGAGCGCCGGGATGATCGACAGGCCGCCGATCAGCAGCAGGATCTGCAGGGCGTTGCTCGACTCTGTCTTCACGGGCGGGCCGTCATCCTGCGCAAGTTGTCGAGCACCCGGCCGAACGGCCTTTCGACGACCGGGTCGGTGTTACGCGACTCCTCGGAGGGGACCTCGATGCCAAGGGCGATCGCCTCGGCCTCGCTGTAGCTGCGGATCGGGGTGACGCCGTTCTCGGCCACCCCCACGACCAGGATCTCCCTGCCCGCGCGGACCACCGCAACGCTGCGCCCGCTGCCCAGCGGCAGGTTGGCCACCTGGCTCAGGCCGTGGCCGGTCGGGCGGACCTTGCTCTTCTTGGCCTGCTTCATGATCCACGCGATCCCGTAGATCACGGCGATCACGATGAACAGGCCGACGAT
>JAFAWR010000175.1 GCA_019241635.1 Solirubrobacterales bacterium
GACCGCGCCCCAGGCGGCGGGACCCAACGCCCTGCTCGCCGGTGGCGCGTGCTTGGTGCGCGGGCCTCAGGACGTCCTTAACCGCCTGTTCGGTGTCGGCGTGCGGCGCGCGCCGGCCGGGCGCCCGGAGCCGCCGGCCGAGCTGCGAGCGCTGCTGGCGGCGGTGGTCGAGGGGCATGGGACGCCGGCGGCCCTGGAGCGCGCGGGCTTCGAGCCCGACGCGGGGTTGCGAGGCCTCGCGGCCCTCGAGCTCGGCGGCTATGTCCGTCGGGGCGCCGGCGGCCGCTTCACCGTGGCCCCCTGACCGCGAAGTACCCTCGTGACCCCTGACCGCGAAGTACCCTCGTGACCGTGGCCACCCCAAGGTGCGTGCTCTCGATCGCCGGCTCCGATTCGGGCGGTGGCGCCGGCATCCAGGCCGACCTGAAGGCGTTCGCCGCGTGCGGCGCCCACGGCATGAGCGCGATCACCGCGATCACCGCTCAGAACACCGCCGGGGTCACCGCTGTGCACCCGATCCCGCCGGAGATCATCATCGCTCAGGTCCGCGCGGTGGCCGGCGACATCGGGGTCGATGCGGTCAAGATCGGGATGCTCGGCGACCGCACCACGATCGAAGCGGTGGCCCAGGCCCTGGACGAGCTGCCAAGCGGCACTCCCGTGGTGCTGGATCCGGTGATGGTCGCCGAATCGGGCGCGCAGCTGCTCGACCCGGAGGCAGGTGACACCCTGATCGAGCTCCTCCTGCCCCGCGCCACCGTGATCACCCCGAACCTCCCCGAGGCCCGCGCCCTGCTCGGGGACGCGGGCGAACGCGAGATCGAGACACTGGCCCGGGAGCTCCAGGCGCTCGGTCCCGCCGCCGTCGTCATCACCGGCGGGCACCGCGAGGAGGCCGTCGACGTGTTCTTCGACGGCGAGCGGCTCGAGGAGCTGACCGGCCCGCGGCACCCGAGCAACGCCGCCCACGGCTCCGGATGCACCCACTCCTCGGTCCTGGCCGCCCGGATGGCCTACGGCGACGGTCCGCTCGAGGCCGCCCGCGAGGCCAAGCGGCTCGCCTCGCTCGCGGTGGCCCAGGGGATTCACGAGATCGGCGCGGGCGCCGGGCCGGTCGACATCCTGGGAATCGCCTCCAAAGCGCACAAAACCGCCACATCCGGGGCATCACGCGGGGAGAGCGCAGGCAGGGTTCTGACATAATCGGTCCGTGCGATTCCTGAGGATGAAGCCAGGCCATGGAGAGGTTCTGATCGCCGAGGGAGACGCCACGCGGGCCGAGGACGAGCAGCGCCTGATCGAGGAGTTCCGGCGCCAGCTCGAAGCCGGCCTGTGGGCGGCCGTGCCCGTCGCCGGCCAGGAGGGCCGGCGCGAATCGATCATGGTCCGCTCGTTCGACGAGATCCCCTGGGACGCCGACCGCGTGATCTTCTTCCCGCGGGCGGCGGGCGGACGGTAGGAGCCCGCCACCATGGTGCTGGCGCTCGCCGCGACTGCCCTCGTCGCTCTGGCGCTGCTCTCCGACATGATCGTTCCGCGGGTCGACGAGCTGTGGAGCCGCTTTCGCACCCACCGGCAGCGTACGCCCACCTGGGCGTACGACCCGGGCCGCGAGCGCAGGGCCGAGCAGCGCGCCCGAGCTCTGTTGCGCTCATGCGTAAACGAGGAGGAGTGGGCGATGTACCGCGATCTCGGCTTCCTCCGGGTGTGGGGCACGCTGGCCGACGGACCCGATGATGCCGGCGGCACCGGTGGCGCCCCCTACGCGTACCTGATCTACCCCCACCGGCCGATCCTGGCGTACCTGGCCCAGACTCACCGCCTGCTCAACGAGTACTGCGTGACCTTCCCGGATGAGACGCGCCCCTACGGCTCGAGCCGACTGCCCGACTCCGACGACGTCCTGGCCAAGTGGATGGCGCTGACCGGAGACGAGCGACGGCTGATCTCGACCGCGAACATGCACCTGCCCGGCCGGCAGCTCGACCCCAGTCAGGTCCGCCGTGACCTGTGGCGCCTCTCGCAGTGGGAGCGCGCCCGCATGCGCCAGCTGGCCGGGGACGACGGACCCGACCGGCCCGCGGACCGCCAGAGCGCTGCTTAGGGCCTGCATGCCCGTACCGGTGGCGCGCGCTTCCCGCCCGCCCCGGTTGGCAGCGCGCACCGGGCGCGAGCGCCCCCGGACGGTCATCGCAGACCCCTTGGCTGACCCCACGCACTAACGTTCCGCGCCCCATGGACCTCAAGCACAAGAGCCGCGCGCTCACCGAGGGCCCCGAGCGCGCCGCCGCCCGCGCCCAGCTCAAGGGCATCGGCTACGACGACGAGGCGCTGTCCAAGCCGCTCATCGGGGTGGCCAACACCTGGATCGAGACGATGCCGTGCAACTTCCACCTGCGCGCCCTGGCCGCCAAGGTCAAGGAGGGGATCCGCGAGGCCGGCGGGACGCCGATGGAGTTCAACACGATCGCGATCTCCGACGGCATCACGATGGGCACCGAGGGGATGAAGGCCTCGCTGGTCAGCCGCGAGGTGATCGCCGATTCGATCGAGCTGGTCGCCGCCGCCCACGCGTTCGACGCGGTGATCGCGATCAGCGCCTGCGACAAGACCATCCCCGCCACCGTGATGGCCCTGTGCCGGCTCGAGCTACCCAGCGTGATGCTGTACGGCGGCTCGATCTACCCGGGTCAGTACAACGGGGAGCGGATCACCATCCAGGAGGTGTTCGAGGCGATCGGCGCGCATGCCGCCGGGCGGATCACCGACGAGGAGCTGACCGCGATCGAGGATGCGGCATCGCCCGGCTCCGGAGCGTGCGGTGGCCAGTTCACCGCGAACACGATGGCGATGGCGTTCCAGGTGCTCGGGATCTCTCCGTTCTCCTCGGGCGTGCCGGCCGAAGACCCCCTCAAGTCCGAGGTGGCCAAAGAGGCCGGCCGGCTCGTCATGGACGTCCTTGAGCGCGGCGAGCGGCCCAGCGACATTATCACCCGCGAGGCGCTCGAGAACGCGGTCGCCGCGGTGGCGTGCAGCGGCGGCTCGACCAACGGCGTGCTGCACCTCCTGGCCGTCGCCGCCGAGATGGGAATCGAGCTCTCGATCGACGACTTCGACCAGATCAGCGACCGCACGCCGCTGCTCTGCGATCTGAAGCCGGGCGGTCGGTACGTCGCCCCCGACCTGTACGCCGCCGGGGGGGTCCCGCTCGTCCTCAGGCGGCTCAAGGAAGCCGGGCTCTTGCACGCGGACGCCCGGACGGTCACGGGCAAGACCGTCGGACAGCACGCGGACGAGGCGCAGGAAAGCGAAGGTCAGGATGTCGTCCGGCCGCTCAGCAACCCGCTCAAGAGCACCGGTGGGCTGGTCATCCTCAAGGGCAACCTCGCCCCCGAGGGCTGCGTGGTCAAGGTGGCGGGTTACGAGCGGCGCACGCACACCGGGCCGGCGCGCGTGTTCGAGTCCGAGGAGGACGCCATGGCCGCCGTGCGCGCCCAGGGCATCAAGGCCGGCGACGTCGTGGTGATCCGCAACGAGGGGCCGGCCGGCGGCCCCGGCATGCGCGAGATGCTCGCGGTCACCGCCGCGCTGGTCGGTGAGGGGCTCGGAGAACACGTAGCCCTCCTGACCGACGGGCGCTTCTCGGGCGCCACCCGCGGCCTGATGGCCGGCCACGTCGCGCCCGAGTCGGTCCGCGGCGGGCCGATCGGAATCGTCCGCGACGGGGACGAGATCACCCTGGACGTCGACGCCCGCCGCCTCGACGTCAACCTCTCAGACGACGAGATCGCCGCCCGGGCGGCGGACTATCGGCCGCCCGAGCGCCAGGTGTCATCTGCCGTCCTGGCCAAGTACGCCAAGCTCGTCTCGAGCGCCTCGCTCGGGGCGGTCACGCGCTGATCACCAGGTAGCTTCGGCGCGCAAAGCGTGAAACAGGCGTTGCAGATGCGTGCCGTGGGCGCCTTACACCACGGTGCCGGGGTGATGGACCGCTACGATGCGAGGGGAAAGAAGGGGTGATCACCGCTGGCCCGAGTTTCTTACCTACGCCCTGAGCGCAGCACGGCAAGGCCGAGCCGTCGTTCCGGGCGTGCCGCGCCGCTGGCTTCGCGCCCTGCCCGCCGCCGCTGGCCGTACTTCGCCGGCGGCCTCCTTCTGCTCCTGATCGCCGCGGCCGTCGCCGGTGCGGTGGCGCTCAAGGCCTCCAAGCCGACCCTGAGCGCCGACCCGGCGGCGCTGGCCAAGATCGGGCTGCCGCTGGGCGGGGGAACGATCCAGAGCGTGAGCGCGGTCACCGGGCCGGCCAACAACCAGGTCCCGGTGCACCGGTCCGGTCAGCAGATCTGGCCGAGCCAGAAGATCCGCGCCGGCGAGACGCTGACCGTCGAGGTCGTGGTCAAGCGGCCGGGGTGGAACGCCTGGCTGACCGGCAGCACCCAGCGTCTCGACCTCACGGTGACCACCCCGCGCGCCCGTCTGATCAATCATTTCCTCACCGTGAGCTCGGGGCAGCCGCTGCGGCTGAAGTTCGCCCAGCCGGTAGCCACGTTCTCATCCGGAGCCTCGCCGTCCAGCCTCCACGGCCAGACGTTCGGCACGCCACAGTCGGAGGTCACGCTCGCGCGCACCGCCACCGCGGGGACGATCTGGGTGGCCGCCGCCCCGCGCTCCTGGGAGACTTCGAAGGCGGCCCTGGTCAGCTGGTTCCCGGCCGGCGCCGCGACCAGCGCCCTGGCCAGCCCGGCGCCCGGCTCGACGATCAAGGCAAGCACCCCGATCACCCTGACCTTCTCGAAGCCCTACAAGGACGCACTCGGCGGCGGCATGCCGCAGGTCCTCCCGACCGCCCAGGGCGCCTGGCACCAGGTCAACGACCGCACGATCGTGTTCCGTCCCGAAGGCTTCGGTTACGGGCTCGGCGCCAACATCAGCATCGGCATGCCCAAGGGGGTCGACCTGGTCGGGTCCAGGCCGGTCGGCGACCCCTCCTGGGGAACCTGGCACGTTCCCGCCGGCTCAACCACGCGCCTGCAGCAGCTGCTGGCCGTGCTCGGCTACCTGCCGCTGCGCTTCCACTATGCCGGCTCCGGGCCCGGTCCCTCCATCGCCAACCAGGAGTCCGCCGCGGTCAACGCGCCCGCGGGGTCGTTCAGCTGGCGCTACTCGAACACCCCGGCCGCGCTCCGGAACATGTGGGCCCCCGGAACGTTCGGCGAGATGACCAAGGGCGCGATCATGGCCTTCGAGGACAACAACGGCCTGACCCCCGACGGGTCGCCGGGGCCGGAAGTCTGGAAGGCGCTCATCACCGCAGCGGCAGAAGGCCATGCGAACACGTTTGGCTACACGTTCGTGCAGGTGAGCGAGGGCAGTCCCGAGAGCCAGTCGACATGGCACAACGGCAACGTAGTCGTGTCCGGGGCGGTCAACACCGGAATCCCGGCCGCGCCGACCGCCCAGGGCGTGTTCGCCGTGTTCGAGCACGCGCCCTCGGTGACCATGAGCGGCACCAACCCCGACGGGAGCCACTACAGCGATCCGGGGGTTCCGTGGGTCAGCTACTTCAACGGCGGCGATGCCCTCCACGGCTTCCTTCGCGGGTCGTACGGCACGGCCCAGAGCCTCGGATGCGTCGAGATGCCGTATTCCGAGGCCCACGACGTCTACCAGTACACGCCGATCGGCACGCTGGTCGACGTCAGCTGACTCCAGGGCAGGGCAGGGCAGGGCTGGGCGCCGGGCGCGGCGAATAGACGGGTCGATGCCAGCGCCCGCCGAAATCTCACCTTGGGGCGCCGCGCTCGAGGCCTTCGATCGCGATCTCACCCGCAGAGCGGTGGCTGAGAAGACGCATGCGGCATACGCCGGTGATGTCGGGCACTTCGCCGCCTGGGCGTCCGACCGCGACCTCGACCCGACCGCCATCGACGTCCGCGTCCTGCGGCGCTACGCCGCCGGGTTGGCCGAGCGCGGGATCGCGCCGGCCACGATCGCCCGGCGCCTGGCCGCGCTCCGCGGGCTGTTCCGCACCCAGATCGAGGCCGGTGCGCGAGCGGACAACCCGGCCGAGCTGCTCAGCTCGCCCAAGCGGGCCCAGCGTCTTCCGCACGTCCTGAAGGCCAGCGAGGTGGCCGCGCTGCTCGATTCGATCCCCGCCGCGACGCCGCTCGACCTGCGCGACCGGGCCCTGTTCGAGCTGGCCTACGCCTGTGGGCTGCGCGCCGAGGAGCTGGTCACGCTCGACGTGGAGTCGCTCGATTTCGATGCCGAGTCCGTGCGCGTCGAGGGCAAGGGAGGCAAGACCCGGCTGGTGCCGCTCGGAGAGCACGCCCGCCAGGCGCTCGAGCGCTATCTGGCCCGGGCGCGGCCCGTGCTCGAGACCCCGGATGGCGATCGCGCACTATTCCTCTCCAAATCTGGCCGTCGCCTGTCCACATCGGACGTCCGACGGCGGCTGAGCACGTGGGCGCGTCGGGCGCTGGCGCGCGCGCCGGGGCTGGCCCGGGCCCATCCGCACGCCTTGCGGCACTCGTTCGCCACCCACCTGCTGGACGGTGGGGCGGACCTCAGAGCCATCCAGGAACTCCTTGGTCATGCGACCATTTCGACCACTCAGGTCTACACTCGCGTCGAGTCGGCCCGCCTAAGGTCCACGTATTCACGCGCTCATCCCCGCGCCTGACGCGCGGCCTAATAACGTCTGGGGCACATGGAGACCAACGTCAAGGCGATCGAGCTACAAGATCTTTGGAGGCGGTTCAAGGCGACCGGCGATGAGCGCGCGCGCGAACGGCTCGTCGTGGCCTATTCGCCGCTGGTCAAGTACGTAGCCGGGCGCATGAGCTCGGGCCTGCCCGCCCACGTCGAGGAATCCGACCTGATCTCCTACGGGCTGGGGGGGCTGATCTCGGCGATCGAGCGCTTCGACCTGAGCCGCGAGATCAAGTTCGAGACCTACGCGATCACGCGCATCCGCGGGGCGATCATCGACGAGCTGCGCACGCTCGACTGGGTGCCGCGCTCCGTCCGGGCCCGGGCGCGGGAGATCGAGCGGGCCAACATGAAGCTCGAGGCCCGCTTCCAGCGCGCTCCGACCGACGAGGAGATGGCCTCCGAGCTCGAGGTCTCGGTCGAGGGCTTCCAGGAGGCTCTCCTCCAGATCTCGAACTCCACGATCGTCGCCCTCGACGAGCTGTGGAGCGTCTCTGACTCCACCGGCGATCAGGTCTCCCTGCTCGACACGCTGCCTGACCGCGGCGCCCCGGACCCGCAGACGCTCGTGCACCAGTCCGAGTTGCGCGACCGGATCGCCGACGCGATCGCCGCGCTGCCCGAGCGCGAGAAGCTGGTGGTGGCGCTCTACTACTACGAGAACCTGACCCTCCGCGAGATCGGCGAGGTCCTCGGCGTGACCGAGT
>JAFAWR010000034.1 GCA_019241635.1 Solirubrobacterales bacterium
GCCCAGCAATTCGGTCGCGGCGCGCTGGCGGTGATCGCCGTAGCGCTGGGTCTCGCCGAGCCAGTCCATCGTCCCGTCGCGGCGAGCGGCGAAGCCATCCAGCGACATCGACATGTAGAGGATCAGCTTGCGCTGCGCCGGCTCGCCGCTCACGCATCCTCCTTCCACCCCGTACGCGCGTGCGAGCCATCGCAGAACGGCTTGTCGGCCGAGCGGCCACAGCCGCACAGGTGCACCGGCGACCCGCGATCGGGGACCGCCCGCCCGTCGCGATCGAGGATCCTAACCTGCCCTTCGAGACGATAGGGACCGTCGGGCACCGCTGTGAGCTGGATCAAGGTCACGCCCTCCCCGCGTTATTGTGCACCGATCGGTGCACAATACAGTACGCTCGAAATCGAGCCTGCTTCGCGCTCGCGGACCCGACGCGTCGGGCCGTGGCTCAGCCGCGGAGGTGTTGCTCCAATCGATCGAACGCGTTCGGGACGCCGCGGGCGTGCTCGGCGCGCAGGTCGGCGGTCGGGAGGCCGCGCTGGATCATCGTCATCAAGGTGCCGCCGTCGGCGGCCTTGAACAAGAACTCGGTCTCGAAGCGCAGGGTCGTGCCGTCCAGTCGCGTTTCGGTGGTTGAGAGCAAGATGCGTCGCGGGTGATCGATGACCTCGAACACGTGGCGGTGTCGGTAGAGCTGCTCGGGTGACGGGCCGAAGTCGATCGTCCAGGCGCCGCCGATGCGGAGATCGCTATCGGACCGCACGACCCACCCTGTGTCGTCGTGGCCGTAGAACGCGACCTGGCCGTCGCCGCTGGTGAAGGCGTCGAAGACCACGTCGGGGGCCGCCGCGATGACCCGCTCGTAAGTGAGGTCGTCGGTCATCGCTCGCGGTCCTCGACGTAGGAGGCGAACCGGTCGAGGCGCTGCTCCCAGCTGCGCCGGTGCTGCTCGATCCATCGCGCCGCGTCCTCGAGCTGAGCGGGGCCGAGCCGGCACTCGCGGGCGCGCCCGACCTTCTCCGTCACGACGAGATCGACGTCCTCGAGGATCGCGACATGCTTCTTGACGCCGTTGAGCGTCAGGCCGAACGGCCCGGCGAGCTGACTCAGCGTCGCCGGGGCTCGGGAGAGTCGCTCGAGGATCTCACGCCGCGTCGGATCCGACAGCGCAAAGAACGTCCGATCAAGTGGTTCGTTATAGTGCACCGAACGGTTCACTATACAAGCGATGAGGACGGGGCTACCCCGACCTCCACGTCACGACCCAAGGCCCGTCACCGTCCGACGCACGCTCCGTCGCCCGAGCGAGGGTCGGCGGCGCCGCAGAACAGTCCCTCGTCGGTGACCCGAATCAGCTGCGCTTGGCCGAACGCCTGATCCCCCGGTGGAGCCTCGGCAATCTGATAGCCGCGGCGCAGGAGCCCGTCCTTCCACGTCGCTGGGGCGCCCTGCTCCAACTTGACGATCGGCGGCTCATCGAGCTCCCAGACGTGAAACCCGGTCAGACGCTCGCGAGCGAGGACCCATCGCGGAGCCCGGAGTGCATCCCCGGGCTCCTCGCCGTGGAGCAGTACTCGCGCCATCAGTTGCAGCAGGACCTGCGGCTGCGCGTCGGCGCCCATCGTGCCCAGCACGGTGTCGGGCGCGTGCTGCTCGTCGGTGAGGACCAGCGGCGTGAGCGTGTGCGGGGGACGCCGCCCCGGCCCGTACTCGGCTGGGTGACCGGCTTGCAACGAGAAGCCGATGCCTCGATTGTGAAGAAAGATGCCGTGCTCGGGGAGGACCAGGTGTGAGCCAAAGTCGGCGCCGTTGGACATGATCAGCGACACGCCGCTGCGATCACCATCGACGGTGCACACGCAAGTCGTGCCGCCGCCTCCGTAGGCATCGGCCAGGTCGATACTCGCCTGGTCCCGCACCGCGGCGGCGCGGGGGCCAAGCCTTGCCTCTGAGATCAGCTGCTCTCCGTCGGCGCCCTCGTGCAACACCGCCACCCGATCGAAGGCCGCCTGCCGCGCCGCCTCGACGAGGAGAAACGCCCACCGTTCATCGGCGGGATCCTCTGGCACCGCGACAGCATGCGCGATCCAGGCACCGGCCAGGGCGAGATAGCCCTGGGAATTCGGGGGGGCGGTCCAGAGGCGGTGGCCGAACGCCGCGATGCTCAGCCCCTCACTCCAGTCCGCGTTGGCCCTGACGAGATCGCCTTCGGTGAACTCCCCGCCCCCCACCGCCAGCAGCTCCCGCCCAACGGCGCCTTCGTAGAAGCCGGCCCGCCCAGACTCGGCGATCGCCGCGATCGCGCGAGCGACGCCCGGCAACCGCAGCCGACGACCTCGCACCAATGGATCAGGCTGCCCAAATGCCAGCCGCCGGACCGCTTCACCCAGGGCGCTCGACGCGTCGGCCAGCGTGGGCGAGACCGGGAAGCCGTCTGCGGCCAGACGGTGCGCGGACGCCAGGACCTCCGAGACCTCGAGCGATCCATAGCGCTCATGCAGCGCCAGCAAGCCATCCACGCACCCCGGCACCGTCACGACGCGGACGTCGTGCTGGAAGGGCATGCCGGCCATCCCCGCCGCGCGCAGGCGGTCGGGGTCGGCACCCGCGCCCGCGCGCCCTGAGGCGTTCAGGGCCTCCGGCGGCGCGCCTGAACGGGCTATGACCGCGAACAGGTCACCGCCCAATCCGCACATGTGAGGGGAGGTCACGGCCATTACCGCGCCGGCGGCAATCGCGGCGTCAACGGCGTTGCCGCCACGCTCGAGCATCGCCAATCCCGCAGTGGAGGCAAGGTGGTTGGCGGCGGCTACCGCGCCGCCCGCGGCGCATCGGGTGAGCATGGTTAGCGCGGCGTCATCACTACGCGCCTCGCGGTACTGCCAACCAACGTCACGAGCGAAGCCGTGGCGGCCCCCTTCATCGGGTTACTCGTCATCCGCGGACAGATAGATTCTGTAGGTGCTCGTAACGTATCCCACAGGTGGTGGCGGTGCCCGCGCGGGGGCGGATCGCGCTCAGCGCGGGAGGGCCGCGGGCGGGCGGCCCCGGGACCCGAGCCTCGAGGGCCGGATCCTCGCCGCCGCGGAGCAGCGGCTGCGTGAGCACGGATACGCGGGCATGTCGATCGAGGCCGTCGCGTCGGCGGCGGGCACGAGCGTGCCGAGCGTGCGCCGGCGCTATCGCGATCGGCCGGCGCTTGCCGCCGCGGTGATCGATGCGTGGCGGGTCGAGCCGCTTCCGGAAGCGGGCGGCCCGGCTCGCCAGCGCGCGCTCGCGATCCTGGAGAACTTCCGCCGCAACCTGAGCTTGGGCGATTCGATGCCGCTGCTGGGGACGCTGCTCGCCGAGGAGGGTCGCCACCCGGAGCTGATCGAGCGCTTTCGAGCCCGCCTTGTGAAGCCACGGCGTGCGATGCTCGCCGAGGCGATCGCGGAGGGCGTCGCGGCTGGAGCGCTCTCGCCGGAGACCGAGGTCGACGCGCTGGCCAACATGCTGATCGGCTCCTTCTATGCGCGCCACGTAGCGCGCGGCGTGATCCCGCGCGACTGGGCGCGACGCGTTCTCGGCCAGGTGTGGCCCGTGGCCAAGCAAGACCGATGACCCTTCTGACCCGTTACGATACGATCGTCCTACCAAACTGAACCTCGGTGATTTGGAGGGCATAGATGAGTTCACCAGTGATCCCCGCCGGCGGCGTGATCCGTGTATCGCACGCAACCTTCGAGCCTGGACGGTTCGCCGAGGTCGAACAGATGCTGCGCAACACCTCGACGTACCTCTCGCCGGCGATCAAGCGACTCGAGGGCCTGCTCGGCTATTACGCGGGCGCATCGCCTGAGGGCTCGGTGGTCGCCGTCAGCCTGTGGGACAACGACGCCCACGCCAGCGAGATGGCAAACCTCAAAGAGATGACCGTCGAGGCGCGCGGAGAGGCCGAGGCTGTCGGGGTGAGCGCTCCGGCGATCGTCAACCACGCGCTCGTCTGGCAGATCTGAGCGGTCTCGACGGGAGGATCCGGCCGCGGGCGCGCGCGCCGGCGGAGGCTTCGCCTCGCGCCTGCCGCCGTCCATCGTGAAGGGCCAGGTTTCCGCCGAAACTGGCGCCCTCGGATGGTTCCCGCTTGACTCCGCGGCGGCGCGACGTTATTTTGGCGGCCGTCAGATCATTGTCACGTCTTCTCCGGAGGCAGGCCGGCGAAGTGGCTGGCGGACGTTTCCGGTCCGGCAGGGAGGTTGAGATGGCAGGGAAGGTGCAGTGGAAGCGTTCACGGATGCCGATGCGGCTGGTCGTGTGTTTGACCGCGGTCGCGTTGGCTGCGTGCTGGGTCTACGCCGGTGCCGCTACCGCAGGGTCGCCGAGGACGACGACCCCCGTGGAGCCGTGCGCGGCGCTCACCGTGGTGCCGTTGCCCGACGGCGGCCGAGTGACAAGCGCGGTCGATCAGCCGGCCGCGAACGGAACGCCCGCCTACTGCAGCGTCTCGATCGAAGTCACCGACGCCTCGGACCCGCGAGGGCTGCCGGGCGACATCAACATCGACCTGACGTTGCCGGACACGAACTGGAACGGGAACTTCATGGCCGAAGGAGGCGGGGTGTATGCGGGCACGGTGGCGCCTGCTACCGACCAGCTGGCCGCAGGCTACGCGACCTCGACCACGGACACGGGTCACCAGGAAGACCCGCTCACCTCGGAATGGGTGATCAATCCCGCGGGCGGGCTGAACTGGAACCGGATCAACGACTTCGGCTACCTCTCGCTGCATCTGGATTCGGTCGAGTCCAAGGCGGTGATCGACGCCTACTACGGCCTCACGCCGCACTACTCGTTCTGGAACGGCTGCTCGACCGGTGGCCGCCAGGGGCTATCGGAGGCACAGCGCTACCCGACCGACTTCAACGGCATCCTCGCGGGCGCGCCGGCGCTCGACTGGTCGAAGTTCATCCCCTCCGAGCTGTGGCCGCAGCTGGTCATGCAGTGGAACGGCGACGAGCTGCCCGCGTGCAAAGAGGCAGCTGTGAACACCGCGCTCCAATCGCACTGCCGAGATCAGGACGGCAAGGTCGATGGCGTGTTCGATCCGCGAACCTGTGACGACCTGGCGGTGCTCAAGAGCCTGATCGGCACCTCGACTCCGTGCGGGAAGTTCACCGCGACCGACGCCAGAGTGGTGCAGGAGATCTGGCAGGGTCCGCGCAACCCGGGCTTCCGATCGGATCTCCTGAACGGCACCCCGGTCTGGTTCGGCCTCGAGCCCGGCGCCGACATGGGGTCCGTCCCCGGAGCGACCCTGGGTTCCACCACGGGACCGAACAACGGCACTGGACCGCAGATCCCGGTGCCATTCCCGGTTCCCGTCGACTGGCTACGGAACTGGGTCCACCAGAACCAGACCTGGCAGTGGCAGAGCGAGACACCGCCGCAGTACTTCCAGGACATCAAGACCTCAACGGCCTTGTTCAGCGGGGTCCTCGACGCCGACAACGCCAACCTCAAGGCCTTTAGAAATGCGGGCGGAAAGATCCTCCTATGGCAAGGGCTGGCCGACCAGCTGATCTTCACCGGCGACAGCATCAATTACTACAACCAGGTGCTGAACGCGATGGGGGGCGTGAGCGCGACCGAGCAGTTCGCCCGATACTTCGTGGCGCCGATGGTGTCCCACTGCGGCACCCC
>JAFAWR010000074.1 GCA_019241635.1 Solirubrobacterales bacterium
GGCTCGGGGCCGATCCTGTGCGGCTTCCGCGGCGATGGCAGCGGACAGTGCGCGCTGGGCGAGGCCGATCGCGCGGCGCTCGGCCTCGGCATCGCGTTCGACAGCGTTTGCCGTCTGGCGCAAGAGTTCGTCGATCTGTGTCATTGCTTGCTCACCGCTCCTACTGTGGTTGGGGTCGGAACGCTCTCGTCTTCTTCATTGCCGTTGAGGCCCAGGCGTTCCGCCATGAACCTGCGCGCCCGGTGCAAGCGTTTGCGCACCGAACCCGTCGAGATGCCGAGCGCCTCGGCGATCTCGTCGTGTGTCAGCTCTGCGTAGGTGTGCAGCAGCAGCACGTCGCTCTGCGCCACCGGCAGTGCCGCGAGCGCGGCGGCGATCGCCGGTGCAAGCTCAGACGCGTGCAGCCGCTCGACGCTCTCGGCGGTCAAATCGCCCGGTTGGGTCTCGAGCCCGGCGGCTGCTCGGTAGGCACGGAGTCTTCGCTCTTCGGTCCGGAAGTGCATCCGGATGAGGTTTGACGCGATGCCATACAGCCACGGCAGGGCCGACGCCCGTCGCGAGTCAAACCGACGACGGGCATCGAACGCGCGGACGAACGTCTCCGCCATCAGCTCCTCGGCGAGGCTATACCCGACTCGGAGCTGGAGATATCGCAATACGGTCGCCGCGTGTCGCTCGAACAGCACCTCGAACTCTTCGGGGTGGTGAAGCGAGCGACGGACGAGCACCGCGTCGCTGGGGGTAGTTGTTCTCATTAACCCTTGGGTTTGCCGCGGACGCCGACGCGTTCCAGGTTCTTCAAACGGAGCGACCGGAGTCCGACAACCGTAGAACCCAAGGGGGTAGGTCGTCTTGAGCCGGAGTGCCAGGCCCGGCGGGACCTGTGGCTCATCGTCTTCATGTCGGGCTGGAGCAGGAACAGGTTGAGCGACTGCGCCCTGCGGTCAGAGGTCCGTCAGCCGCGCCAGGAGGTCGTGAAGCTGATTGCGCTCGTTGCGGTTGAGTGGTGTCAGGAAGCGTGCTTCGCAGGCGAGCAGCAGCTTGAGCGCGCCTGCGCGGAGTCGGTCGCCGGTGGGCGTGAGGGCGACCGCGTATGCGCGCGCGTCGTTGGCGTCGCGCTCGCGGACCACCAGTCGTTTGCGTTCGAGCGCCGCGCCGAGCTTGAGGATCGTCGTGCGGTCGAGCCCGAGAACCTCGGCCACCTGGGTCTGTGACAACGGCGAGCGCTCGGCGAGCACCGCAAGCACGCTGTACTCGCGGGGGGTTATCCCGAGCGGCTCGAGGTCGCGCTCGCCCAGCGCCTGGACGCGCGAGGCGGCCCGTCCGAGCAGGTACGAGGTCCGCGCTGACAGATTCTCCGGCAGTCTCATCCTTGTTCACAAGTATTCGACAGCGATGCTGTACAGTCCTCCTGTCGAAATGTCCGCCGCCGCCGATTCCAAGCTAGTCCCGCAGCGTTCAAAGGCGCGCTGCTCATTGGCATTCCAATGACCACGTCGCGACCAGTCCGTCCGTCGAGTCGTAGCGGACAGGGTCGCCTGGCGGAGGTACTCGCGTCGCGGGGGGGCAGGGCGGCGCCTGAGGCACCATTTGTGATCGAGCACCGCGAGGCTCTGATCTACATGCTGTGCGAGGCGGCGGAGCTGGAGCACGGAATCATGTGCCAGTACCTGTTCGCGGCGTTCTCGCTCAAGCAGCGCGAGGACGAGGGGCTGACCGCCGTCGAGCTCGCCGCCGTCGATCGCTGGCGCAAGACGATCTCGCACGTGGCGACCGAGGAGATGCTCCACCTGGCGCTGGTCCACAACTTGCTCTCGGCCATCGGCGCCGCGCCGCACTTTGGCCGGCCGAACCTACCCGCCCCTGCGCACCATTATCCGGCCGGTGTGAACCTGACGCTCGTCCCGTTCGGCGAGCAGGCGCTCCAGCATTTCATCTTCTTGGAGCGACCGGAGGGGATGGAGTATGAGGGCGCCGAGGGGCTAGACATTCCGGCGCATGAGGCGGTGCCGCTGATGTCGGAGCGAGACATCGTGCCCCAGCCGCAGGACTTCGCGACCGTCGGGCATCTCTATCGATCGATCGAGGACGGCTTCAGGCACCTCGCTGAGAAGATGGGCGACGAGAACCTGTTTGTCGGGCCCCCACGGGCCCAGGCAATCCCGGACAACTTTCGCTGGCCGGAGCTCGTCGTGGTGACCGACCTGGCCAGTGCGCAGAGGGCGATCGACACGATCCTCGAGCAGGGCGAGGGCGCGCGCGGTCATTGGGAGCAAGCGCATTTCGGTCAGTTCGTCCAGATTCTCGATGAGTACCGCGAGATGGTCGCGGCGACCCCGGGGTTCGATCCGGTCCGGCCGGTGCTGTTCGCCACGGTCCGGCGCTGTGAGAATGACGACGCGGTGCCGCAGATCAGCGAGCGGGTGACGTCGCGCTGCGGGGACCTGTTCAACGTGAGCTATGAGATCCTGCTGCAGATCTTCGAGCGCTACTTCGCGCACACGGAGGAGACCGACCAGCAGTTAGGTGCGCTCGCCGACGCGACCGTCGGGATCATGCTGCGGGTGCTCAGGCCGCTCGGGAACCTCATCACGACGCTGCCGGTGGGGCGGGACCATCCAGGCATGACAGCAGGACCGAGCTTTGAGCTGTTCTACGAAAACGATTACCTCATGCCCCACCGGGAGGCCGCGTGGGCGCTGCTAGAGGAGCGGCTTCGCGAGACGGCGAACTTCTGCGGGCTCGTGCGGGAGATCGCCTCCGGCGCGGTCGCGGCGGAACTCGCTCCGGTTCAGGAGGCGCTGAGTGACGTAGCCGATTTACTGGCTTCGCACTTCCCTGACTGGGGAGCCCGGAGCCGGTTCGCGGCGAGCGCCGAGCCGCGGGCCACCGCCGCGAGTGACGCGCCGGCCGACAAAGCGCTGTCGAGGCGGGTTGCGTCGCTCGCGCGTGCTGTCGCCAGCGCCGATGCGGCGGATCCGCCGGTTGAGCGGTTGGTGACGCTATTCGACGGCGCACTGGTCGCGGCGACGGACGCCGGCGACGGCGAGACGGCCAGGCGCCTGATCGAAAGCGTGCTCCGCCCGCTCGCGGAGGCGATCAGCGGAAGGCGGTTGCGCACGCGGGCAAAACTCGCGCGTCCTCGCGGCGTGGACAACGGAGCGACAGCACTCGAGGCACCGGTGTGGATGCTGGCTCAGGACGCGACCACGACGCTCACGGGATGGGACGGGGCTCCGGGAGCGGAGACGCTGCTGATGGAGGCGACCGCGGCCTTGCAGGACCTCGCCCTCAGCGTCGTGCCCGCCAACGTGCGGGCCGCGCGTCAGGCCACCCTTCGCGAGCTCATGGCCAGCCGAGCCCCGGAGATCCGGTGTGCTCACAACGGCCCGTACCTGGTCACGAACGCTGAACACTTGCACGACTGGCTCGGCGCGGAGATCCCGGTCGCCCCTCAGGTGGCTCTCTGCCGGTGTGGCCAGTCGGAGACCAAGCCGATATGCGACGGTGCCTGTGCGAGCAGTGGCTTCATCGACCGGAAGGACCCGAAACGCGTCCCCGACGAGCGCGATTCCTACGAAGGGGTCCAGTTGACCGTGTTCGACAACCGTGGGATCTGCCAGCACTCGGGTTTCTGCACCGACCGCCTGAACACGGTCTTTCACACCGAAGGCGCATTCGTGACTCCGAGCGGGGGGCGGATGGACGAGATCATCCGTGCCG
The DNA here is from genome assembly GCA_019241635.1 of Solirubrobacterales bacterium. GTDB lineage: Bacteria > Actinomycetota > Thermoleophilia > Solirubrobacterales > Solirubrobacteraceae > Palsa-465. The sequence continues at coordinate 3,724 of JAFAWR010000074.1, forward strand.
TCCGCGATTGTCCCTCCGGCGCGCTGAGCTTTGGTGTCGACGGCGTCGAAGCCCGGGACCAGGTCGACTGGGAGCACAGTCGCGAGCCGGCTATCGAGGTCACCAAGGATGGGCCCTACCGGATCACCGGCGGGATTCGGCTGACTGACCAGCAGGGTGAACTCGTGAAGCGCGCCGAGGGATCCTCGCTCGAGCACTACGCCCTGTGCCGCTGCGGCCACTCCCAGAACAAGCCGTTCTGCAGCGGCATGCACTGGTACATCGACTTCAAGGATCCGGTTCCAGATCCGGACGCGACCCCCTCGTTGTTCGAATGGGCGGGCGGACTCCCGGCGCTGACCCGGATGACCCGCGTCTTCTACGAAAAGCACGTCCCGGAGGATCCGCTGCTGGCGCCACTGTTCGCCAACATGTCGCCCGACCACCCGACCCGCGTGGCCAGCTGGCTCGGCGAGGTGTTCGGCGGCCCGAAGCTCTACAGCGAGACCTACGGGGGGTATGACCGAATGATCTCCCAGCACCTCGGCAAGGCACTGACGGAGGAGAAGCGCGCGCGGTGGGTGGAGCTCATCTGCCTCTCGGCGCAGGAGGCAGGGCTTCCGAGCGACGCCGAGTTCCAGGCCGCGTTCCGCTCCTACATCGAGTGGGGATCGCGGATCGCGCTGGAAAACTCCCAGGTCGGGGCCAAGCCCCCGCCCCATATGCCGATGCCGCGCTGGTGGTGGGTGTGCGACGCGACGCCCGGCTCACGCGTGTCCGCACTGGAGCCCTCGGGAGCCGAGACGGCGGAGGCTGACGTCGCGCTTCCCCAGCCGGACGAGGCGGTCGGCTTCGAGCAGCACGTCAAACCGCTGTTCCGCGAACGAGATCGCAAGTCGATGAACTTCGCCTTCGACCTCTGGTCCTACGACGATGTCCGGGGCAACGCTCAGGCGATCCTCGAGCGCGTCAAGGCCGGGACGATGCCCTGCGACGGAGCATGGCCGAACGAATGGGTCGAGGTGTTCGAGCGCTGGACTCGGAGCGGCATGAGCAAGTAGCAGTGGCGCTATCGGCCGAGCCGTCCGCCCCGGAGTGACCGGCGACTCCTTCCGCGGTTCAGGCGCCCAGCGCTTCGATCACGAGCTGCGCGACCTTGCGGCCGGAACGCTCATCCCCACCGCTCCGCGATCCGTCCGTTCTCGATCCGGAAGAACTCGCCGAGCTTGATCTCAGGCGCGCCTGCGGAGCCCGAGATCACCCCCTGTACCGCAACCAGGTCGCCCTCGGCCGCGATCCGATCGATCTGCGCCCGGAAGCCGGGGATCCGCTCCCGGAACCCGGCCGCGATCCCTTTTACATCCGCGCGGGTGCGACCCGCGCCGGGTGGCGGATCGTGGTTCACGTAGTCCTCGGTCAGGATCTCGTCAACCACCTCAAGCCGGCCGGCGCTGAAGACCTCCTCATACAGCCGCCGCACCAGGTTCCTATTTTCGCCCAGCTTGCTCATCGTGCCGCCGCCGGCTGCGTCTCGGCCAGCAGCGCGTCGAGCGTGCGAGGCTCGCGTCCCGTCAGGCGCCCGACCGCGTCGGTTACCTGCGCGGCATACCCGCCGATCCCAGAACGGCGGTAATCCGCGAACAGGCTCACCAGTCCATCGACCATCCATTCGCCCATTCCGTAGCTCGACAGAGCTTCGCGCACGGCGTCGTCCGGGACGGCCACGTGCGTGACATCCCGCTCCAGTGACACGGCCAGCTTGCCGGCGACGTCGTCATAGCTGAGCGCCTCCGGCCCAGTCACATCGAGCTCGTCGCCCGTGTGGCCGGGCTCGGTCAGCAGCACCGCCGCCACCGCGGCGACGTCGCGCGTGTCGACCATGCTGATCCTGGCATCACCCGTGTTCGTGTAGAACGTCCCACTGTCATCGAGCGACGGGATGGTGTTCTCGGGGATGTTCTGCATGAACATGTTCGGTCGCACGATCGCGAATGGCACGCCCGCGTCGCGCAAGTACTGATCCGAGACCCCGTGGTCGCTCACGAACGCCGCCGGCGAGCTGGTGTCCGCGCCGAGGATCGAGCTGCGTACCAGCAGCTCCACGTCGGCACCGGCCGCCGCCTCGATCGCGTTCCGGTTGAACCGAACCTCATCCGGCGACGGACCGCAGAGCAAGAACACCTTCGACACACCGGCCATCGCATCGCTGAGCGATCCGGAATCGCCCAGATCACCGATTACAGCCTCAACCCCCGCCACCAACGGTCCCGCGGTCTCAGTCGGCCGCGCCAGCGCGCGGACGCGCTCCCCGCGACCCGCCAGCTCCCCGATCAGCACCGAACCAATCTTGCTGCGCCCGCCGATCACCAGAATCACCCGATCACCTCTTCGTGCCGTTTGGCATGTCGGGCTAAATCAGTAGCCGCCGGCGAGCGCGGGAGCAAACACTTTCTGGTGATAAACCCACACGGCAGCGCTGTGAATCCCGCCGGTGCCTACTGGCCGCGATCCAGCAGTGCCCACCCGAGCCGCGCCGCCGTCCGCGCCGCCACCAGGCACAGATTCTTGATCGCAGGCGACGAATCCGTGGCTCGCCAAACCAGATCAAACGGCATCGTCACGCCGTCCAGCGGCACCCTCACCAGACCGTCGGCCGCAGGCGGCAGCCAGTCGAGCGCGGTATCTGATGAGATGGCGATCGTCTCGCCGGCTGCGGTGCCGGTGGGGCGGGTGAAGCCGGAGGTCTCGACAGTATTCGGGCGCAGTCGTGCGTCAGCGAAAAGGCCGAGCACCCAGCTGCGCCAGTGCCTCGCGATGTCATCTGGTGACAGGACCAGGAGCTCGTCTCGGAGATCCTCGACTCGAAGGCTGGGTGAATCCGCGAACCGGTGGTTTGAGTCCACCACCACCACCGCGGGCTGATCGGCGATCCGCTGGGTCGCGAGTGCAGGGTCAGGCGGAGTGCAGTCGCCGATCACGGCATCGAGCGCACCCGAGCGCAGCGAGTCGACCAGCGCTGGAACAAATCCTGTGGTGCGATCCAACACGACCCGCGGAAAGCGTTCGGACATCGCTCGCTCGATCGGCTCGCCGAATGCCAGTGCGGCCCGCGCGACTCCCAACCGGATGCGGCCTTCGACCCCATCGAGTGCTGCCCGGGTCGCTTCAACAGCGCGGCTGGCCGCCGACAGCGTTTCGCGCGCGAACGGCAGCAGGGCCTTTCCGGCAGCGGTCAGCCTGACCTCGCGCGTAGTGCGCTCGAACAGCTCACCGCCTACGCGGGCCTCCAGCGAGCGGATTGCTGAGCTGAGCGCCTGTTGGGCGATACTCAGCCGGGCCGCCGCGCGCGTGAAGTGAAGCTCGTCCGCCACTGCCACGAAGTAGCGCAGCTCGCGCAGCTCGATCGCGGGCGAGCCGTCCTCGGCGAACAGCCGTCCTCGCGAGCGCGACCGCCCGCCGGTGCCGTCTGTCGTCAGATACTTCCCGCTCATCATCCGTAATTCGGTCGTGGGACGCCGAGTGCCAGGGCCCGGGGAGGGATCCAGTTCAGGCGACCGATAGGGCACACAAGCGGCGGGACGAGTAGTGAGCGGAGCGAGGACGCGTCGACGAGGAGTCCACGCCGAGGCCGGTGGCCAGGATCCCAACCCGCGCGAACACGACCACTCGGTTATATGCCAAGGCGCATCGCCCTGGGCGGCCCATCGCGCACCCTCGCTGCGCGCTTATCGTCGTCGGGTGCCCCGCGCGCAGGAGCGAGAGAGGTTGAACTCTCGCCGCAATCTGCATAAGCTCCCTTTCTCAGAAAGCTTTTTTGGCAAGATACTTCAGCCGTTGACGCATGTCAAGCAATCGCAGCCACAACGAGACACCGGAGATCGCTACCGCGCGCGCGGCCCTGCGCCGGCTGACCGTCGAGATCGACGCGCTCGACGGGCGTGCGGCGCAGTACCTCGCCGTCCATCGCACCGACCTACACTGCCTCGACCTGCTCGCCAGCCGCGGTCCACTGACACCGTCGGAGCTTGCCCACGCGACGTCACTCACCTCTGGCGGTATGAGCATCGCGCTCGATCGTCTCGAACGCGCCGGCCTCGCGCGGCGGGTTCGCCACCCTGGAGACGGCCGCAGCGTCCTCGTCGAGGCCACCGACCTGGCACTCCAACGCGGCCGGGAATTCTTCGGACCGCTGGCTACCACCGAACGACAGCTCCTCGCCCGTTACGCCCCCAGCGAGCTTCGCGCGATCCATGGCTTCCTCGACGACCTGGCCGCCGCAATCGCCGAGCACCGTCCGGACACGGCCGCCGTCGAGCAGCCACCATCATCCGTGGACCCGAACCACGGCTCCGGCTCCGCTCGCGAGGCTGAACGGCCGGCGAGCACCACGCAGATCGGCAGCCGCAGCTCATGACGCCCGAGCGCCTGCCTCAGAAGCTCGGCGCCGGCGGGATCCAACGCTCGGTGGCAAGCAGGCCGGCGGAATGCTCACAAAGGATCTGTTCGATCTCGTTGGCGAGCATCTCGACGGCGCCGCGTGTGCGGGTTCGGGTCGACGGGAGCAGGATCAATCCGGCGTGAGACTCCCCCCGGGCAAGGCGCTCCGCGGCGAGAGGTCGGAAGTCCTTCACGTTGTTCGTGATCACGGCCCGCTCCTCGGCCGCGGCGATCTCGAGGATCACTCGGTCACTCCGTCCGGCTAGGTCGCGCCGGTCTACGACCGCTTGGACGTCGTGGCCACGGCCCCGGAGCAGCTCCGCGATCCGTGGGGAGAGCTGCTCGTCGAGAAGAGCTTTCACTCGCGGAGAGCGCGCTCGCCAGCGGCGGCCGCCTCAAAACCGCGCTGGTACTCCCCCTCGTTCAGCTCGATCTCCTGGTCGATCTCGTCGCGGTACTCGCCGTAGTACGCGACCGCGGCTTGCACGAGTCCGAACGGGATCTGAAGGTAGGCGGCGGCTTCCTCGGGCGATCCGTCGTTGTCGCGGACGGTGGAGATCACCTCCCACACATCGAGGCCCGATCCGACCATGCTCGCGCGGCGGCCGCTAGGTCCATCTAGGAACTGGATCAGCGGGTGTGCGTCGTGCCGTAGCCCCTCTTCGAGGTATCGCTGGGCGAGCGCCCGCTCAGGCAACCCAGTGCGCCGCGCGTACTGGGTGAGGCGGGCCCGTGTCCCTGGCGGGAGGCGGAGCGTGTAGTGGTCGGACACGAGCGGAGCGTACCACGACGTGCCACATTGTGCCACTACATCTGATGAGACAGGAAGTGTCTCACATCAGGGAAGCTCTCTGTCGGACTCGAACCGACGACCCTGCCTCCCGAGCTCGCCGGGTCGCTTCGCTCTGGGCCCGGCCGCCGGTACACCTGGCTACGCCCCGATCCGGACAGACTGAATCGCCGCGGGCGGCGAGCCGTTATGGTTAGGGGCGAAGTCGATTCGCCCCGCCCGGGGTCAGGGAATCCGGTCAAAAGCCGGAGCTGACGCGCAGCGGTAGGGATGCGGGAACGGCCAGAGCGCCACTGGACGAAGTCTGGGAAGGCGGTCCGACCCGATGCATCCGAGCCCGAAGACCTGTCGACTTCCCGCCGGTCCACATCCGGCGGGCCCGACAAACGCGACCTCGCGATATGGGTCGCCGGCAAAGGAGTTGACCGATGGCACGTACCGCCGTGCTGGGCTTTCCCCGAATTGGACCCGACCGGGAGCTGAAGTTCGCGCTCGAGGAGCACTGGGCAGGGCGGATCGAGGCGGCTGAGCTGCAGGAGGTCGCGCGTGGGCTGCGAGAGTTGAATCTGCAGGCAGGCAGGGGAGCAGGCATCGATGTCCTCCCGGTCGGGGATTTCGCGCTCTACGACCATGTGCTCGACACCGCCGAGCTCGCGTCGATCATCGCGGAGCGCCACGGGGGAGTCGACGCCGCCGGCCTTTCCGCCCACTTCCTCGCCTGCCGTGGGGCGGACGGGGTCGCGCCGCTCGAGATGACGAAGTGGTTCGACACGAACTACCACTACCTGGTGGCCGAGTTGCGCGATGGGCAGCGCGTTGCGCTGCGCGCCGAGAGCCTCGAGAAGTGGCGCTCCCATCTCGCGGAGGCGCAGAGGCTAGGGATTAAAGCCCGGCCGGTCGTGCTCGGACCGTTCTCGCTGCTGTCGGTGAGCAAGGGCGTCTCCGATCCGCTCACGCTGCTGCCGGCCCACACCGAGGTCTATGCGGAGCTGCTCGCGGAGCTCGCGCGTGCCGGCGCTACGGAGGTCCAGATAGACGAACCGTGCCTCGTGCTCGATCAGAGCGCCCAGGCACTCGACATGTTCACTCGCGCATATGTGTCACTGCTCAGTGACACATCGCTGCCGGTGTGCCTTGCCACTTACTTCGGTGGGCTCGATGACGCCGTCCTCGCAGGGCTGCGCCGGCTGCCGCTTGGCGAACTGCATGTCGATCTCGTGCGCGCGCCAGAGCGGCTCGACGCGGTCCTCTCGGCGCTCGGGCCCGAGACACGACTGTCCGCCGGTGTGGTGGACGGCCGCAACGTGTGGGCGACGGATCTCGACCAAGTGCTCGATCGTCTCGATCGCGCGGCCACCCGGATCGGCACCGAGCGGCTCACAATCGCGCCGTCCTGCTCGCTGCTGCACGTCCCGTACACCGCCGCGCGCGAGCTCGCGCTCGACGACGAGCTGCGTTCCTGGCTCGCATTCGGCAACGAGAAGCTCGCCGAGTTGGCGCTCCTCGGCCGAGCCCTCGACGCGGACGCGGCCGAGCGGGACGAGTTGCTGGCCAACTCGCGCCAGCGCGGCGCCTCGCGGCGGAAGTCGCCGCGCACGAACGACTCTGGCGTCCGAGCCCGCGCCGCGGCGCTGACGGGCGCCGACCTGGAGCGCAGCGTCCCGCTAGCCGAGCGGCGCGCCGCGCAGACGGAGCGCCTCCGACTGCCGCAGCTGCCGACGACCACGATCGGCTCCTTTCCACAGACCGCGGAGATCCGCGATGCGCGGCGCCGGCGTAGGACCGGCGAGCTCTCCGAAGGCGATTACCTGGCGTTCCTGCGGCGCCAAATCGACGACGTGATCGAGACCCAGGAGCAGCTCGGGTTCGACGTGCTGGTCCATGGAGAGCCGGAGCGCAACGACATGGTCGAGTACTTCGGCGAGCAGCTGGCGGGGTTCGCCTTCTCCGAGTTCGGCTGGGTGCAGTCGTACGGCAGCCGGGCGGTCAAGCCTCCGATCCTGTACGGCGACGTCTCACGCCCGGAGCCGATGACGGTCGGATGGTGGAAGTACGCCCAATCACGTAGCCAGAAGCCGGTCAAGGCGATGCTCACCGGGCCGGTCACGGTCCTGCAGTGGTCGTTCGTCCGCGACGACCAGCCGCGCCAGGAGACCTGCCGGCAGATCGCGCTCGCCATCCGCGACGAGGTGGCCGACCTCGACGCCGCCGGTGCCGCGGTGATCCAGGTCGACGAGGCGGCGCTGCGTGAGGGCCTTCCGCTGCGCCGGGCCGAGCAAGGTGACTATCTGCGCTGGGCGATCGACTGCTTCCGGCTGGCCGTCGCGCCGGTGCAGCCCGAGACTCAGCTCCACACCCACATGTGCTACTCGGAGTTCGGCTCGATGATCGAGGAGATCGCCAGGCTCGACGCCGACGTCATCTCGATCGAGGCGTCGCGCTCGGGTATGGAACTGCTGGAAGCGTTTCGCGACTACGCGTACCCGGGCCAGATCGGACCCGGGATCTACGACATCCACTCGCCACGGGTGCCTAACGTCGAGGAGCTTGAGTCGCTGCTGGCCCTCGCCGAGGAGCGGATACCCCGCGAGCAGCTGTGGGTCAACCCGGACTGCGGTTTGAAGACCCGCGCCTGGCCGGAGACCCAGGCAGCGCTGGAGAACCTCGTCGCGGCCGCGCGGCGGCGGCGCAGCATGGTGGCGAGTCAGTCATGAGCGCGCTTCTGAGGCGTCTGGCCCCACTTGCCAGCACCGGCGTCGGCAGCCTCCCGTTCGCGCGGGCCGCCGACGCCGCCAGGCACGCCACCCGCGCGTATGAAGTCCCGTTCTGCCCCCAGTTGCCGCACCTGTATGGCGACATGATCGACGAGTGGTTGGGAGCGGATCCCGGCCGCTGCGGATGGACCTCGGATCGCGACCGTCAGCTACCCGGCGCGTGGGATCAGTTCGTCGACGAATTGCGACGCCAACCGCCGAGCCACGGCGTGGTCAAGCTCCAGGTCACCGGGCCGGTGACGCTGGCGACCGCACTCGAGCGCGCCGCCGGACGGTCAGGCGCGACACGCGAGGCGCACGACCTGGCGGCGGAGATCGCGGTCTGGTTGGCCGCAAGCGCCGGCGAGCAGGCGGCGGCTCTCGACGATCTCGGTCTTGGCGTCCTGCTGGTCGTCGACGAGCCAGGCCTCGCCGCCGCCGGTCTGACCCGGCACCGCGCTCAGGTTTGGGATCCACTGCGCCGGGCGGCTCACGCGTGGGGGCTGCACATCTGCGGCCAGGTCCCGTGGGAGCTGATCGACGCGGCGGAAGTCGACGTGGTCTCGTTCGACGTCTCACGCTACGGACTCGAGGCCGACGCCGCCGCGTTCCTGGCGCGGCTGCTCGCCCGCGGTGGACGAGTCGTTTGGGGCGTGGTCGACCCGGTTGCGCCTGGTGACGCCGAGACGGCAGCCGGACGGCTGGCGGCGAGCGCGGCCGCGATGGCGCCAGAGCTATCGGCCAGCGAGGTTGCGGCGTCTTCGCTGGTGTCTCCGGCGTGCGGGACCGGTCGGGTGTCGATCGACTCCGAGTGTCGCGTTGCCGAGGTCCTGGTGGCTGCGGTTAGGGCCACGCGCGCGGCGATCGCGGCGCACGCGACGCCGGAGATCAAAGCGCCGCATAGTCCGTTGTGCATCGATCCACGAGAGATGGAGGGAGTAGTCCATGACCGAGTCCACCCCTGAGGTTCCGAGCCGGGACCTGCGCGTACGCCTCGATGCCGGGCCGGTGATCTGTGCCGAGGGCTTCCTGTTCGAGCTGGAGCGCCGCGGCTACCTGAGCGCGGGCGAATTCGTCCCCGAGGTCGCCCTGGAATACCCGGACGCCCTGCGAACCCTGCACGTCGACTACCAGCGCGCCGGATCCGACGTCGTCGAGGCGTTCACCTACAACGGTCACCGCGAGAAGATGCGAGTGATCGGCAAGGAGGAGCTGCTCGAGCCGCTGAACCGTGCCGCACTCCAGATCGCCCGGGAGGTGGCCGATCAGCGACCAGGCGATCTCATGGCGGGAAACATCTCGAACACCAACATCTGGGATCCCGAGGACACCGCCCGGCAGGCCGAGGTGCGCGCCATGTTCGAAGAGATGGTCGGCTGGGCCCTGGAGGGCGGCGCCGACATGATCATCGGCGAGACGTTCTACTACGCAGGCGAGGCGCTGGCGGCACTCGAGGTCGCGAAGGCCACCGGCCTGCCCGTCGTCGTCACGATCGCGCCGATGGCGTTCGAGGAGATGGCCGACGGGGTCGGGATCGTCGAAACCTGCCAGCGGCTCGAGCAGGCCGGCGCGGACGTGGTGGGCATGAACTGCTTCCGCGGGCCCGAGACGATGCTGCCCTGGCTGAAGCAGATCCGCGCGGCGGTGTCGTGTCACGTCGGCGCGCTGCCGATCCCCTATCGGACCACCGCTGAGGAACCGACGTTCTTCAACCTCTCAGACGACCGCGCAAGGGTGCCCTCGCCGCACGGCCGCACGTTCCCGACGGCGCTCGACCCGCTCTATGCCAACCGGTATGAGATCGGCGCCTTCGCCAAGGAGGTCCACGAACTCGGCATCAACTACCTTGGCGTCTGCTGCGGCGCCTCGCCCATGCTGGTTCGCGAGGTTGCGGAAGCGGTCGGGAAGTCGACCGAGGCCAGCCGGTTCTCCGAGAACATGCGCAACCATTTCATGTACGGCGACAACGAGCGGCTGCCCGAGCACATCGTCGCGCTCGGCGATCAGGCCTAGCTCCCAACACCCGCCCCCGCTCCGCGGCGTCCCGCAGCGCCGCAGTCGGGGAGCGGCGCGCTAGACCCTGCGGAATCAGGAAGGGTCGGTGGGTTTGAGGAACAGGCTGGTGGCCAAATCTGCGATGAACAGGAGCACGAGGGCATCTCGTCAGAGTCCTGGTCTTGTGTCGGCGCGGGCACGTCGTGCATCGCCAGTGGCAGCGTTCCATCTCATGGCTTCTGATGTTTGGCTGCGCGACGGTTGGCGCTGCCGTCGGGCGCTGCCGTCGACCTGGGGGTAGACATTGGCATCATAACCGGTAACATTCCTAGATATGGGATCAATGGTAGTGAGTGGGTGGGCCGCTTGCCCAGGGCTGGCCGAACGCCTAACCAACACGCCCGCCCCACCACGCCAGCGCGATGAGCCTGGTTGACCTCTTCGCGACCGTCCCGCTTCTTGCCTGGCTCGCCGCCTGCCTGTGGGTCTACCGGGATGCCGAGGCCAACGTCGCCGCCGGCACCCCGGTGTATTTGCAGATAGGTGCGCTACGCATCGACACCCCCGAAGCATGGGCAGTTGCCTGCAGCGTCCTGCTGTTCGTGTTCATGCCGTTGTATCTGGCAGCGAGAAAAAGCTGAGCCGATGGGCATCCCGGGGCCGCGACACGTCCCCGGCCACTGCCCGCAGGGGGCCTCGATGCGGACCCGCTTCGCTACCAGCGGGAACGAGCGTCGGCGAGGCGGAACGCGATTGGGCCGAGGTGATCGACGAGGTCAAGGCGGAGCGAGCCGCGAGGCACCGATCCGACCGATCCGCGCGTGCTCGAGCTCGCGCGGGGGTGTACCGCGAGCAGAGCCCCGAGGCCACGCCGCGGTGGAATGGTCAATACCGACGCCAGGGCTCCCGCTGGTGCGGCTTACGCCCCTTACCAACATCGGTCGCACCCACCTGATCCCGGCAGGCTCAGAACGTCGCCGACGCCGTCTGTGTGCGTAGCAAAGCCGTCCCGGCTGGCCCGCGGGGCACATAGACCACGTCATCCGAACGACAACCCGAAGCAGGGGCCGACGGCAGTGCCTGATGTTGCGGAACTCGGCGATGGCGCTAATGAGAGAGTTGTGCAACGCGTAGGCCGAGGCGGACATATACAGGCTGCTCGACGGGATCCCGCTCCCGCCCGGGTTCGACCCTGCCAAGATCCCTGGGGTCAACACCACCCAAACGAACTACTACCTAGGCACCGAGCTGACCGGCGCGGTCGCCTGCACTTGGATCGCCGATTGGAACCAAGCGCGCACTTCCCATAACACGGCGGCAGAGTCCCGCGCGGTCGTGGCAATGGCCACAGCTCCAAAGTGGCCGGTGTTCCGGTGGATGTCTCGCCAAGGTGCGTGGCCGCAGGTCCTGATCTCTTACGCTAAGGCGATGCGTAGCGGCGAAGTGACGGAAGGTCGCCCAGGCATTCCGCTGGTCGCTGCTGTGAACTCCGGACTTGGTTGCGGTCAGCTTGGCGTTCAGCTTGGACCCGGATCGAACAAGCTCCAACCAGTTCCGCTCGGCAGCACCCAAATCCGATGATCGCCTCCGCCTGCCACGGTCCGTCAAGAACGCGGCATGCCGTCAGCCTCTGCTGTCGTTGCGATCGGCGTGGAGGAGCAATCAACCAGCTCCGCACGGCAAGCCGAGCGAGCTGATGGCATCGATGATGGTCCGGTACGGTCAGACTGTCTGACTCGATCTGGATCGCTTCGCTACTCATGTAGCGATGTGTAGCGGTCAATCAAGTCGCGGAGTCAGATTCGGAAGGCGAGCGGGGGAGCGCACTCACGGGACACCTCGAAGCACTTCAAGCGAGCGCGCTGCCGCCGGCGGGCGAGGCTTGAGGCGCAGCGCCCTCGGCCCACGCCACCTCGGCGCTTTCCTGCGCTTCGAGATCGAAGTAGTAGAGCGTGAGCGCAGCGGCCGTGAACGGGACGGTGAGCACATAGATGAGTGAGCTCGCGAGGTCGATGAAGTTCAGTGTCTGCGATGTGAGAAGCAGCAGTGCGATTCCGAAGCTCAAACCTGACACCACGGCGAGCATGCTGACGAGCACGGTGAACCCGAAGGTCCGCCACCAGTGACCGCGGACGAGCCGGGAGCTCCTGGCGAGCGCGGCTCGGCCGTCGCGGCCGTCGAGCATGCACGCCTGTGCGAACAGTGACCAGCGGATGAAGCGATCGATGGCGAGCGGAATGCCGACCACGGTAAGCGTCATCAGCAGCACGACACCGTATTGGATCAGCGTCGCCGCGGCCAGCGGCCGCAGGCGCGCCCGCACGGTTCGGGCGGCCTGCTTGGCGCTGATCCGCCGGCCGCCGGTCTCCTCCTGCAGGACGACCGCGACGGCTGCCGTCGCGAGCACGGCGGCAAACGCGGCGCCGATGTCTCCAATCATCACGGTGAACAGAATCGTCACGGCGCCCTGCTTGCCGTCGAGCGCGACAAAGGACGAAAGGCCCGTGAGATGAAACAGCACCCACTGGACCGCGGCGGCGAGCACCGCCACGGGCACGAACACGAGGCCGAGCGTGAGGAAGGTCCTCAGGTCGCGCCTATACAGGCGCGCGGCGGCTCCGATGATCTGTCCGCCTCCGCGGCGGGCGCGCATGGGATCGGGATTGGCTGGGCGCCATGTGGTGCGCCGAGCGGGAGCCAGGCAGGCGAACGGAATCAGTGCCAGCAGCACGAAGAACGGCGCCGGATGCACGAGACCCCAGATGAGAGCGCTTGACGTTGTCGAGACCGCGCCGCAGAAAAAGTTCGTCAGGGTCGGCCCGAGCGTCGAGGTCCCCGGTACGGTGACGCTGCCCGCGCGCAGCCCGTTGGCCCACTCGATGGGGTGGAGCCACTGCTCCTTGTCCGCGGGGCCCGTGGGTCCGTTGTTGATGGAGCGCTCGAGCTGGCCCCACCGACCGTGGAACGCCAGCCATGCGAAGGGCGAGGATGCCGAGTCGGGGACGTCCGGCAGGAGAACGATCTGGGTGGTCACCGGCTCCGTGGCGTGACGCGTGCTGTCGCAGCCGAATCCCTCGTGAGGACTCCGGCCCAGGAACAGGGCCGCTCTGAAGTAGCCGGCATGGGACCCGGTGGCGACGAAGATCACCGGGTGGGTGCCATCCTTGCGGACCCGGGGGTCGGTCCAATCCGAACGCTCGCCGCCCGCGTGCTGGGCCAGATCCACCTGGTATGGCGCCGTCCTCAGGGCTTCCTCGGCGGTGGACGCGCTGAAGTCCACCTGTGCCATCTCCCAATCGCCCTCGTGCTTGTTCTTCGCGTCGTTGAACGTGTAATAGAGCCAGTACTGCACGGCGAGCTTGCCGGGGTGATTGGCGTCAGTGGCGAGGTGCGCGTAGACGACTGGCTTGTGATCGCCGTTCCAGCTGCGGTAGTCCCTCTCATAGCCGCATCCCGGCCTCAGCGGGTTCCCGGGCAGGTCGATGTAATAGCCGTACGGACGATCGAACAGGTCCGCCGCCGTGGGGCCCTCCTTGACGATCCTTCGCGCGGGATCCCGGAGCACAACCGCCGCCCTGCCCAGCACGAGATCGATGTCGATCGGTCGATAGGCCTCGCCCGGACCACACTCGCGCGCCTGCGGTTCGACCATCAGCGCTGGTGCGTAGCGCTCGGCGAGTTCCTGCGCCGGCGACACCGCGGCTCTGGCCGGGCACGCAAACGCCGCGAGTCCGAGAACGCTCGCCGCGGCGAGCAGGGCGGCGTTGGCGACCAACCACGTGGCGGCGCGAAGGCACTTCGCCGCCGCCGGTCGCCGGCCGGGGGTCATCCCACTGGGCGGGCAGGAGCTGCGGACTCGGGGTCCGAACCGGCCGGAGCAACCAGAATGACCGGCCGGTGATACGAGTTGATGACATCACGCGCGACCGAGCCGAGAAGGGCCACGCCAAGTGCGGAACGACCGCGCTGCCCCATGACGATCACGGCAGCATCCTGCTCCTCGGCCGTCTCGACGATGATGCTCGCCGTCTTGCGCTCGGCCGCTACCGCGAGCGGCGCGGGATCGAAGCCGGCTTCACGCGCGATGTCCATACCCTGTTCGAGCAGAGCCTCCGCATCCGTGACGCCCATGATTGGAGCGTCCGGCCCGGAGAGACCGGCGAGCATTCCGCGTGCCGACTCAGTCGGGACGTGGGCAAATAAGACCGTGGCGCGGCGTCCTCGGCCTAGGAGCTTTGCCGCCTGCCGGATTGCCCGCTGCGCGCTGGCCGATCCGTCCCAGCAGAGGATCGCCGGCCCGGCCGGATCCTCGGTCGACACCGCTAGTCCCCCCGTAGGTGCGTTCGATCCGACCGCTGGGCGCGATTCCGAGCCGCGATCATGGCCGGGACTCTAGGGTCGAGCCGTGCCGACGGGGCGATTGGGATGCTGGCACGACGGAGATAGTCGTGCCCACGCCCCGCTTGACGCCCTCGCAGCTCCTACCCGCTGCCACGTGTCGTGAGCGACGAACAGTCGGCCAGATAGATCAGAGCCGCCCGGACGCGGCGGCTGACATGGTCGGGATCACCGAGCTCGAGCTTGGCGAAGATCGCGTTGACGTGCTTCTCCACGGCCCGCTTGGTGAGCACGAGCCGGTCGGCGATCATCGCGTTGCTGTGACCCTCGGCGACCAGAGCGAGCGTCTCGTGTTCGCGGGGAGTGAGCTGATCGATTCGCGAGCGACCATGCGTCTCTCGGGCGCGCAGCAGGTTCTCGACGATCTGCGGATCGATGACCGAATGCCCGTCCGCGACCGCCCTCACCGCATCGAGCAGCTGCGCTCGATCGCGAATGTGGTCCTTGAGCAGATACGCCCGGCTGTCGGACCCGCTCTCGAACAGCTTCAGTGCATACGTCACGTCGGCGTAGGTGCTGAGCACGACCACCCCCAACGCCGGGTGCGTCTCACGCAGTCTCGCGGCCAACCGGATTCCCTCATCCTCGCCCGACGGCGGCATGCGGATGTCGGTGATGACGAGATCCGCCCGTTCCTCGTCGCAGATCCTCGGCACCTCCGTCGCGTCGCTGCACTCCCCGACGACCTCGACCGTTTCAACCCCGGAGAGGAGATGCTTCACGGCCTCCCGAACCAGAAACGCGTCGTCGGCCAACACCACTCTGATCGGGGGGCGGTCGGCGGAGAGCGGGATCGGTGTGGAGCTCACGTTCTCCGGCCAGCATACGTATCTGGGGTTCGGAGCGGGATCGGCGTTACCGGCGGCTGAAGCGTGGAACGCCCCAGGCCAGCAACGCTCCAAGGGCTGCGCAGATGATCATCACCCAGATCAGCGACAGGCTCACGTGACCGAAGACAAAGTCGACTCGGACCGTCTCGGAGTTGGAGAGGATGAAGGCCACAAGCCAGATGGCGGCGAGGGCCAGGACGCCGAGCACCACGGCCCGCCGGCGCTTCGCTCGGGCTCCGGCCGGGTCATGCGGGCCTGGCCGCCGGTGTGTCTCGGTTTGCCCTTGTGCGGTTGCCACGTGTTCCCCGTTTCGTTCGAGTCCGCGGGCGCTCAGGCCGCGTTCATGGCGCCAGCCGAGCCTAGCCGCGCGTAAGCCTCGTCCGCCGAAGAGGGGTGCACGCTCCCTGGCGTCTGTCTTCAGGCCAGGACGTGAACCGGCAGCGTGTTCTTCACCGTGACGCCGTTCTTCACGATCATCACCAGCGAGGTGTCGGGCCGGCTGAGCAACGAGATGTCCTCGACCGGGTCGCCGTCGACCAGCAGGAGGTCGGCCAGCGCCCCTTCCTCGACCACGCCGAGCGTGCCCGGATATGGATTGCGGGGTCCCGACATCTCGAGCAGCTCGGCGTTGGTAGCGGTGGCCATCGTGAGCGCCTCGGCCGGGGTGAACCAGCGGGTCATCTTGGCCAGGATCTTGCCCTGCTTGTGGGTCAGCCCGGGGTCGAACAGGATGTCGGTGCCCCAGGCGACGCGTACGCCGTGCCGCCTGGCGAGCTGGTACGCGTTCTCGGTGCCCGCTGTCATGGTCAAGAACTTGGCGCGGTTCTCGCCGGTCAGCGGGACGGTGTCCTCGTCGTCGAGGAACGGCTGCAAGCTCCACCAGATCCGTTCGCGCGCCATCAGCGCGACCGTCTCCTCGTCCAGGAGTTGGCCGTGCTCGATGCAACGCACCCCGGCTCGGATGGCCTGCTGCACCGAGCGCGGCGTGTAGGCGTGCACCATCACGTAGGTGCCCCAGTTCTCCGCCGCCTCCACCGCGGCGTGCAGCTCGGCTTCGGTGTATTGCGTGACATCCAGGGGGTCATAGGGCGAAGCCACCCCGCCGCCGGCCATCAGCTTCACCTGGCTGGACCCCAGCATCAACTGCTCGCGCGAGGCCCGCAGCACCTCATCCACTCCGTCAGCGATCCGGGCCGCGCCGGTCATCTCGGCGTGCGCCAGACAGCCGCACACGCCGCGTGGGACCTCATAGCGCATCCGGAAGTCTGCGTGACCGCCCGACTGGGAGATCATCGCGCCGGCTGGAAAGATGCGCGGCCCCGGCAGCACCCCGGTGTCAATGGCCTGCTTGAGGCCGAACGTGGGCCCTCCGCAGTCCCGGACCGTGGTGAATCCGCGCATCAGCGTCTCGGTCGCCGTTCGGCCCGCCATCAAGTGGATATAGCCCACGTCGGCGGCCAACGCCACGTTCAGGGGGACCGCGGCGAACGCGCTGTGCCAATGCGCATCGATGAGTCCGGGCATCAGCGTGCGACCCTCGCCCGCGATCACAGTGGCGCCGGCGGCGTTGTCGTCCGAGAGCTCGCCGGTCGGAGCGACGGCGCGGATCTCGTTGCCCTCGACGAGCACGTCCCGCGGCTCCGTCACAAGCCCGGCCCGGCTGTCGAAGACGCGAACATCCCGAAACAGCGTGCGTGTGTTGGTGTCGTCCATTCTCGCCACGGTAATCCCGCCCGCGCCCCCCGTCACAAAATGGGGTGCAGGTACCCGCGTCAGCGGGCTGCAGCGGGGCCGATCGTCTGAGACACTGCGGTCAACGTCTACGGAAGGGGAAGCCTGGATGGCTGAGAGCAGACTGATGAGCGCCGAGGGCGTGGAGGAACTCCGCGCGGAGCTGCACCGCCTGGAAACCGAGGAGCGCGCCAAGGTGGTCGAACAGATCAAGACCGCCCGCGAATGGGGCGACTTGAAGGAGAACTCCGAATACCACGCCGCCAAGGACGCTCAGTCGCGCCTGGAGACCCGGATTCTCAGCCTGCGCGAGAAGCTGCTCAACGCCGAGGTAGTCGAGGCAGGCGCGGGGGCCGATGGGACGGCCCGCTTTGGCGCGAGCGTCACCTTCGAGGACGAGCGAGACGGTCGAGCCCAGAGCGTCCGGCTGGTCGCCTCGCATGACGCCAATCCGTCTGCGGGAGCCCTGTCGATCGAATCGCCGATCGGCGCAGCCCTGAACGGTCGGGCCGTCGGTCAGATCGTCGAGGTCAACACGCCCAAGGGCGTGCGTCGATTGCGGATCACCGCGGTCAGCTGATCCGCGAGCAACCCGGTGGCCGGGCGGCGCGTCGTGGGTCGGATCGGCGGTCCAGTTATCCGAGCCCGGCTAGCCTGACCGCGGCCTGAAGAGCGCCCGGCTTCGCGAGCACCCGTCGAGCGACCAGCGCCACGGCGGAGACGCGGCCGGAGCGCACGATGAACACCTGCCCGGACGTGGTGACGAGGAGTCGACGTCCCACGGCTCGCAGCGCGGTGGAACCGTAGCGGTGCTCGAGGCTGCGCAGTGAGGCGCCTGGGCCGACGCCGTCGAGGCGGTAGCCGCCCGCGGTGGTGGCGATCAGCGACGCGCCTCCGCGGCGGGGGAACACGACGGCGAAATCCCCGCCGCCGCCTACGCAGTAACGCCACACGAGGCGCGACCGCGCGGCGGGTTCGCCGATCGAGCCGAGCACCGCGGCGGCGCTCGCCCCCGAGAGGAAGCCGGCGAGCGAGTTCGCCCGCGCGGCCGGTACGCGCGCCAAACAGGCCGGACCGGAGCGGCCGGAGGCGATCGCCACCTGGGCGAGCTCGGTGCCCCGGTTCAGAACGATCTTGACCCGGTTGATCCCGGCCGGCAGCGCGGCCTGCGGCACCAGCTCGCTCAGCATCTGGGTGCCGCCCACGGCAGGTGAGGGACTGGTCGAGGCGAGCGCGAGTGCAGCCCAGACGGAGCCGTCCTCGGACCCGTAGACAGACAGCTGTGGCGCGGTCTTGCTGTAGGCCTTGAGCTCGAAGCTCGTGACCTGGCTGGCTCGATAGGCGACGAACTGGGGCGGCTCCGGCTTCGGCTTGCTCCTGGCCTTCCCCTTTCCTTTGCCTTTGGTCTTCTTCGGTGGCTTTGGCTTGGGGGGCGGTCGCAGCATCAGCCGCGACGATGCATAGTTGAACTCGGCGACGCTTGAGCGATCGAAGGTCAGGCCGCTCGTCCGGGCGTACGTCTGGCGCCAGTCGTGAAAATTGTCGAGCAACGCCGTCGTGCCCTGATCCAGCGCGACCGGCACCCCGAGCCCCACCGAGCTCAGAACCACCAGCCCGCGGGAGGGCAGCGAGACCGTGAGCCCGGTGCTGAGGTTCGCCTGGACAGTCTGATCAGGAGCCGGGAAGCCGTTGGCATCGACCGACTGCGGGCCGGAGAAGTAGTCGTAGCGCGCGAGCGGAAGGGCCCCCGGCACCGACGGCACAACCAGCTTGAGCGAGCGTGGGCTGTCGGAGTCGTTGACCGCCGCGAGAGACAGGTCATACCCCGAGCCGTCAGGGATCCGGGCCGCCGTCGCCCGCAACCCGCCGACGCCGGTGCTCGGGACGAGCAGCGCCTGGCTTCCGGCCGGGAACGCCCGCGAGAGCACCGACCACGTGTAGAACCACGGTCGGGGGGCGAGGTCGGAGGCCGGGTAGCCGTCCTGGCCGCCCAGCGAGTTCCAGAATCCCCATCGCTTGAGGTTCTGGGAGCCATACTGACCGCCGACGTGCATGGCGTCGTCCAGGTCCCATGCGCTCGCTCCGGCGAGCCCGGCGCCAATTGCCTGGGTCACCATGTCTCCCATCCAAACGCCGTAGTTGTATTCGGCGATGTGAGGCTGGCTGTCGACGAACGAGCTGACCTGCGACCGGTTGCTCGGATCGAGCAGCGGTAACAGCGAACGAAGCGCGGGCACGTTCCTGGCGATGCGCGCGGTGAACGGGGTGAGGAGACGTGCCGTGAGTCCGACCTCGCCGGCAAAGAACGGCTTAGCCGGGGAGTCGAGGTTGGAGATCTGTTCCCGCCGGGCCCGAACCTGATCCCCGTAGACACCGTTCTCGACTCCCCAGATCGTGGCGTACCGGTGCGCATCGTAGGCGCCGATCAGGCTTGGGATCGAGTCGAGGGTCTGGGTCACCCACGAGTCGCCGCCGGGTGGATTGTCCTGATCGAGCCCGGCCGTCCTGTCCAAGGACTGGGCGGCCTGGGTGTCATCCCACGAGTTCGCGTTGTCCGGGCCGACCAGTGAGAGCCAGCCCTCATAACCCAAGGTGTTCACCTCGGTCGCCAGCGCCTTCATCGTGCCGGCCCAGCAGGTGAAGTCACAGTTGGTCGAGTCGTTGGGCTCGTTGGTGACGTTGTAATAGCGGATGTTCGTATATCCGTAGGTGTTGCGGAGCTGGCCGATGAACTCCAGGGGAATTCGCGCATCGCCTCCGATGAGCGGGTTGCCCCAGTCCCCCAGCACCACGGTGACCCCGAGGCTCTTGGCGATCGAGAGGATCGACAGGAGCTCCTGCACATGGGGATCCGTCCAGCGATAAGTCGGGTTGCCCGTCGCGTCATATCCGCCGAAGTACGTCGACGCCGGCTCGACGACGCGCATGAACCCGGGCCGCATGAACGCGAGTCGCTGAGTCAGCAACGTCCAGTTGATCTGACTGGGGGACCCCGTGTCGTACGGATCGAGTTCGACACCGAGCCCCATGAGCGGTGGACCGACGAGCTGATCGGTGAAGACCGTGACGCTGGGAACGCCCGTACCGGCCGCCCGCGCCGCGGGGCTCCCGACCGCCCGCGCCGCGGGGACCCCGAGCGGGCCGCACGCGAGCAACACGAGCAGGCACAGGCCGACGATCCCGGCTCCCACTCCGGATCCAGTGCGGTGCACGGACACAGCTTAAGGGGTGTCGCCCTAGGGCTGTTCGTCGAGCACGTCTCGGAGCCTACGCGCGAAGGCCTCGGGCTGGCCGGGGTATCCGGACTCGGGGCCGAGGAAGCCGCCGTGATGGCTCGGAAACACGGTGGCGCGCTGGCCGAGCAGGTCGGCGGTGGCCCGTGAAGTCCGGCCGGTGAAGGTCACGTCGGACTCCTCGCCCACCGCGATGACGATGCGAGTGGGCGCGGCGAGCAGCGCGTCGACGTCGGGGCGATAGCTGCTGATCGCCCAGGAGCGCTCCGACAGGAGCGGATCGTCGCGCGAGCCATCGTCCTCGGTTGGCATCCCGAAGGCGGCGGGATCTGGCGCCGGCTGCGCGAAGTACTCGTCGGTGAGCTCGCCGCGCCACGACGTCATGGCCATGAACGCCGCCATGCCGGCACTCCGCCCGCCTGCCGCGTAGGCGTCGCGCACGCCGATGCGGGCGCGCTCGGCCGCATCGGCGTCGGGGAGCACGGGAATCAGCGGCGGCTCGTGCGCCACGAGCGTCGTCACGTCGCCGGGGTGGGCGGCGACGAGCGCGAGCGCGGTTACCGCGCCGCCGCTGCTCGCGAACATCTCAACCGGGCCGGCGCCGAGCGCGTCGATCAGTGCATGTAGGTCGCTCGCCTGGTCCGTCGGAGTGTTATCGACCCGACCGTCGCTGCGGGTGCTGCGCCCGAGGCCGCGCGGGTCGTAGGTGACCACGGTGCGGTCGGGGAAGTGCGACGCCAGCGTGTCGAAGCCGCCGGCGGTCATGGGCTGCCCGATCATGAGAAGTGGTGGGCGGCCGTCGTGGGTGGGCAAGGGGCCACGCACGTTGTAGGCGATGGCGGCCCCGGGGGCGTGGAGTGTGTGCGTGGTCGTCATGGGCGTTTTGACTTCGCCCGTGCCGCAAACTCATCGGCGACTTCGGCGATCGCGACCCGGGTCAGCGACCGATGGCCTGCGGGAAGTTGAAGTAATGGTGAGGATCGATCGCGCGCCGGATGGAGAGCAGCCGGTGATAGTTCGACCCGTAGTACGCCGCCTGCCAGCCCGTGAGCTCGGGGTCGGTGTAGTTGAGGTACGCCCCACCAGTGACGTACGGGCGCATCCTCGAGTGGGTCGAGCGCAGCCAGTCAGCACCGCCGTTGTAGCTGAGATACTGGATGCAGAAGAGCACCTTGCGGTGCACGAAGGCAGTGGCGGCCGGCGCGACCTGGTTGATCGCGCCCCCATACGAATCGAATAGGATCGCTCCGGAGCCGGGAATCTGGGCGCGGGCGGCTGCGGCCTGGACGAGCGCATTGCGGGCGGCGGCCGGGAGCGGCTTGGCGACGTAGTCGGACTTCGCCTGGAAGCTCTCGCGGGGCAGGGTGCCACCCGGCCGCGTGCCGGCGGTGTGACACGCGGTCAGTGAGATGCTCGAACAGCCGGCCCACATCAGCTGGGTGCGGAAGAAATCGAGGTCTCCGGTGCTGACCGACGCTCCGCCGACCGCGGTGAGCGGGCCGAGCAGGCCGTGGAGGTCGGACGCCGGACCGAAGTACTGCCCGGTTACGCGCGCCGGATTGCTGCCGCCACCGTTCAGGTGAAAGATCGAGGTGAGCTCCGGGCGGGCGTGGGGGGCCCACGCCTGCCAGGCGGCCAGCGCGTCGGCGGCGACAGACCCGGGCCAGCTCACGAAGAACCAGGCGACGGTTCGGGGTACCGGGTGCACTCGGAAGGTGAAACTGGTCACCACGCCGAAGTTCCCGCCCCCGCCACCGCGCAGGGCCCAGTACAGATCCGGGTTCTCGTGCGCGCTGGCGGTGATCTGGCGGCCGTCGGCGGTGACGATGCGGGCGCTCAGGAGGTTGTCCGCGGTAAGGCCGAACTTGCGGCCCGCCAGTCCCATCCCGCCCCCGAGGGCGTGGCCCCCGATCCCCACCGACGGGCAGGAGCCGGCGGGGATGGTCACGCCGTGTGCGGCCAGCGCCGAGTAGACGTCGATCAGCTGCGCGCCCGCTCCGATCGTCGCCGTGCGGGCGTGTGTGTCGACGCCGATCGCGCGCAGGTTGCGCAGGTCGAGCACCATCCCGCCGGACAGCGTCGAGAAGCCGGCGTAGTTGTGGCCGCCCGATCGCGCCCGTAACGGGACGCCGTGGGCCACGCCCCATTGCACTGCGGTGCGCACGTCGGCGGCATCGAGCGGGCGCGCCACCAGCGAGGGCAGCACGCTGTCGAAGCGAGAGTTGTAGACGTGCGCGGCCTCGGCGAAGCCGGGGGCACCGCGTCTGATCACCGGTCCACGGATCGGTGGACCGGCGCTCGCCGCGGCGCCGGGCAGCCCGCGCGCGGCCGGCGTCAAGCCCAGCGCGCCCGGCGTCCAGCCCAGCCAGACCCCGGCTGCGGCAGCCCGGGCCAGGAACCCACGTCTGTCGATCGAGTCGTGCACGCGTCCCCTCGTGGTGGTTGGCGCGATCCTCCCAGAGCGACGGGCCCCTGGCAACCCGGCCGGTTAGCCGTGCGCGGTCACTCGCCGGGATGCGCGGCGACGATCTCCGCGACCTCGACGCGACAGTCGAGGAACAGGTCGACCAGCTGGGGGTCGAACTGCGTGCCCCGTCCCCGTTCAATCACCGCGAGCGCGCTGTCGAGCGAGACCGGCGGCTTGTACACGCGCCGGCTGACCAGCGCATCGAAGGTGTCGGCGATCGCGGTGATCCGGCCGGCCAGGGGAATCTCCTCGCCGCGCAGACCCTGGAGGTAACCCTCGCCGTCCCAGCGCTCATGGTGGGTCTCGGCGACGTCGGCGGCCAGACGGAGCAGCGGCTGCTCAGACCGGGACAGGATCGAGTGCCCGAGCGCTACGTGCTGCTTGATCACGTTGAATTCGGCAGCGGTGACCGGACCGGGCTTGAGCAGGATCCCGTCGGGGATGCCGACCTTGCCGACGTCGTGCATGGG
This sequence comes from Solirubrobacterales bacterium, assembly GCA_019241635.1. Lineage (GTDB taxonomy): Bacteria > Actinomycetota > Thermoleophilia > Solirubrobacterales > Solirubrobacteraceae > Palsa-465. The sequence continues at coordinate 26,807 of JAFAWR010000074.1, forward strand.
GGAGGCTTCGCGGATCAGCTCGCACTCGTCCTCGCGGAGACCCAGGCGCGAGGCCAGGACAGTGGCGTACAGGCTGACCCGCTCGATGTGGTTGGCCGTCTCGATGTCGCGGCGTTCGATCGCCCGGGTGAGGGCGAGGATGGTGTCCTGGGTGACCCGGCGCAGTTCGGTCTCCGAGCGCTCGAGCTTCTCGACCGTGTCACCCAGCTCGACCGTGCGGTCTCGCACGGCCTGCTCGAGTCGCTCCTCGTGGTCGCGGCTCTGTCGCTCGAGACGGGCGCGGATGAGCGCGTTGGCGACAGCGATCAGCACCTGGTTGGCGTCGAACGGCTTGCTGACCCATCCGTAGGCCCCCAGTTCGAGGGCGCCGAGGGCGACGTCGATGCCCTCTAGTCCCGAGACGAGCACGACCGGCAGGTAGGGGAACTCAGCGCGGATGTACTCGAGCAGCGTGATGCCCGACTCGCCGGGCATGCGCACGTCGGAGAGCACCAGATCGGGGCGCATCAGCTCCAGCACCCGCCGTGCCTCGCGCACTTCCGAAGCGGAGTGGCAAACGTACCCATACCCCTGGAGGATGCGGCTGAGGATGCCCCGGCCCTGCTCGTCGTCGTCGACGACGAGGATCTCCGCGGGCGCCGGGCCCGGCTCGTGCAGCCACGCCGGCTGGCTCATCGAGCGACCGCCGGAACGAAGGGTCCGCCTACCGCCTGCCCCCTCACCAACAACCTGCTCACCTAAAGCTCCTGCCTCAATTCGACCCGCGAACCTGGATGTGCGCGGAAGCCGGTACGAATGGAGCACACCATCCCGCGGGGGTGCAAATACCGACCGGCGGGTCAAAACCTACCCCGCGGTGCCATAACTAATCAATCCGCCATTTGACGGACGATTGCTGGTGGTTGTGTGAAGGTGAGAGCGCGCCCGCGGTCGCGGGTGCTCGAGCGCCTGCGCTACGCGTTTACGTCGTTCAGTGCCCCGCACTCGGGGCACTCGATGAACACCCCGAACAGCTGCCCGTCGCTGACCCCCTCGGCCAGCGTGTTGGAGCAGCTTCCGCACAACAGCCGGTCCGGACCGTCTCCGCTGAAGGCCATCTTCCCCTTCGGCGGAGCGTGGATGATCGCGCTGGCCCGAGGCGTTTCCTCGACGATGCTCAGTGTCTTGTCAGCCATGGGCGGAACCTATCCGAAGCGAACCGCCGCGGGCAAGAGCGCCCGCGCGCCCTTGACGGCGAAACGGGCGTCAACCTAAACTTGACGCATGCCTGGGGCCGACGCCATCCCGAGCCTCGATCGGCTCACTGCCGCAGTCGGCCCGGGCTCAACGCTTAAGCAGCTGAGCGCGGCCAGCGCGCTCGCCGGCGACCTGCACTCACGCGGCGATGAGCTGCTCGACTACTTCGTCGATGCGGCACGAGCCGGTGGATCGAGCTGGAACGAGATCGGCTGCACGCTCGGGACCAGCAAGCAGGCCGCCCAGCAGCGCTTCGGGGCGCTGACCGACCCGCCGCCGGGTCAGGCCCCGTTCGGATTGACCGGACCGGCCGCCCGAGCGCTGGACGCCGCGGCCGCACATGCCCGCGCCCTCGGACACCACTACATCCGGCCCGAGCACCTCATCCTCGCGCTGGTCGATCAGCCGGAGGAGCTGGGCGGTCAGGTGCTCGCGGAACTCGGCGTGACATCGCAGACGGTCCGGGCGGAAATAGAGCGCCGGCTGGGGACCGGGTCCGCGCGTCCCTCCGGGTCGCTCGGCATGGCGCCTCAGACCAAGCGCCTGCTCGAGCTCGCGCGCGCGATCGCCAAGTCGCTCGGACACCGGTGTCCACGCACCGAGCACGTCGTGCTGGCCGCGACGTCCCCCAGGCTGCGCGGACCCGCCGCCGAACTACTCAGCGATTGCGGAGCCGACCGCGCGCAGATCCGCGACCAGCTCACGAGGATCCTCCTCAAGGAAGCCCCGGAGATGGCCAGCCGGATGCGCTTCCTGGGTCGGATCCGGATGCGCCGCAGCCTCTAGGACCGACGCGCGCCGCATGAGGCACGCCCGCGCGCCCGCCGGGCTACGGCAGCCGGATGTCGCGGTGCTCGCGCGCGGTGCGCCGCTCGTCCTCGGTCAGGTCGGCCTCGTTGACCGGCGTGACCAGCGTCCAATGGCGGCCAACCGGGCAGCGCTGGACCCTCCAGAAGCCCAGGCGCAGGGCCTTCACCGAGGCGGCGGGTATCCAGATCGTCGTGAACAGGTGGCCGGCCTGGCAGCGGACGATCACGTTCCCGCCGATCCGGCGGGCGCGGAGCCATAGCGCGGCGGTCTCGAAGGGGATCGCCGCGGCGGCGATCAGGCCGGCGCGCCGGCGCTGGCTGGTCTTGCTGGAGGACGGCATGGCGGGTCCTTTCAACGATCGGCTCTCGTTCACGCGAACGTTATCAGAACTGAGAATGCTCGATCCATGCCTGCTGGGCCGGCTCGTCCCTGGCCGTGAGCGTCTCTCGTCTAAAGGGATGGATCGAACGGTCCGGCCCCGTCTGAGCTACCCAACCGGTAGATCTGAGGTAGGCGGCGCTCCGAAGACTGGCACGCCGTCCGATGTGCGAAGGGGGGTCTTAGACCGATGCTGTCGCCATGCTCGCTTCAGCTCTCATCCAACGCCTTCGCCTCCCCGGCGGCCGTCCCTTCCATCTCCTGATCACCAGCCTCGCGGTTTCCTCATGCGGGGACTGGCTCTACAACGTCGCGCTGCTCGCGCTCGTCTACGAGCGGACCGGCTCGGCCACCTGGGTCTCTCTGACCACCGCGGCCCGAGTCCTGCCGATGGTCGCCCTCGGCCCGATCGGCGGCGTGATGGCGGATCGCTACGACCGCCGCCGGCTGATGATCACCGCCGATGTGGCCAGGGCGGCGCTCATGGTCCTGCTCGGGATCGTGGCCGCGGCCGGCCTGCCGATCCTCCTGGCGCCCGCGCTGGCCGCAGCGGCCAGCGCCGCGGGCGTCGTGTATCCCTCCTGCGTCGCGGCGAGCACCGCGCGGTTCGTGCCTGAAGAGGAACTGCAGCGGGCCAACGCGCTGCGGTCGGGGATCGGCCAGGCGGCGGTGGTCATTGGACCGGCCCTCGGGGCGTTGGTCATGGTCGTGGCTGGAGCGTCGGTGGCCATCCTGCTCAACGCGCTGACGTTCATCGTCTCGGCGCTGGTCGTCGGGACCATCCGGGCCGGCGGGCGGTTCGCCCCGCCGCAGCGCACGGGCGACGTCGAGATGCCGAGCGTCCTGGCCGAGATCAGGACCGGGGCACGGGCGCTCTGCGGCGCTCCGACCGCGATCCGCCTGGTCGCCGCGGACGTCTTGTGCAGCGCGGTCTACGGGATGCTGACCGTGACGCTGGTTCTGATCGGGCGCAAGGTCGGCGCCGGCTCCGGCGGTTACGGGCTCCTGCTCGGCGGGTTCGGCATCGGCGGGGTGATCGGCGCGAGCATCACCGCTCGGCTCGACGCCCCGTCGCGCTGGCGCCGCACGCTGGCCATCGCGTTGGCCCTGGTGGGAGTCGCGCTGGGCGCCCTGGGCATGGTTCCGACGCTGGCCGCGGCGATCGCTCTGGCCCTGCTCGGGGGCGGCGGAATGATCGTCGGCGAGGTCCTGGCCGAAACCGCCCTGCCGGGCATGCTCGACGACGAGGTCCTGGCCCGCGCCTACGGCTTGGTCTACCCGATCTCGATCGCGGGGATCGTCGCCGGATCGCTGATCGGCGGTCCACTGGTCTCCCTGCTCGGGCTCACCGGGGCCATGGCCCTCGGTGGCGCGGCCGTGCTGAGTGTCGCGGCTCTGCTGCTCAGCCGCCCGCTCGACGTGGCCGCCCCGGTGCCGGCGCCGGTGCCTGTGCCTGTGCCGTCCGTGGCGTGACATAAACCGGGACGGGCGGGATCGCCGTGCCGGCGCGTACGGCCTCGATCACGGCCTGAGCGTCGGCGGCGCGGTACTCCTCACCGTACACCGCACCGTCGCGCCGGGGCGCCTCCATCACCGCACACGTGGCGGTGCCGCCGAGGTCGATCGGGACGTATCCCATGTCCTCGATCAGGCCGGCCACCAGCGCTTTCGCCTCCGGGTCATCGCCGCATACCCACTGCACGACCCGCTCGTCGCCGTTGCGCTCAGCCGCGTCCTCCTGAAAGCGCGAGGTCAGGGTGTTGAACGACTTGACGTAGCGTGCGCCGCGCATCCGAGCCGCGTTGAGCGAGGCAGCGGTCTGACCGGGTTCTGGCATCGA
>JAFAWR010000262.1 GCA_019241635.1 Solirubrobacterales bacterium
CCGGGCGCGGCCGGACGAACAGGCGGGGCTGGCCCATCTCCCGGGCGGCGAGGCCGACTACGCGAGGTGCGTGCGATCGTTCGCGACGCTGCCCCTCACCGCGGAGGAGATCCATCGCATCGGGCTCGAGGAGCTCGCGGCGCTCGAGGACCAGATGCTCGAGCTCGGCTCCGCGCTCGGGCTGAGCTCTCTGGTCGAGATCCACGCGGCGGCCCGAGACTCCGCGGCGCGGCGTTCGCCCGGCGATGCGCTCGCCGCGGCCACCGACGCGATCCGCCGGGCCGAGGCGCGATCGCCCGAGTTCTTCACTGCGCCGCTGCCGCCTCCGTGTGACGTCGCGCCGATGCCGAGCGTGATCGCCTCGAGCGGGATGGCGCCGCACTATTCGCCGCCTCGGCTGGACGGAGGCCGGCCCGGGACGTACTGGTTCAACATGGAGCGGCCGACCGCCGGGACGGGCTGGGACCTCGAGGTCGTGGCCTTCCACGAGGGCGTGCCGGGACACCATCTACAGCTCGGGCGGATCCGCATGCTCGACGATCTGCCCGACATGCAACGCCAGCGTGGCCTGTCGGTGTACGCCGAGGGGTGGGCGCTCTATGCCGAGCGGCTGGCCGAGGAGATGGGCCTCTACAGCGACCCCGAGAGCCGCATCGGCGCGCTGACCACGTCGCTCTTGCGCGCCGCGCGCCTGGTCGTCGACACGGGGCTGCACGCGCTGGGCTGGAGTCGCCGGCGCGCGCTCGACTTCTACATAGATCACGTGCCGATGCCCGAGGCCTTCCTGGCCAACGAGATCGACCGCTACATCGTCTATCCGGGGCAGGCCCTGACCTACATGATCGGGCAGCGGGAACTGCTGCGGCTGCGCGATGACGCCGAGGGCCGCCTCGGTCCGCGCTTCGCGCTCCCAGATTTCCACGCCGCCGTGCTTGACAGCGGCTCGCTCCCGCTACCCGTGCTCGACGACAAGATCCGCCGATGGACCGGTCCCGCGTAGCGGCTACTTCTGCGCGGCGACGTAGGCGCCCACCATCCGCCGTGTCGCGCGCCCCTCGTCGAACGCGGAACGCAGCTCGGTGAGAAACCGTTCCTGCTCGTCTTCGGTGAGGGCGGCGGCGATCGCCTCGCGGGTCGAGGGAGCGTTGGGGTTCGGGGCGCTGTCCAACAGCGCGTCGAAGCTGACCGGGTTCATGGACGAACCGGGTTCGACGTCGATATGGCGCTCGACGTGCACCCGCTCGAACCCTGCCGCCACCGCGAGGTCGGCCAGATCGCGGTCATCGAACCCCATCATCGCCCGGACGTCCCGGCTCGCCCCGGTGAACTGGGCCCTCACCCGGGCGGCCAGGCCGGCCACCGCGCCGATGTCGTAGCCCCAGAAGCGATCGTCGGGCTCGGGGAACACCAGGCGGTTGATCGGCTCGAACAGCGACAGCCGTCCGCCCGGTCGCAGCACTCGCGCGAAGGCCGCGAAGGCCTGGCTCTTCTCGGCGACGTAGATCAGGACCGAGCGCGTCGTGACCACGTCGACCGACGCGTCGGGGATGGCCGCCAGATCCTCGGCCGCGGTGTGGACGAACCTGGCGCGATCGCTCAGGCCGAGCGAGTCTGCGCGTTGCTCGGAGTGGGCCAGCAGGGCTTCGGAGACGTCGGAGAAGATGACCGTGCCGTTCGGACCGACACGCTCGAGGGCAGCCAGGCCGATCAGGCCATCGCCGGCTCCGACGTCCAGCAGAGTGGCTCCCTCGAGCGGGGCGGCGTGGCCGAGCACGCGGTCGCGAATCATCGCGAGGTGCTCGAGCGTGACCGCGCGCTGAGGCTCGAGGCCGGCGTCCCGGCGCTCGAGGAGCCAGCGTGACCACCGGTCGGAGTCGGCAGCCAGCGGTTTAATCGGGTGTGGCGGCGTCGAGCCAGCGACTCAGGGCGTGGCGACCGGCCATCGTGAGCCGTCCGTCCGCGGCGATCCAGTCGCGCACGCGCAGCTCACGGACGATGCCGAGGGCGTCACTCGGAGCCGGACCTTCGCCTCGGGCGGCCAGCGTGTCGGCGCCGGGCTCGACGATCCAGCGGCCGGAGTCGAGCGCAGCGAGCGCGAGTCCCTGGTCATCGCTGGGCACGTCGAGTGGGTGCGGCGCGGCGGCGCCCAGCGGGTCGAACCGGCTGGCTCGGGTCTCCGGAGTCGGGGCGCGGCGGGCGAACTGCTCACCGAGCGTTTCGGTATGCGAGCTCAGCCAGCCACCGGCGCTCTCGACCCATTCGCGGGCGGTAGCGGGGTCGACCCCGACCGAGCCGGCCAGGTCCTCGACGTCGACGCTGTCGATCGAGCGCTCGATGTAGCGCCCCAGCTCTGCGGCGATCGAGCGGAGGGCATCCTCGAAGCTCTCGCCACCTGAATCGTTTCCGAACATAGCCACATGATGGCACGCGTTCGATGGTTGGCCGTTTGGGCGGGCGCCTGGGGCCTCCGGCGCGGCTCAGGGGTCGACCGGGGGGTCAGGTCGGCCGGCGCCGGTAGGCGTGCTGCGCCCGGGCAAGTCCACGCTGCGCGGCCGCCATCGCGCGCTCCGCCCGGCTTCCGGAAGCCGGCATCACGCCCAGCTGTCGCGACACCGACATCAGATCGAACACGACCCTGAGCGTGGCGATGCGACCGTCGCGATATTCATGGAAATCGGCACCGTCGATCTCCCAGTGCCGACCGGTGGGCGCGAACCCCGGCGGATCCATCACTCCGGTGAACGTGCCCGAGCCGCGCCAGTGAAACGAAGCCCGTGGCTCGCCTGGGATGACGTACGGTCCGCTGATCAGCTCGAAGGTCATGTCCGGAACCGCGCGCCACAGCGCTTTCAGGAACTCCCGGACCTCGGCGTGCCCGTGCATCGCCTTCGGCCACGAGTCATCTCGGGCGTCGACATCGTCGGTCAGGAACGACAGGACGCGGTCTTCGTCGTGCGAGTTCCAGGCGTCGAGCCACTCCTGGACGAGCACGGCGATCCGCTCGACCGACAGGGCGGGCTGGTCGGCGACGCTCATGCGCGTGTCCCGCGCAGCGTGAAATACAGCACGGAGGCGCTCAACGCGGTGAGCGGGGCGAGCGCCGCGTTCACGGCCCATTGCACGAGCGCACGGCCCACCGACCCGAGCGACACTGCGAGCAGGCCGGCCGCCACGCTGATCACCGCGACGGCCAGAAACAGCAGCACGATCACCGCGAACACGTTCCAGCCGTTGCCGCGGACCAATTCCCGGCTTCGCCCGAAGGCGGCAAACGGTCCCGGCCGCTCGAGCACCGTGACCGGCGCCACCACCGCCCAGATCACCATCAGGATCAGCCCGGGGATGATCAGCAGGAGGAAGCCGACGGCCAGCGCCAGCCCGAACAGGATCGACACCGCCGCGAGAGGCCAGAACACCGGCTCGACGCTGCGGATCAGGTCGGCGATCGAGTGATCGCGCCGGCCGTCCTGGATGTCCTGGACCAGCTTCACCACCATCCCCTGGTAGAGGACGCCGAGCGCCCAGAACAGGATCGTCAGCGCCACCCCTGAGCCCGGGATGAGCAGGTACACGACGAACTGGATGCCGAACAGGACGAGCGCCGTGCCGAGCAGGAGCGGGAACTGATCGCGGTAGATCTCCCATATCCGGGAGACGACCGCACCGGGACTGATTGGCTGCACGCTCATGGCCGGCGACGACGCGGCGGGGAGGGCCTCGAGGCCCCGCCCGCCTCGCCGTCGGGATCCTATCCGGCTACCACCGGCTTCGCCTTTCTCCCCACGGAAGCAGGTAGGCCCGGTAGGTGTTGACTCCGGTCGGGAACTGCGCGTTGAACAGAAGCTGCCCCGAGGGGTCGAACTCCGAGAAGTACGGCAAGGCCCCCCAGCCCACGAACAGATCGCGGTCGCGAGTGGTCTGAGCGTTGCCCTGCGACGGCGCCAACAGACCCTCGGGTTGATCGTCGGAGGCGATCAGCGTGGCCACGCGGGCGCGCTGGTCGAGCTTGACGGTCACCGCCCGACTGGACGAGAACTCGGGCGTTCCGGTCGACTCGTTGTCGAAGAAGGTGTACTCGTCGTGGCCGACCGCCTCGGGGTCGTGCTGCCAGGCGAAGATCTCGCCGGCGTAGTCGAGCGACTGACCCGGCGCGGCGCGCAGGGCGAAGCTGCTGGCCTTGCCGCCCAGCTGCCAGATGATCCGGCCGGTGAACCGGTTGACCTTGTAGGCGGTCCACGTGTTGCGGGCGTCGATCAGCAGGTTCCCGTCGGTGTCGAGGTGCACGGCGTTGATGTGGAACCAGTCCCAGGGAGTGCTCGCCGAGGCCGGCAGCGGCTGTTCGCTCTGGCTGTAGGGGACGTGATCCGCGCTGTTCCACTGGAACAGCACCTTGCCGGTCCTGATGTCGATCTCCTGAACCACGCCGTCGATCACGGTTTGATCGGCGGGCCCGCCGATCGAGGTCAGGTCAGCGGTCGCCGTGGTGTAGGCGAGGATCAGTGCTGTGTTCTGCGGCGTGATCAGGAACTCGTGGCCGTCCGCGCTGAGCCCGTTGCCCGCCTGCACGGTGGCGATCGGCTGGTAGCGGTCGTTGTAGATGTAGTCGGTGCCGCTGGCCAGGCCGCCGAGACCGGTTCCCTGCCAGAAGGTGAGCACGGGTCGCCCCTGGTAGGTCTGGGTGCGGAAGTCGGCCGCCGTTTGCCCACTCGGGATGGCGTGGAACCAGACGATCCTTCCGTCCCGGGTCAGGATCTCGGGGCCGTTGGCGTAGGTGCTCGAGTCGCCGGTCGGGGTGATGAAGATGTCCCCGCGGCCACCGCCGGGGCTGGAGGTGAGGATGGTCACCGGTGGTGGCGCGGTGGGGGTGGTGGTCGGGGCGGCGGGGTTGGAGGTGGGGGTGGTGGTGGTCGGGGCCGTGGCGGTCGTGGTTGTCGCCGCGGACCCGGTCGCTGGTGCGGCGGCGGCCAGGAACGCGATGGCGGACAGGGTGGTGATGATTCGTCGCTTCATCGATCATCCTTTCTTTGGTCGGTGTGCGGCGCTCAGGCGGACGGGCGCGCGAGCGAGTGGACGTAGGTGGTGAGCAGGCGGCGAGCGGCGGTCGAGGCGCCGGCGAACTCACGGGAGGTCTGCTCGAGGACACCTTGGGCGTCGAGGCCCTCGCCGCGTTCGCCGCTGACCCAGGCGCCGACGATCTCCGGCGTGACCTCGGGGTGGAACTGAACCCCGAGGTGACGCCCGGCGCCGAAGACCTGGGGGCCGAAGGGATCGTGCGCGAGCACCTTCGCTCTGGCCGGGAGGCGGATCACGCCGTCTCGCCAGGCGAGCCATGGCCCGTCGGCGATCCATCCCGGGGTTGCGCTGGAGACCCAAACCCACCCGTGTCTGGATCTCGGCGCCCGGTCGACGCGCCCGCCCAGCGCGACCGCCAATGCCTGCGCGCCGGATCCGAGTCCCAGCACGGCGCTCCCTGCACGGTCGGCCGCGCGCAGCCAATCGGTGGCCGCTGAGGCGAAGGGGCGCCGGCCGGAGTCGAAGCGCTCCTCGCCGGCCAGCGTGACGACGAGCCGGAACGGCTCCGGATCGGGGAGCGGCTCGCCTCGATCGAGCCGCACCGTCCTGGCCCGGAAGCCCTGCTCGGCGAGCACGTCGATCAACAGGCCACCGGGAGCATCGCTCCGGTGCTGGAGGACAAGCGCCGGCCAGCCGGTCGCCTGCTCGTGTGGGTTCATCGCGTCACCTCGGTTTCGAGTCGGCATGGATGTGGCGGCCCGCGTCTGCGGTGCCGCGAAATGGCTCGCGGTCAGAACGGCACGCACCGGCCAGACGGCGCGCGTCCGCCCTGACCGCGAGAGAGGAGAGGCCCGGGGATCGACTTGGGGAGTCGTCTTCGTCCCGGGATGGAAGGCGGGCCGCTAGTGGACGACCACTAGGCCCTACATCGCGCCGGCACGGCAGCCGTCACCGTGCGCCGACCCGCCGCGACCTTCCGGTCGTGGCGGTAGCGGGCTCGGATCAGGCGATAACCGGACAATGTCAATCAAGATTATCGAGTTTAGTTTGGGATGTCAACGGTGCGTCTAGGCCAACGCGGACGAAACTGCCACTCGCCGGCCCGGCAGGCTCGAGCGGCAGGAACGTCGTGCTATGCGCGACCGATCCGCCACTCGCCGGCCCGGCAGGCTCGAGTGGCAGGAACGTCGTGCTATGCGCGACCGATCCGCCACTCGCGGTCAGAACGGTGGCGAATGGCAGGTTCTCGCCACCGGAAAGGGCGCATCGACCACCCCTTCGCCGTGGCCGAGGGAGTACGGGCGGCGCCCGGGGGCAGGACCAGCGACAGCGCCAGGGCCGGTGGGGCCGCGGGCCGGACTCGTGCGCATCGCGTGCACAATCTCCACAATTTCCGTAAGCTTTATGCAGATTGCCGGGTCGGGCAATCGCGCCGGCGCAGTACCGAAACCCGCGGCCGACCCGCCGTGTCATCGAACCCCTGGAGGTCCAGCTTTGTTGCATCGCAAGGCAGAGCGCCACGCGGGCAGACGGCGGGCGCTGATGTCGCTCGTGTTTGCCGTGGGCGTCGGTCTGCTCACACCGGCGGCGCTTGCCGCCACGCCGACGCCCGAGTCCGCCACCCAGTGCGGCGGGATCCTGAAGCGGGCCAAGCCCAGCGCGGATGATCCGAACCAGCTGAGCTACAAGTTCACCTGCGACTGGGGTGTCAGCGCGTACACGCTGATCGTGACCCGCAAGCCGAACGACGACGCCACGATCGACGACTTCTCGAGCAGCGTGTCGGTGTTCGACCCGACGGGCAACCCGCTGTCGACTCAGAGCTTCACCTGCGCGGCCACAATTCCCGGCGACGGGATCAACTGCAACGCCGGTGCCGGGGGCTACATGGCGGCTCCGAACTGGGCCGAGGGAACCCTCGACACCACCGACCCCTACTGCCCGAACATCCCGAAGGGCTCACCCGCGGGCACCAAGCCGGAGCCGGCGGCGGTGGTCGACCTGGTGGTCAGCGACACGACCGGCGCCGAGGACGGCCCGTTCCGGCTGCGCCTATCCGGCAGGTGCCCGGTGGTGCATGTCAAGCCGAAGGCCAAGGCCAAGGCGGGCGGCAAGCAGGGCGCGGCCGGCTAGCCGATGACGGTCGGCGCCGCGAGCTCCCGGCGTGGGGTCGGTCACGCGCCGGGGGCCGCGGCGGCGGCGAACGATCGCGCCGCCTTGGCGTGGACCAGCGGGGTGTAGCCGAGCAGGTCCTCGGCGGAGCGGAGCACGGAGTAGGGGGTGAACGGCGTGGCCACCGTGGACCCCGCCCTGGCCCGTGCCGAGAGGATGAGCGCGCCGGTGCGCACCGGGCCAGACGCCGCCATCGGGGCTCGGGCGAACACGATCATCAACACGCCGTTCTGCTTATAGGCCGGCGAGGCGGTGATCGCCGGCACCCAGCGCTTGAGGAAGGCATCCTCCGCGGCCAGCCCGCTCGGCTGGGACCCGGGGCAGGCGGGCGCACCCGGATCGGCGCACAGACCGGGGGCGATGAACGCGTAGGCCGGCGTGCGCT
>JAFAWR010000390.1 GCA_019241635.1 Solirubrobacterales bacterium
TCGGGTACGTCGGCGAGCTCGGCGAACGGGGCTTCGGGCTTGGACACGAGCGCGCGGATTGGGCGAGCCTACTCGTTCGTGCTAGGCAGCCGTTCGCGCCTCCGCGAGCGGGTGCGTGCTCGATTTTGGCCGTTATAGCGACCAAAATCGGCCAACCACCTCGGCGGCGGGAGGGTTGCAATTGCCACAAGGCGCTGGTAGCGTCCGCCTCGCTTTCTGGAACGTTCCAGATCGAGGGTTCGAGGGCAGCGATGAGCACGATCGGAGGGCGGAGGACATGACCAGCATCACTGGTGCGGCGACCGGCGTCTCGACGGGGACGCGCCCGACCGCGGGGCTATTCACTCGTCAGGCCTCCGGGCTGGTCCGCGAGCTGGGCATCCTCGCCGCCACCGGGATCGCGCTTGCCTCGGTGGCGCTGCCCGACACGTTCATCAACTTCAACGCCGGCCTGACCTCGTTCAACGGGGTCGAGTACTACATCCCGCTGCTGGCCGGCGCGTTCATCTGGTTCGTGGCCATGTTCGCCTACCGCCACCTGGTCGAGGCGATCCCGCGCGCCGGCGGCGAGTACGTGTTCCTCTCACGCGTCGTCTCGCCGGCGGCAGGGTCGATGGCGGGCATCGGACTGGCCGTGGTGTTCACCTACGTGCTGGCCACCAACGCGCACTTCTTCGCCGCCTACACGCCGTTCATGCTGACCGGGCTGGGCGACGCGTTCCACAGCCACGCGATCGCCAACGCGGCCAATCACGTCGGCAGCAAGGGCGCGATCGGCGGGATCAGCGTCGGGGTGATGCTGGTCGTCGCCGCGTTCTCGTTCTTCTCGCTCAAGCGCGTCGCCCAGATCATCGTCGGCTTTATCGTGCTCCAGCTCCTGGCCTTCGGGGTCCTCGCCCTGCTCCTGGCCGATCATTCGCACAGCGAATTCGTGGCCGCGTTCGCCCGCTACAGCAACCATCCGGGCGCCTACCAGGCGGTGATCTCGGCGGCCAAGGGCTCCGGCGTGGTGTTCGGCGCCTCGGTCGGGGCGATGATCGCCACGATCCCGTTCATGGTCGTCAACTACAACGGCGTCCTGTACTCCTATTACGTCGGCGGCGAGCTTCGCCGCCCCGCGCGCACCTACCTGTACGCGTCGGCGATCAGCATCGGGCTGCTGGTCATCGTCTGGGTCGGCGTGTGGGCGCTGCTGCGCGGCACGGCCGGGCTTCACTTCATGCAGGCTCAGGCCAACCTCGGCAACAGCAACCCGACCGCATACGGCAAGATCAGCGGCCTCAGTTCGGCGGCCGGCGGACTCGGCTACGGCCTGGCTCTGTCCGGCGACCCGATCTCGAAGATCCTGCTCGCCACGACGATCCCGCTGGCCGCCGTCGCGGTCAACATCGCGTTCCTGGCCTGCACCACGCGCGTCCTGTTCGCGCTGGCCTTCGACCGGCTGCTCCCGATCCGCGTCGCCGGCGTGTCCGAGCGCAACCACGCGCCGACCACCGCAATCGTGATCGTGCTGATCGTGAGCGTGTGCTTCTGCCTGCTCCTGGCCTTCGTCAACATCTCCAACCTGGTCGCGCTGGAGAGCCTGTTCTTCGCGTTGATCCTGCTCGCCGGCGCGATCGCGGCGACGTTCCTGGCCATCCGCCGCCCCGAGCTGGTGACCCGAGCCGGGCGCGAGGACGTAGACCGGGTGGCTGGCGTGCCGACCATCACCTGGATCGGCGCCGCGACCACGGCGCTCGCGCTGTTCACGATCGTCGAGGTCCTGGCCCATCAGAGCGCATACGGCAAGCTCAGCTTCGAATCGGTCACCGCGCTCGTGGTCGTGCTGGCCGCCGGTCCGGTCATCTACGGGCTGGCCCGCGGCCTTCGCCGCCGCTCGGATGCACTCGACCTGAGCATGGCCATGCGCGAGCTCCCGCCCGAGTAGCCAATGCTGAGATCGAGCAAGGGCGCTCGCCGTCGCAAGCGAGCGCTCCGGATCTTCTTTGCCACCGACGTCCACGGCTCGGATCGCTGCTTTCGGAAGTTCCTCGCCGCTGCACGGATCTATCAGGCCGACGCCCTGGTCCTCGGCGGCGACATCGCCGGCAAGGGCCTGGTCCCGGTCCTCGCCGAGAACGGCTCCCTGACTGCCGAGGTCCGCGGCGAGCCGGTGACTGTGCCGGCCGACGAAGCGGAGCGCCTGAACGATGAGATCAACCGGCTCGGCTTCTACCCGGTCCGCATGGAGGCTGAGGAGATCGTCGCGCTGGAAGACGACCCGGCAGCGGTGGAGCGGCTGTTCCGCGAGGAGATCGTCAACCAGGTCCGCGGCTGGTGCGAGCTCGCCGGCGAGCGACTCGATCCCAGCGTGCGCTGCGTCATCACCCCGGGCAACGACGATCCGCTCGAGATCGACGCGGTCCTGAAGGCGGCCGAGCGCATCGAGTGCCCCGAGGCCGAGCTGTGCGAGCTCGGCCCGGTCCTGATGGCCAGCCTCGGCGACGTCACTCCGACGCCGTGGAACACCGACCGCGAGTACTCCGAGGATGAGCTGGGCGCCCGTATCGCGGCGATCATGGACCAGGTGCCGGCTGGCCACCCGAGCGTGGTCAACTTTCACTGCCCGCCCTACAGCTCGGGTCTCGACACGGCCCCCGAGCTCGACGAGACCCTCAAGCCGGTGATCCGAGGCGGGCGGCCGAGCTTCGTCCCGGTGGGCAGCCGCGCCGTGCGCGAGGCGATCCGCCGCTACCAGCCCGTGGTCGGGCTCCACGGCCATATCCACGAGTCCCGTGGCGCGCAGAAGATCGGCAACACCCTGTGCCTGAACCCGGGCAGCGATTACACCGCCGATTTGCTCCGCGGCGCGGTGGTGGACATCGCCGAGGATGGAAGCTACCTTGACTTCCTCCTGACCGCCGGATGAATGGGCACCACCTCGCCTGACGCCAACCTCGCCCTGGCCGACCCGGTCGCCGAAGGCCGCCGCGTGGTCGAGTTCGCCCGCGGGCAGGGCATGACGCTCCGGCTGCTCGGCGGCGTCGCCGTATTTCTGCAGGCCCCGGATGCCAAGCCGCTGCTCCACCGCGAGGTCAAGGACATCGACCTGGTGAGCACCAAGGGCTCAAAGCGCGCGACCGCCGAGCTGTTCCAGTCGCTCGGCTATGTCGAGGACGAGGTGTTCAACGCCTTCCACGGCGCGCACCGCCAGATCTACGTCGACGTCGAGAATCAGCGCAAGGTCGACGTGTTCGTCGGGGCGTTCTCGATGTGCCACGAGATCCCCATCGCCGAGCGCCTCGACCGCGATCCGCTCACGGTTCCACTGGCCGAGCTGCTGCTCACCAAGCTCCAGATCGTCGAGCTCAACGAGCGCGACGAGCGCGACATCTACAACCTCTGTTACCACCACGACCTGGGCGACGCCGGCATCGAGGCCGACCTGATCTCCGAGCTGTGCGCGCGCGACTGGGGACTGTGGCGGACGTGTCAGGGGACGATCGAGCGCTGCCGGGCCGACCTCGGCGGCTACGGGCTCGACGAACGCGACCGCGGCGTGATCGACGACCGCCTACGCCGTCTGTGGGAGGCGATCGACGGCGCGCCGAAGACATCCAAGTGGCGCTGGCGGGCCAAGGTCGGCGAGCGCGTGCGCTGGTACGAGGAGCCCGAGGAAGAGGCCGAGGCCGACTGACCGCGGCCGTGCCCGCGCCTACCGCGGGGACCCGGCCGTCCCGACTGCCGGGCCGCGCCGGATCTCCTCGAGCGTAACCCAGCGCCGCTCGGCGGCCGCTCGCTCGATCGCCTCGCAGGCCGCCTGCACCTCGAGCCCAACCGCGAAGTCCGGGGCCCACCTCCCGTCCGGCCATCGCTCGAGCAGGTCGGCGATCTGGTTGACGAAGCTCGCCCCGTAGCCGATCCCCTGCCCGATCGCCCACCACCCGCGGGTCTCGGGGTGGAGCGGATGCTCGGCGCGGATGCGGCGCATCCCGTAGAGCTCCGGCGCATCGTCGCCGTCGCCGAACCAGAGCTCGTTGATCCGCGCGTAGTCGAAGCGGAGCGTTCCCCGCTCGCCGTTGACCTCCAGGGTGAAGTCGCACGGCCGGCGCACGCACGTCTTGCCCACCTCGAAGACCCCCAGCGCGCCCGAGGTGAAGCGCAGGAGCGCCGAGGAGGCCTCGTCGATGTCGACGTCATGACGCTCGCCGGCCGCGTCGGCACGCGCCGGCGTGAACGTCTGCGACTGAGCGCTGACCGCGTCGAGCTCGCCGACCATCCAGCCGGCCAGATCGAGCAGGTGAGCGCCGAGGTCGGCGATCGTGCTCGCGCCCTCCCGGCGCGCGAAACGCCAGTCGAAGGGGATCTCGGGATCGGCGAACTCGTCGGACAGCCAGCTGCCCCGCCACAGCCTTATCGCGCCGATGCGACCCGAGTCGATCAGCTCCTTCATCAGCGACAGCGCCGGCAGACGGCGGTAGTTGAAGCCGATCGCGTTCTTGACCGGCGCCCGGCGCACCGCGGCCGCCGCGCGGCACGCGTCATCCCAGTCGGCGGCCAACGGCTTCTCGCACAGGATCGCCTTACCCGCCTCGGCCGCCGCCTCGATCACCTCGGCGTGCGCGCCCGGCGGCGTGCAGATGTCGACGATCTCGACGTCGGGCGCTTCGACTACCTCGCGCCAGTCGGTGGTGAACCGCTCGGCGCCGAAGTCCCGCGCCGCCCGCTCCACCGCGTCGTGGTTGCGTCCGGCCACCACGCGCAGGCGCGGGCGCCAGGGCAGCGGGCGGATCAGCGGCGCCGCCGCGTAGGCGTAGCTGTGTGCCTTGCCCATCGTCCCGTAGCCGACCAGGCCGATGCCGACATCGCGCCGGCTCACATGGGCACCGCCGGGCTGAGCGCGCGCGGCTGCCCATCCATCAGCGCGTCCCCCGCCAGCTCCGCCGCGCTCAGCGCGGCGATCGCATCCTCGGCCCCCGCGCCGCGCTGGGGCGCGCCCCGCACGGTGGCGGCGAACGCCTCGGCCTGTGCCACCAGCGCGTCGCGGAACACGCGCTCCCCGGGCTCGCCCCACATGAACGGGACGCGCTCGTAACCGGCGCTGCCGAACACCTCTACCCAGCAGCAGTCGCCGTGCGGGAACGTCCGGCCGAGCGACACCGTCGCCGCCGCGCCCCCGGTGAGCTGGGCGAGGATCATCGCCACGTCGGGGTCGCGCCCGGCCTCCGGGCCGCCGGCGCCGCGCGCCGCGCTCAGCCAGGCCACTTCCTGGCCGGTCAGCCACCGGGTCTGGTCGAGCTCGTGCACCGCCATGTCGACCGCGATCCCGCCGCTGTGGGCACGGAACTGCGCCGAGGGCGGCTCGGCATCCCACTGAAAGCCGCACACCTGGAAGATCTCGCCGAGCTCGCCGCCCGCGATGCGCTCGCGCAGCGCGCGCAGCTCGGGGACGAACCGCCGCCAGTAGCCGACCTGGAAGATCACGCCGGCGCGGTCGACCGCCGCCGCAGCCTCGATGGCCTCGCCGGCGCCCACCCCGACCGGCTTCTCGCAGAGCATCGGAACCGCCGCCGCGGCGAACGTCCGCACGAGCGCCAGGTGCTGGTCCGAGGGCGCCGCGATCAGCACCGCGTCGAAGTCATCTCCGGCCAGGAGCGCCTCGACGCTCGCATGCATCGTGTAGCCGCGCGCGGGCAGAGCCGCCCGCACGCTGGCCACCGGCTCGACGATCGCCGCGACGGTCACCCCGCGGGCGAGCTCGAGCGCCTCCAGATGCGTCCGGCCCATTCGGCCGGCGCCGACCAGGGCGATGCGGACCGGATCGTCGCTCACAGCCCGTGTGCGCGCAGGTACTCCCGGTTACGCCGCTGCTCCTCCGCCGGCCGTCCCGGGTCACCGGCGTCGGGCAGGACGTCCTGCTCGACCACCAGCCAGCCGGCGTAGCCGACGTCGTCAAGCGCGGTGAGCACCTCGCCAACCGGGATGTCGCCCTCGCCGAGCGGGCAGAATGCCCGCCGGCGCCAGATCTCCTGTACCGGGGCGGCCTCGGCCACGATCTGCTCGAGCACGTCGAGCCGCGCGTCCTTGAGGTGGACCTGGTTGATCCGGGCTGCCCACTCGCGGATGGCCGCAACCGAGTCGCCGCGTCCGAGCAGCAGATGGCCGGTGTCCAGGCACAGCCCGACGTCGGAGACCTCGAGCAGCCGTTCGATCTCCCACTGCGCCTCCACGTAGGTGGCCGTGTGGTGGTGGTACGTCGGTTCGTAGCCGCGCTCCCGGGACCGCGCCACCGCGCGCGCGAGCCCGTCCGCGAAGCGCTCCCAGCCGGCGTCGTCGAGGCCCACGGATGGGTCGAGGGCGGCCCGACCGGGCAGCGCGGCCCGGACCGGCGAGCCCGCGTCGGCCAGCGTCGGCCGCGCCGGGCGCTCCGGGTTCACCGCGGTGTCGAACAAATCGAGCAGCGCGTCGAGCTCGTCCATCGCCGGGCCCAGCCTGTCGGGCTCCGAGAACGGGAGCTCGAGGTAGCCGCCGGCCAGCGCGAGGCCGCGCTCGGCCAGCCGCGCCGCGAGCACCTCGCCGGTGCCCAGATAGCCAGCGGGACCCAGGTCAATCCCGATGTAGCCGGCCGACGCGACAGCGTCGAGCAGCGCCACCGGGTCGGGCACGTTCGGGTCGATCCCGACCGTGATCTCGAACGCGCCGAAGCTGACCGGGGCGTTGGCCAGCCACACGTCGGTCGGGCCGGCCCCGGCGGTCTCGGTCATCTGCGGCTGCGTGCGCATCAGGACACTCCCGCCGGGAGCTGCCGTGCGGCGGCATGGGTCCGCGCCACCGCCTCGGCCAGTCGCAGGTCGCGCAGCCCGTCAGCCGCCGAGGTCCGCGGCGTGCGGCCGGTCCGGATGCACTCGGAGAACTCGACCAGCTCGCGCTTGAACGCCTCGTCGAACGACGCGATCTCCTCCCGCTCCCAGCTGCGCGCGTGGTCGAGCTCGCCCCCTTCGACGAGCAGACGGCTCGGCGCGCTGCGCAGGAACGGCGACGGCAGCTCGAGCGTCAGTCGCTGCGCCGGCGCATAGAAGGAGAGCTCCTGGCGGTAGCGGGCGATGCCGGGCAGGTCGACCCACCACAGCTGACACTCGGTCCGGCCGAAGCGCATGGCGATGCTCACCGTCTGGCGCGAGAGATGGACGAAGCGGATCTCGTCCGGCGCGCCCAGCAGCCCCCCGAGCATGTTGAACTCGTGCACCAGGTTGTCGAGCAGGATCCAGCGGTAACACCACCGGGTCTCCTCGTCGACCTCGCCGAGCGCGGCGTCGAGCGTGTCGCGCTCGCGCTCGTCGATCATCGGTTCTGGGCTACCGCCGTCCAGCCCGATCAACGGGTAGTGCGCCACGTACGGCGCGAACGGCGACTCGAGCGTGGTCACCCTGACCAGCCGCACGTCGTCGAGGAGGGGCAGCAGCTCGGCCAGCCGCTCGTACGCGGGGTCGTAGCGCTTCATCGTCCCGACCATCAGGGTCACGCCGGCCTGCTCCGCCGCCTGGGCCATCTCCTCCGCGCCGGCACTGCTCAGGGCCATCGGCTTCTCGACCATCACGTGCATGCCCGCCCGCGCGGCTCGGGTCGCGATCGGCGCGTGGTCACCCGAGGTGGCGATGAGCACCGCGTCGAGCGGCTCGTCGAGCATGTCCTCCCACTGGTTGAGTACCCGCGGAACGCCGAAGCGCTCGGCGCAGCCCGCCGCGACGTTCTCGCGCAGGTCGCACACCGCGGCGAGATCGAACCGGTCAGACAACTCGGTCAGGTACGGCAGGTGCATGACCTGCGCGATCAGGCCGCACCCGATCACTCCGATCCGCGTCCGCTCACCCACCGCGCTCATCCGACGCGCTCCACTCCGCCACCGCCTCTCCTCGGTCTGCCGCCCCCGGACCCGCTGGTCCTCTCATCTGGAACGTTCCACATCATACGGGGACGCGCGGTCCGGATCAAGGGCATCCGTCCACGTCTCGCCCACGCGCCCGCCACCCCGACCCTCGCCGCGCCACCACGCCGCCACGCCGCCACCCAGCCACAAGCTGGAACGTTCCATGGATATGATCAGCCTCTGATGTCCGTTGCGCGCTCCCGCTCCCGGCGAGAGCGGAGGGCCCCGACGATCTTGGACGTCGCCGCCGCGGCCGGGGTTTCCAAGTCCACGGTGTCCAACGTCGTGCGCGGCGTCGA
>JAFAWR010000077.1 GCA_019241635.1 Solirubrobacterales bacterium
GATCTGAGCCGCGACGCTCACGCCGGGCGGTCCGCGAGCGCGGGTGCGGCGAACGGCGTGCCCCGCGTCATGAACGACTCGGGCGGCGTCGAGCCCCACAGGTCGAGCCCGAGCTGGAAGACGCTCCGATCCCACCGAATTGGCTCCCAGTCGGGCGCGAACAGCAGGAATCCGCCGGTCCACACCTCGACGCGGTGCCCCGAGGGCTCGAGAAAGTAGAGGAAGATCGCGCCGCTCGTGCCGTGGGTACCCGGCCCCCACTCGATCCTGATCTCGTTCTCAGCCAGGATCGTCGCGGCCCGCACGACCTGATCCGGAGAATCGACGAAGTACGCGACGTGGTGCAGCGCCGAGCCGTTCGGCCCCCGGTTGCGCATGATCGCGATTTCGTGCGAGAGGTTGTTCGACGACAGCCACGAGCCGAGACGCGTGTTGTCCTCGTTCTCGAGGTAGTAGTTGTGCCTGATCCCGAGCACATCGGTTGTCCATTGCTGCTCCGCCAGGGCATCGTCGACGAGGAAGTTGATGTGGTCGAAGCGGCGCGGCGCCACGCCGGTGCTGCCGAACCGCGTCGGGTGGCTGGGCAGCCGCGAGCTCAGCGCTGGGTCTGTCTCCACGTGGCGGGCGGCTTCCCAGTAGAGCTCATGGGGGATGCCGGCGGGGCTGGAGAACCGGAGACCGTCGCCCTGGCCCAGCTCACTGCCGCCCTCGACCCAGTGACACTCGACACCGGCCGCGGTGAGAAGTCGCTCGTACTCACTGAGCTGGTCGGGACCCGCCACTCGCCAAGCGGTGTGTCCGAGCGCGGACTCAGTGGCCTGGGTCAGCACCAGCGT
Source organism: Solirubrobacterales bacterium (assembly GCA_019241635.1). Lineage (GTDB taxonomy): Bacteria > Actinomycetota > Thermoleophilia > Solirubrobacterales > Solirubrobacteraceae > Palsa-465. The sequence goes on from JAFAWR010000077.1 coordinate 837, forward strand.
GTGGTGCTCCCAGTCCTGCCACGCGCGCAGGTACACCTGGTCATCCGTCTCGTCACTTACATACAGACCGAGTACGCGTGTGAAGAAGTCTCTCGAGCTGTCCAGATCCGAGACGAGCAGCTCGGCGTGTCCGAGATGGGCGATCGGCATTATCGACATTCCCTTCGCGTCAGACCGGTCTTACACATGTGCTTGCACGCTACCTGGCACCCGTCGTGGTCGCCATCGCTTGTTGTTTATTGCGCTCGGGAGAAGGGCTATGGGAGTCAGACCTTTGCGTCGGTCACCGTGGACGGGTGGAAGATCTCCTCGGGCTCCAGTACACGCGACGTGAAGCCTTGCTCGGCGGCGTAGCGCAGCACCGCCTCGAGGGCGGTCCGGTTGCGGGCCACTCCGTAGACGAACGGGTCGCCGAGGACGGCCGCTTCCTGCTCGGCGTAGGCCGCCTCCCAGATGAGCGAGGAGAAGCAGACCGCCGTGTCGCGGAGCCGGTGTGCGGCGGGACGGCGCGCAGCTTCGAAAGCCGACCTCAGGTTGTTGGCGACCCACGGATGCTCCGCCAGGAGCTCACGCTTCACGACCAGGACGTGCATGATCGGCACGATCCCGGTGGCTCGAAAGTACTCGTGCTCCGCTGAGTGAAAGTCCTCGAACAGGCGCTTGATCCGTCGATCGCCGTTCATGAAGGCCTGTGGCGGGCGAGCGCTGATTACCGCGTCGATGTCGCCGTTGATGAGTGCGCGCGTCAGGGTCTCCTCGCCTGCCAGTGGTGTGACGTCGAACGCCTCGGGCGGCGCGACCGCCGACTTCTCCTGGCGCCCGGGCTCCTCGAGGCCGCCCGTGACCCACCGCACGGAGGTGAGGTCAACGCCATAGTGATCGCCGAGAATCCCGCGTATCCAGAGCGATCCGGTCATGCTCCACTCGGGTGTACCTATGACGCGCCCGTTGAGGTCCTTCGCCTCGCCGATGTCAGCGTCGCCGCGCACGTACACCGCGCTATGGCGAAACGCCCGTGACAGAAACACCGGGATCGCGTCGAAGGGCCGATCCGGCCTCTCCACGCTGGCCAGGTAGGCGCCGAGTGAGAACTCGGCCGCGTCGAACTCGCGATACAGCGCCTGGCGCCAGAACAGCTCCTCGATGTGGGTGTCGAGATATCGAAGGTCGATGCCTTCCGGGCGGACCGACCCGTCGTAGAGCGGGCGCGTGCGGTCATACACGGCGCCGGCGTAGGTCAAGGGGAGCCGCGCCGTCATACCGGTTCCCGCGCGGGAGAGTCGGCCAGCTGCACCTGCTCGTGGAGCCGGACCTCGGTGCGGGTGGCCGACGACTCGCGCAGCGCCAGTGACGCCTCGAGGTTCGCCAGGCCCCATGCCCCGTCGTGCAGCGCGGCGCCTTCGCCCCCGACCGCCGCCGCCAGCTCGCTCAGCATCGTCGCGCGTCCGCGCATCTCGCCGCGCAGCGACACGGCCTCCACGTCGCCCTCCCGATACACGTACAGGCCGTCCGGCGAGACGCGCACGTCCCCGTCCTCACAGCTGAGGAGCACCAGCCCGAAGAATGGCTGATGCTCTCCGTGCTGGAGCAGCCCGGCGCGCCGGCTCGAGCGCTCCGGCCCGACCGGCTGCCGTCCTGCCTCATCGATGCCGAACGTGAGCTCGGTGGTCGCGAAGTGACCGTAGCCGTTGTACGCCAGCGTCGCGGGAGTCCCGTCGGCGAACTCGAGATACGCGGCGTATGCGCCTTCGCCCCGCTCGCCGGAGCGCTCGCGCGATACCCGTCCGCGCACGGATCGCAGAAGGCCGCCGCCGATGTAGCGCACGATGTCGATCTGATGCGCGCCCTGCCTGAGCGGCACCGAGCCGCCCTGGGCCGGATCCAGCTCCTCGGGCCGTCGGCCGCGGAGCATCCAGTCGGAGTAATACAGCGCGCTGATGGAGCGCATCGGACCCAGCGCACCCTCGCGGACGATCCGCCGCATGGCCCGGATCGGGGCCTCGTAGCTGTGCGAATGCCCGACCAGCAGGATCCGATCGGCGCTCTCGGCCGCGCTCACCATCGCCCGAGCCTGTCCGAGAGACACGGCCATCGGCTTCTCCACGATCACGTGATGGCCGCTGCTCAGAGCGGCGATGGTGTGGTCGTGGTGGAGCGGGGTCGTGCTCGCGACGTACACGACGTCGAGGATGCCGGCGCGGAGCATCGGC
>JAFAWR010000115.1 GCA_019241635.1 Solirubrobacterales bacterium
GCGCGCTCCTCGATCCCGACGCGGTCCACGTGAGGCAGGCGGCGGATCACGACTGCGAGGCTACTACGCTCCCTGATCGTGAAGAGGGTTTTGGTGTTCTGCGGATCGAGCCCGGGGCGGCTTCCCGAATACGTCGCGGCGGCCACCGAACTCGGGCACGAGCTCGCCTCGCGTGAGCTCGAGGTCGTCTACGGAGGCGCGAGCGTCGGTCTGATGGGCGCGCTGGCCGACGCCGCGCTGGCCGCCGGCGGCACGGTGATCGGCGTGATCCCCACCCGGCTGGTCGAGCACGAGATCGCCCACGCCCATCTCACGAAGCTGCACGTGGTCGAGACCATGCACGAGCGCAAGGCGCTGATGGCCGAGCTGTCCGACGCGGTGATCGCCCTGCCGGGTGGCAGCGGCACACTCGACGAGCTGTTCGAGCTGTTCACCTGGAAGCAGCTCGGTCTGCACCGCAAACCGCTCGGCCTGCTCGACGTAGCCGGGTACTGGCGGCCGCTCCTGGCCTTCCTCGAGCACGCGGTGAACGAGCGCTTCCTGCGGGCCGAGTACCTCGAGGATCTGCAGGTGGCCCGCGACGCCGGCGCGCTCGTGGACCTCCTCGCCGCCCACGAGCACCGCAGCTACGACAAGTGGATCGACCGGCCGGCCGCCGATCGGGCCGAGCGGGCCTGATCAGGCCGTGCCGAACACACGGTCGCCCGCGTCGCCCAAGCCGGGCCGGATGTAGGCGTTCTCGTCGAGCTCGCGGTCGATCGCGGCGGTCCAGATCCGGACGTCGGGGTGCGCCGCCTGCACCGCCTCGACCCCCTGGGGCGCGGCCACCAGGCACACCAGCTCGAGTTGCTTGGCCCCGCCCTGCTTGAGCTTCTCCAGCGCGTGCACCGCGCTCCCGCCCGTCGCGAGCATCGGATCGAGCACGTACACGCGAGCCGTCGGCAGCCGCGGCGGGAGCCGCTCGTAGTAGTCGATCGGCACGTGCTCCTGCTCGTCGCGATAGATCCCGACGTGACCGACCCGGGCGTCGGGCACGAGGCGCAGGAATCCTTCGACCATGCCCAGCCCGGCTCGCAGCACCGGCACCACCGCGACCTCGTCGCGCAGGCGCAGACCCGTGGTCGTTTCCAGCGGCGTATCGATCTCGACCTCTTTGACCGGCAGATCGCGCGCCACCTCGACGGCCATGATCGCCGCCGCCTCGAACAGCGCCTGGCGGAAATTCCCGTGGGTGGTCGAGCGGTCCCGCATCACCGAGAGGCGATCGGCCAGAACCGGGTGCTCGACGACTGTCAGCTTGGGCGACACGCTGCGATGCTATCCGCGGACATAGAGGTCGTCTCAAAACGAGGGTGCGTGGCAGGCGAGCGTCGGACCGAGCGGGACGCCGCGGTCGAAATCCGATGTGTAGCAGCGCTACATGAGGATTTCGAACGTGGCGTATCCGTGAAGTGTCCGCCGCCGCCCGACACGTGCCGGCGTTTTGAGATGACCTCTTAGTCTGTGCGTCATGTCCAGCGCCACCGAGGACCGCAACCGCCGGATGCTCAGGGCGCGCGACACGATGGATCGCGCCTTCGCCCGGCCGCTCGACGTCCGGGCGCTGGCCCGGGTGGCGCACGTCTCGCCGGCGCACTTCAGCCGCCAGTTTCGGGCCACGTTCGGCGAGCCGCCCCATCGCTACCTGCAGCGCCGCCGGGTCGAGCGAGCGATGGAGTTGCTCCGCGAGACCGACCGGTCGATCACCGATATCTGCTTCGACGTCGGCTTCGGCAGCCTCGGCACGTTCAGCCGGACGTTCCGGGCCGTGGTCGGCGAGTCGCCGTCGGCCTACCGCGCGCGGTTTGCCGGCGAGGGCGACGCGCTGCGGGTGCCGGCGTGCTGGGCGATGGCCTGGCTACGCCCCGCTGGATGACAAGAGCAGGTTTGGAGAAGCGACGCGCGCCGGCGGCGGTTAGCGTGAGCGCCATGCTCAAACGAATCACTCATACGTTCATCCACGTCCTCGACCAGGACGAGGCGCTGGACTTCTACGTCGGGAAGCTCGGAATGGTGGTCAACACCGACGCCGATCTCGGCTTCATGCGCTGGCTGACGGTCAGCCCACCTGACCAGCCGGAGCTCGAGCTCGGCCTGATGCTGCCCGGCCCGCCCGCCTACGACGACGCGACCGCGGAGGAGATCCGCGGACTGGTGTCCAAGGGCGCCGCGGGCGGCGGCGTGATCTTCCAGACCGACGACTGCCGCGGCACCTACGAGAAGCTCCACGCCGCCGGCGTCGAATTCACCCAGGAGCCGATCGAGCGGTTCTATGGCACGGACTGCGCTGCACGCGATCCGTTCGGCAACCCGATCCGGATCACCCAGCCGCCCGACGGACCCATCGTCATGCCGCAGGGCGAGGAGCTCCAAGCGCAGATGTAGGCGATAGGCTCGCGCGCCGATGGCCCGTGTGAACGTCGAGCTCAAGGCGCGCGATCCGAACCCCGAGGTGACCGCCGCGCGGTGCCTGAACCTGGGCGCCGTCGCGGCCGGCACCCTGCGCCAGCGCGACGTCTACTTTCGGGCCCGCCACGGGCGGCTCAAGCTGCGGATCCAGGAGGAGGGCGCCGGCGAGCTGATCGCCTACCACCGGCCCGACGGCACCGAGGCGCGTAAGAGCACCTACGTGCGGGCCCCGGCGCCGGCGGAGGTCGGCGAGGCGCTCGACGCCGCGCTCGGCACCACGGTCGTCGTGACCAAGCACCGGCAACTGCTGCTCTGGGAGGGCGTGCGGATCCACCTCGACGAGGTGGATGGGCTCGGGAGCTTCGTGGAGTTCGAGGCGGTGTTGCCGGACGCGGGCGATCTCGAGACGGCGCGGGCGAAGGTGGCCCGCCTGCGGTCGGAGCTCGGCATCGAGTCGGACGCGCTGGTCGCGGTCGGCTACGCCGACCTGCTGCTCGACGATCCGCAAGTGCTCCAGCGCGCCGCGTTCGAGGCAATGGAGCGCGCTTACGCGCCCTATTCGCAGTTCAAGGTCGGCGCTGCGGTACGTGGCGCCAGCGGCGCGATCTACGCCGGCGCCAACGTCGAGAACGTGGCCTATCCCCAGGGGCAGTGCGCCGAGGCGTCCGCGCTGGGGGCACTGGTGGCCGGCGGCGAGACCGCGATCACCGCGGTGGCCGTGGTGGCCGAGCGCCTCGAGGTGTGCCCACCGTGCGGGGGCTGCCGGCAGCGCCTGTCCGAGTTCGGCGAAGCTTCCACGCCGGTGTACCTCGGGCCGACGACCACGACCCTGGGCGAGCTGCTCCCCGGCGCGTTCGACCGCGAGGCGCTGGCGTGAAGCTCGGCGCGCCGCGGGTGGGCGTCGTACTCGGGTCCGGCCTGGGCGCTGTGGCCGACGCCATCGAGGACCCGGTCGTGGTCGGCTACGACGAGCTCCCGGGGTTCCCCCGCCCGACCGTCGCCGGGCACGCGGGGCGGGCGGTGCTCGGCGCGATCGCCGGAGTCCCGGTGGCGGTCCTGCAGGGCCGGGCGCACCTCTACGAAGGCGGACATGTCGAGGCGCTCCGGGTGCCGGTGCGGGCGCTCCGCGCGGCCGGGGCCGAGATCCTCGTCCTGACCAACGCCGCCGGGTCGCTGCGCCCTTCGGTCGGTCCGGGATCGTTGATGGCGATCATCGACCACATCAACATGACCGGCGTGAACCTCCTGGTGGGCCCCAACGACGATGCCATCGGTCCCCGCTTTCCGTCCTTGCGAGACGCCTACGACCCGGAGCTGCTCGAGGTTCTGCGCGCGTCCGCGCGGGATCTCGGGATTGCGCTGGCCGAGGGCGTGTACATGGCGGTCAGCGGGCCGAGCTTCGAGACGCCGGCCGAGATCCGCGCCTACACGACCCTGGGGGCCGACGCCGTGGGCATGTCGACGGTCCAGGAGACGATCCTGGCCCGCCACGCCGGCCTGCGAGTCGCCGCGGTGTCGGCGATCACGAACCTGGCCGAGGGCATGAGCGACGAGCCGCTCAGCCACGAGCAGACGCTGCGCGCCGCGCAGGAGGGAGCCGGCGACCTTTCCCGATTGCTGCTGGAGTTCATCTCCCGATGCTGACCGCCGAGCTCATCCGCCGAAAGCGCGACGGCGCGGAGCTGTCCGCCGACGAGATCGCCCAGCTCGTGACCGGGATCGCCGACGGCAGCGTCACCGATGCCCAGGTCGGCGCGCTCGCGATGGCCATCTTCTGGCGGGGGATGAGCCCCACCGAGCGCGTGGCGCTGACCGGCGCGATGACCCACTCCGGCGATGTGCTGGCCTGGGAGGACGCCGGGCTGTCCGGGCCCGTGCTCGACAAGCACTCCACGGGAGGGGTCGGCGACAAGGTCAGCCTGCTGCTCGCGCCGATCCTCGCCGCCTGTGGGGCGTTCGTGCCGATGATCTCCGGCCGCGGGCTCGGGCATACCGGCGGCACGCTCGACAAGCTCGAGTCGATCCCCGGCTACGACGTGACCCCGGATAACCATCGCCTGCGCCAGGTGGTGAGCGGCGTCGGCTGCGCGATCGTCGGCCAGACCGCCCGACTCGCCCCGGCCGACCGCCGCCTGTACGGGATCCGCGACGCCACCGGAACCGTCGACTCGATCCCGCTGATCGTCGGCTCGATCCTGTCCAAGAAGCTCGCCGCCGGCCTCGACGCGCTGGTCATGGACGTCAAGACCGGCTCGGGCGCGCAGTTCGCCGACCTGGACCGTGCCCGGGCGCTCGCAGAGGCGATCATCGAGGTGGCCGTAGGCAACGGCCTGCCCACCGTCGCGCTGCTCACCGACATGAACCAGGTGCTCGGCCGCACCGCCGGCAACGCGGTCGAGGTGAGGGAGTCGATCGACCATCTGACCGGCGCCGCCCGCGACCAGCGCCTGCTCGAGGTGACCCTGGCGCTGTGCGCCGAGTTGCTCGTCCTGGGTGCGGCCTACGACGATGTGGACGACGCGCGGCGGGCCGCGGAGCGCGCTCTCCGTAGCGGGGCGGCGGCCGAGCGCTTCGCCGCGATGACCGCCGAGCTGGGCGGGCCGGCCGACCTGATCGAAGCGCCCTCGCGCCACCTGCCGAGCGCGCCGGTGATCCAGCCAATCGAGCCGTCGGTTTCCGGAGCCGTCTCCGCGATCGACGTCCGCGCGGTTGGGATCGCGATCGTCAATCTCGGCGGCGGCCGCGCGCGCGAGGATGACGTGGTCGATCACAGCGTCGGGCTGACCGAGGTGGCGGCGCTCGGCGAGCGCGTCGAGCCGGGCGGTCGCCCACTGGCTCTCCTGCACGCGCGCGATGAGGACAGCGCACGCCGCGCGGCCGACGCGGTCCGCGCGGCGTACGTGATCGGCGATCCCCCGGCCGAGCTCCCCGGCCCGATCGTCGAGGTTCAGCGCACGGTGTAGACGCCGGTCGAGATCTCGTGGTAGCCCTTGGCCCCGACGCTCCGGGCCAGCTCGCTACGTGGATCCTGACCGGCCGCGAGTCGCTGCAGGGCGTAGCCGAAGTCATAGCGCGGCGCCCAACCGAGCTCGCGGCGCGCCCGCTCATTGACAT
>JAFAWR010000128.1 GCA_019241635.1 Solirubrobacterales bacterium
ACCCACGTGTTACTCACCCGTTCGCGGCTTTGCCCCAGGCCGAAGCCTGGTTCGTCGCTCCACTTGCATGTGTTAGGCACGCCGCCAGCGTTCGTCCTGAGCCAGGATCAAACTCTCCGTGAAGAACTACTGAGACGAGCCGCCCGAGGGCGACCCGCTTCACAAAGAGTCGTCAAGGTCCGGTCCGCCGGAGCGGACTCTGCCACCAGCATGGTGGTGGACCCAGGGCCTGTCCGCTGGTAGGAACAGGCCCACGCGTCCTCACGAGGGGCCCATGTACACCACGGGCCCGGGACGCATGACGGGGTCAATCTGGCACCGTCGGCCGAGGCCCCGGAGGGCTGATCGAGCGACGGCGTCGAACCTGGACACACTCCTCGACCGAGGGTTCGGTCGAAGGGTGCGCATGCTGTTGAGTTTTCAAAGACCGTCGCACCTCTTCGGAAGGGGCTTCCTTCCCGGGGCGCGTCCGAAACCGTTCTCCGATTCCGGAGCGGATCGGTGAGTATAGCGCTCGAATCGTCGCGCGACGCGATCCGCAGAGCTCATGATGCCACGTAGGCGCGCCCGGGGGCCCGGCGGTGCCTGTGCCCCGCTAGTGGGGCGTCGCCCCACTAGGACAGAACCTGGACCGTCACGGTCCGCCGGCGCGGTCGGTCGTCGAAGTCGAGGAGCACGACCTGCTGCCAGGTTCCGAGCGCAAGGCGGCCGTCGAGGACGGGGATCGACTCCGAGGGGCCGATCACGGCGGCCCGCAGGTGCGCGTGGGCATTGGTGTCGTGGCCCAGCCGGTTGTGCTCGTAGTCCGGGCCGGAAGGGATCAGGCGCTCGAGCAGTGCCTGGAGGTCGTGAACTCCACCCGGCTCGTCCTCCATCGTGGTGATCGCGACCGTCGAGCCGGTGGCGAACACCGTGACCACGCCGCGGTCGATCCCCGAGGTCCCGACGACGCTCTCGACCCCCGCGGTGATGTCGACGATGTGGCCCTGGCCCGGCGTCTCGAGCCGCAGGAGGCCCCCGTGGACCGTCATCAGCCGCTCACCGGGCGCTCATCCGGCGTCGGGGGGCCGAACCGGCCGCTCATCCCGCGTCAGGCTCGACCTGGACCCGGGCGAACCGGCGCTTGCCGAGCTGGAGCACCTTGCCGTCGACCGCGTCGGCGGGCAGGTCCAGGCTGCCGTTGCCCACCACCTCGCCGTCCAGCTTGACCCCGCCCTGGGCAAGGCTCCGGCGCGCCTCGGAGGTCGAGATCCCGAACGCGTCGGCCAGCAGCGCCGGCAGGTGGACATCGGAACGGTCGGCCGGCCAGCTCACGGTCGGCGTGTCGTCGGGCGCCTCACGCTGGATGTGGACGCGGTCGAACTCGGCCTCGGCGGCCTCGGCGGCCTCCTGACCGTGGAACCGCGCCACCAGCCCCCGGGCAAGCGCTCGCTTGGCGTCGCGAGGAAGCACGTCGGCCGGAGGCTCCGAGCCGAGGAGCAGCCGGTACCAGTCGCCCAGCGAGCCATCGGGGATGCTCAGGGTCTTGCCGTACATCTCGCCCGGCGGGTCGGTCACCCCGATGTAGTTGCCGACCGACTTCGACATCTTGGCCACGCCGTCGGTCCCGGTGAGCAGGGGCATCGTGAGGATCGCCTGCTCGGGGACGCCGTAGGCGCGCTGGATGTCGCGCCCGAGGAGCAGGTTGAACTTCTGATCGGTGCCCCCCAGCTCGAGGTCGGCTCGGACCGCCACAGAGTCATAGCCCTGCAGCAGCGGATAGAGCAGCTCGAGTACCGAAATCGGCTGGTGCGCCGCGAAGCGCTTGGCGAAGTCGTCGCGCTCGAGCAGTTGCGCCACCGTGGGGATGCGCGCCAGCCTGAACAGGTCCTCCATCGACATGTCGAGCCACTCGCCGTTGAAGCGGACCTCGAGGCGCTCGGAGTCGAGCACCTTGAGTGCCTGATCCTGGAAGGTGCGGGCGTTGGCGTCGATCTCGGCCGGCGAGAGCACCGGGCGGGTCGCGGAGCGCCCGCTCGGGTCCCCGACCCGAGCCGTGTAGTCGCCGATGATCAGGACGACCACGTGGCCGAGATCCTGGAACTCGCGGAGCTTCTGGAGGACGACCGTGAACCCGAAATGGATGTCCGGCGCGGTCGGGTCTATCCCGAGCTTAACGCGCAGGGGGCGGCCCTCGGCGAGCTTGCGTTCGAGCGCCCCAACGGGGAGGCTGTCGACGGCGTTTCGACTCAGCCAGGCGGCCGCCTCCCGGGGGTTCATCCGGGGAGCGCGGGTGCTGAGGACGGCGCGAGACGGGGCTCTGGATCCATCCGGGGCAATGCTAGACTCTCGCGGCCGACGGGACCCCTCGCCGCCGCGTCCCGCTGCACGGCCGTAGCGGCTGCTTCGACCGCGATCAGCCGCAATCCGAAGCACCAGCGATCGCATGATCGACGACGTCGAAATACCGACCCAGGGCGATCCGCCGTCCTCCCCGGTCCGGCGACGCCCGCGGCGGAACCGTCGTGGGCGGGGCCGAGGGCCTCGCGTGCCCCGCCGCTGGCGGCGTCGGCTCCGGCACCCCGGCAAGCCGCGGGTCAAGAAGCTGCGGCTGCTCCTGATCCTGTTCGGCCTCGGGGTGCTGGCGGTGATCTCGACCGTGTTCGGGATGATGCTGGCCGTCGCCTCGGACCTGCCCCAGATCGATAACCGCCAGGAATACCGCGCGGCGGCGAACTCGTACCTGTATGACGACCACTGGCACGTGATCGGGTTGTTCGCGGCACCCAACCACGAGGTCGTCGACACCTACGACCAGCTCGGCGCGCCCCGTTGCGCGAAGACGAGGTCGTGCTGGATACAGGACGCGATCGTGGACGTCGAGGATCGGCGGTTCTGGAGCGAGCCGGGCGTCGACCTGCGCGGTATCGCGCGGGCGGTGCTGGCCGACGTGGGCGGCGGGTCGACGCAGGGGGCATCGACGATCGCGCAGCAGTTCGTCAAGCAGGCCCTGATCGAGCAGGGCAACCGCACGGTGTTCGAGAAGCTCCGCGAGATCGCCCTCGCCTACCACCTCACGCGGCGGTGGCCTAAGACGAAGATCCTCACCGAGTATCTCAACTCGATCTACTTCGGCAACGGCGCCTATGGGATCGAGTCGGCGGCGCGCGTGTACTTCGGTAAGGGGCATGGCTACGACCCGAGCACGCCCCCCGGGCAGTCGAACTCCGGCTGCGGCGATGCTCCGAAGCCCTCGTGTGCGTCAGAGCTCGCGCCGTGGGAGGCGGCGATGCTGGCCGGGATCGTCGACGCTCCGAGCGCGTTCGACCCGATCACCAACCCCAGCGCGGCCTGGGCGCGACGCGACGTCGTGCTCCGGGACATGGTCACGCAGCACGACATCACGCGCTCGGAGTACCTGGCCTGGCGAAACAAGCCGCTGCCCACCACCGCAGACATCCAGCAGCCGCAGGAGCCGGCCGCGGCGCCGTACTTCACGAGTTGGCTGCGGCCGCAGATCCTGTCGGCGATGGGTGTCGGTCATGGCGTCCCGGCGAATGTCGCCGAGTACCGGGCCTACTACGGGGGGCTGAAGATTCGCACGACGCTCGACCTGCAACTGCAGCAGGCGGCCGATCAGTCGATCTCCCAAGAGCTGCCGTACGGGTCGGGCCTGCCCGAAGCCTCGTTAGTGGCGATCGACAACAAGACCGGTGAGGTCCGAGCGATGGTCGGCGGCCCGATCATCGATGGGAAGGAGGACTACAACAAGTTCCCCTTCAACCTCGCGACCGCAGCCGAGCGCCAGCCTGGCTCGTCCTTCAAGCCGTTCACGCTGGCCGTGGCGCTCCAGCACGGATACGGCCCCGACTCGATCATCGACTCGGCTCCGCAGGACTTCATCGTCCCCAACAGTGGAGGCAAGGAGCACTTCCCGGTTCGCAACTTCGGCAACACCTACTCGGGGCCGATCACCCTGGCCGAGGCTACGGCGATTTCCGACAACACGGTGTTCGCGCAGGTCGGCATCCATGTCGGGACCAAGAACGTGGCGAGGATGGCGAGGCGGATGGGAATCCGAACGCCGGTCTCCGACAACTACGCGATGATCCTCGGCGGCCTCAAGGTCGGCGTCTCGCCGCTCGACATGGCGCATGCCTACGAGACCATCGCCGAGAACGGCCGGAAGGTGTTCGACCCGGTTCTGGGCGCTCCGCACGAGGGTCCCACCGGGATCGCGCAGATCACCTGCCCGCGGGTGTGCCCGCAGAAGACCCTGGTCGACGATCCGCAGTACAAGCGGATCATCCCGACCAGCGTGGCCCAGACCATCCACGAGCTCCTCCACGGCCCCGTGAGTCCGGGCGGCACGGCGCCGTCGGCGGCGATCTCGGGGGTTGACGTGGCGGGCAAGACCGGCACCACGACCAACTACGCCGATGCGTGGTTCGTGGGCTGGACGCCGCAGCTGACCACCGCGGTGTGGGTCGGTTTCCCGAACAAGCTCGTGCCGATGACCACCGACTACAACGGCGCGCCCGTGGAAGGCGGCACCTACCCGGCGATCATCTGGCACAACTTCATGGTCCAGGCGCTGCAGATCCTGGCCGCCGAGAACCCGTCGAAGAGCAACGCGAGCACCTCGAGCAGTGCCACGGACACGACCGGCTCCGGCACGAGCTCACCGTCCGGCTCAGGAGCCAGCACGAGCTCGACGAGCACCACGCCCAACCCCGGTGGCGGGACCGGCGGCGCCGGAGCGGGCGCCGGGACTCAGAACGGGGGCGGCGCCGGCGGTGGCGGAGCGACCGGCGGCGGTGGCGGAACGGCGGGCGGCGGCGGCGCGGGCGGCACCACGGGCGGCGGGGGCGGCACCGGAGGCGGGGGCGGTGGTGCAGGCGGCACGACCGGCGGTGGCGGCGGCGGCTCCGGTGGCGGGGGCTCGGGCGGCGCCGGGCTCGGCGGAGGCTGACCGGCGGGTCCGGACGGGCTTTCATGGTCCCATGGACGCCGCCGAAGGCGGCCCCAAGGCCGCATTAGACCCTTGAGAGGGCCGGCCGCGACAGGCACCGGCTGCCCACCGCACAGAAGCGCCACTCGAGCTCGGCGGCCTTGGTGATCCCGATCCGCCGGCTCGCGGCCACCGGCACGTCGCGCCATCGCCGCGGCTTGCCCGAGATCACCACAGGACCGCGCGCCAACTCGCACCCGTTGTCGACGAGCTCGATCCCGAGCGCCTGGGTCAGCTTGCCCGGCCCGGAGCACAGATCCTCCACACGCTCCAGGCCGCGCCGCTCGCGCATCAGCTCGAGACCCTCCAACGGCTCGAGCGCGCGAATCAGCACCGCGGCTCCCACTCCGGCCGGCTCGCAGACGGCATTCAGGCAGGCGTGTATGCCGTAGGAGCGGTAGACGTAGGCCCGGCCGGGTGGCCCGAACAGCACCCGGGTGCGCTCGGTCAGGCCGACATAGGCGTGGCAGGCCGGTTCGGAGTCGTGGTAGGCCTCGGTCTCGACGATCACCCCCGAGCAGCCATCGTGGACGACCACGCAACCGATCAGGTCGCGGGCCACCTCGAGGACCGGGCGGCCGTAGAACGCCGGCTTCATCTACAACGCCGCGCGGGCGCGCTCCAGCTGCTCGCGCACGCGGGCCAGGCTGGTGCCCCCCTGCGAGCGCTTGCTCTCGAGCCAGGCGCCGTCTCGCAACAGGGCGTAGAACTCCTCGTCGAGGAGCGGGGAAACCTGGGCCAGCTCCTCGCGCGTGAGATCGGAGAGCGCCTTGTCCTGGTCGATCGCGCTGCGCACTACGCCCGCGACCACGCCGTGAGCCTCGCGGAACGGGAGGCCTCTCCGGACGAGCAGATCGGCCACGTCGGTGGCCGCGAGCATCTCGTCGGCGGCCGCGGCGGACAGGTTCTCGCGGCTGAAGCGGATCGACGCGAGCATCCCGGCGGCCGCCTCGAGGCATAGCTCGAGCGTGTCGGCGGCGTCGAACAGGTGCTCCTTGTCCTCCTGCATGTCCTTGTTGTAGGTCAGAGGCAGGCCATGGAGAACTCCATGCAAGGCAAGCAGGTGACCGGCGATCCGGGGTGACTTGGCCCGCAGCAGCTCCGCCGCGTCGGGGTTCTTCTTCTGGGGCATGATCGAGGAACCCGAGGCCCAGGCATCGGAGACCTCGCAGAACCCGAACTCCTCGCTTGACCACAGCACGATCTCCGCGCCGAGGCGCGAGAGGTGGGTGGCGCAGGTCGCGGCGGCGGCCAGGTAGTCGAGGACGAAGTCGCGGTTCGAGACCGCGTCGATCGAGTTCTCGACCACCGAGGCGAACCCCAGCTCTCGCGCCACGAACGAGCGGTCGGTGTCGAAGTTGACCCCGGCCAGTGCGCCGGCCCCGAGCGGCAGCGCGTCGGAAGCGGCCACCACGGCGGCGAACCGGTCCCGGTCGCGGACCAGCATCCAGCAGTAGGCCAGGATGTGGTGGCTCAGGTACACGGGCTGGGCGCGCTGGAGGTGGGTGTAGCCCGGCATCGGCCAGTCGAGATGCGCCTCGGCCACCTCGACCAGCGTGCGAGCGACGCGCTCGGAGAGCTCGAGCGCCCGGTAGGCGTGGGCCCGGACGAACATGGCGACATCGGTGGCCACCTGATCGTTGCGCGACCGCGCGGTATGGAGCTTCCCCCCCACCCGCCCGGCCAGCTCGGTGACCCGGCGCTCGATCGCCATGTGGATGTCCTCGTCGCCCGCGGCGTAGGGAAACTCACCGTCGGCCAGTTCGCGGCCGACCTTTTCGAGGGCGCGGTGAAGCTCATCGCGCTCGCCGGCCGAGATGATGCCCTGCGCGGCCAGCATCGAGGCGTGCGCGCGCGACTGCTCGACGTCATATGGGCCCAGGCGCCAGTCGAACGACAGCGAGTCGTTCAGTGCGCGGAAGGCGGCGTCCTGCGGCTCGGAGAAACGCGACACGCGCTAGCGCCCCACGACGTCGCGTACCGACTCGGCCACCCGCTCGACCTGCGACTCCGTCATCTGCGGGAAGAACGGCAGCGCGATGGACCGCGCGGCCACGTCCTCGCACACCGGGAACTCGCCCTCACGGTGGCCGAACCGCTCACGGTAGAAGCTCATCAGGTGAACGGCCGGGAAGTATGGCTTGCTCGGTATGCCGCGCTCGGCCAGGGCTCGGACGACGTCGTCGCGGTCGAAGCCGCTCGGGAGCTGGACCACGTAGACGAACCAGCCCCGGCGTGCCTGGGCGACATCCGGGCATGGAAGCTCCAGCCCTTCGATCTCGGACAGCGCCTCGCGATACGCCGCTGCGACCCGGGCGCGGGCCGCGAGCATGTCGTCGAGACGCTCGAGCTGGGCCAGGCCGAGTGCGCAGGCCAGGTCCGACAGCCGGTAGTTGAAGCCGAGGCGATCGTGGTCGAG
The DNA here is from genome assembly GCA_019241635.1 of Solirubrobacterales bacterium. Taxonomy (GTDB): domain Bacteria; phylum Actinomycetota; class Thermoleophilia; order Solirubrobacterales; family Solirubrobacteraceae; genus Palsa-465. Next base: position 7,410 of record JAFAWR010000128.1, read on the forward strand.
CCAGTCCATGTTCGGCGCGCGCCCCTGGTTGCGCTCCGAATCGATCCGCTCCTTCATCGCCGCGTCGGCGGTGGTGAGCATGCCGCCCTCGCCGGTGGTCAGCTGCTTGTTGGCGTAGAAGGCAAACACGGCGGGATGGCCGCGTCCGCCGACCGGGATGCCGTCGGCGTCGACGGCGCCGAGCGCCTCACAGGCGTCCTCGACGATCGGGAGACCGAGCTTCTCGAACGCCGCGACGTCCGCGGGATAGCCGAACACGTGGACCGGTAGCAGCGCCGTGGTCCGGTCGGTGACCGCGGCCGCGGCAGCGTCCGGGTCCAGGTTCAGCGTGACCGGGTCGATGTCGGCGAACACGGGCCGGGCTCGCTCGTACACGGCGACGTTCGCGCTCGCCACGAACGAGAACGGCGTCGTGACCACGTCGTCGCCGTCTTTGACCCCCACTGCGCGGAGCGCCAGGTGCAGCCCGGCCGTCCCGCTCGACACCGCGCTGGCGTGGGCCGCGCCGACCCGCGGGGCAAACTCACGCTCGAACTCGCCGAGCAGTGGACCGAGCGAGAGCCGACCCGACCGGAGTACCTCGAGCACACGCTGCTCCTCGCGCTCGCCCAGCACCGGACGCGCGAGCGGAATCGCTTCGCTCACTTCGGGCACGCTCACGAGCGCTGGGGGGAAGCCGCTTCGCCGCGGGACTGGCGCGTGGACACGCGCATCCCGTACTCGAGCGAGTCGACGAGCGCCTCCCAGGAAGCCTCGATCACGTTCTCGGACACGCCGATCGAGCCCCAAACCTGGTCTCCGTCGGAGGCGTCGAGGAGCACGCGGGTGATCGCCCCGGTGCCCTTGGTCTCGTCGAGGATGCGCACCTTGAAGTTGACCAGGTCGATATCGCGCAGGTGCGGATGGATCGCTATGAGCGCGTCCCGGAGGGCGCGGTCGAGCGCGTGGACCGGGCCGTTGCCCTCGGCCGTGCGGACATACCGCTCGCCGTCGACCCAGATTTTGATCGTCGCCTCGGTCTCGACACGGCCGTCCGCCCGCTTCTCGACGATCGCGCGCCACGATTCCAGCCGGAACAGCGGCTCGTACTCGCCGGTTTCCTTGCGGATCAGCAGCTCGAAGGATCCGTCCGCTGCCTCGAAGTGATAGCCGCGGTGCTCGAGCTCCTTGACCCGCTCGACCAGGTGGGCGGCCTGCTCGTCGCCGAGGGCGATTCCGGCATCGCGAGCACGCGCGTGGACGGTCCCGCGACCCGACAGCTCGGAGATCAGCAGCTCGCGGCGGTTGCCGACCACGTCGGGATCGACGTGCTCGAACGTCGCCGGGTCGGCGTTGACGCCGGCGACGTGCATCCCCCCCTTGTGCGCGAAGGCATTGCGGCCGACGTAGGGCTGGTCCGGGTCGGGGGTGAAGTTCAGGAGCTCGTCGAGGAAGTGCGCGGCCTGGGTCAGGGAGGCCAGCTGCTGGTCGGTCACGCACTCGTGGCCCAGCTTGAGCTGCAGGTTCGGGATGATCGTGACCAGGTTGGCGTTCCCGCAGCGCTCCCCGTATCCGTTGATCGTGCCCTGCACGTGGGCCGCGCCCTGCTCGACGGCGGCCAGCGTGCACGCCACCCCGCAGCCGGAGTCGTCGTGGCAGTGGATGCCGATCCGCGCGCCGGTGGGCTGCAGATCTGCGATCACCGTGCGAACCCGGGCCGCGATGTCGTGCGGCAGCGTCCCGCCGTTGGTGTCGCAGAGCGTGACGGTCTCGGCGCCGGCCTCGGCCGCGGCGGTCACGCAGCGGATCGCGTACGCCGGGTCGTCCGCGAACCCGTCGAAGAAGTGCTCGGCGTCGTAGATCACCCGCTTGCCCTGGGCGCGGAGGAACGCGACCGACTCGGAGATCATGCGCAGGTTCTCGTCGCGGTCGACCTTGACCACCTTCTCCAGGTGCAGGCCCCAGGTCTTACCGACGATCGTGCAAACCGGCGCGCCCGAGTCGGCGAGGACCTTGAGGCCCGGGTCTTCCTCGGCTTTGGTGCCACGCCGGCGGGTCATCCCGAACGCGGCGATCTGGGCGTGCGCGAACGACTCTCGGCTCAGCAGGTCGAACAGCTCGATCTCCTTGGGGTTCGAGCTGGGAAAGCCCGCCTCGACCAGGTCGATGCCGAGGTCGTCCAGCCGATGCGCCACACGCAGCTTCTCCTCCGCGGACAGCGACATTCCCTCCCCCTGCATCCCATCGCGGAGGGTGGTGTCGTAGAGCTCGATCCGAGTCATGCGGCCTTGGTCGGGACCGCGACGACGTCGAGCCATTCGGCGTAACGGGGGTCACGGCCGTGGAGCGTGTCGTCGAAGACGCGCTGGAGCTCGGCGGTGATCGGACCGGGCTGACCATCGCCAATCGCGTGGTCGTCGACCTCGCGGACCGGAACCAGCTCGGCCGCGGTGCCGGTCATGAACACCTCGTCGGCCAGGTAGAGCTCGGCGCGGGCCAGGTCGCGCTCGATCACTTCGTAGCCGAGATCGCGCGCGATCCGGATGACCGACTTGCGGTTGATGCCGTCGAGGATGCCCGCGGTCTGGGGCGGGGTGAGGATCACGCCCTCGCGGACGACGTAGATGTTCTCGCCCGAGCCCTCGCACACGAAGCCGTGCGAGTCGAGCAGGATCGCCTCCTGGTAGCCCGCCTTTGAGGCCTCGATCTTGGCCAGGACGCTGTTCAGGTATTGCCCGGATGCCTTGGCGTGCGGGATCAGCGCGTCGTGCGGGATCCGCCGCCAGCTCGCCACCTTGGCCCGGATGCCATTGGCCTTGCCCTCGTCACCGAGGTACGCGCCCCACGGCCACACCGCGATCGACACCTCGACCGGCGCGTCGAGCGGATACAGGCCCATCTGCCCGTAGCCGCGGAACACGATCGGGCGGATGTAGCACTCGCGCAGTTCGTTGGCGGCGATCAGCTCGTGGGTGGCCTGGCGCAGCTCCTCGAGCGTGTACGGGATCGGCATGTAGTAGAGCTCGGCCGACTTGAACAGGCGGTCGAGGTGGTCGTGGTGGCGGAAGATCGCCGTGCCCTTCGGGGTCTCGTAGGCGCGGATCCCTTCGAACACCCCGGTGCCGTAGTGCAGGCCGTGCGTGAGTACGTGGACCTTCGCGTCCTCCCAGGCAACCATTTCGCCGTTGTGCCAGATGAGGTCCGCTTGTTCCACTTGGTGCTCCTTAGAGGTGTTGCAGGACTGCCTGGGTGGCTTCCTTTGTCGTCGCCGTGCCGCCCAGGTCGGGTGTGCGCAGCCCTTCGGCCAGCGCTTGCTCGACGGCCGATTCTACCGCCGCGGCCTGGCCCTCTTGGCCGAGTCCGTGGCGGAGCATGAGCGCGGCCGAGAGGATCATGGCCAGCGGATTCGCCTGGCCGGTGCCGGCGATGTCGGGGGCGGACCCGTGGACGGGCTCGAACAGGCCTGGGGTGTCGGGAGCTCCGAGCGAGGCGCTGGGGAGCATCCCGATCGAGCCGGTCAGCATCGCCGCCTCGTCGCTCAGGATGTCGCCGAACATGTTCTCGGTGAGGATCACCTCGAAGTGCCGCGGCGCGGCGATCAGCTTCATGG
>JAFAWR010000252.1 GCA_019241635.1 Solirubrobacterales bacterium
GCTATGGCGGTGGCGATAGTGCAAGTCGCCGGCGGACAGCTCTTCCGCCACGCCTAGATCAACGAGTACGAGATCGGCGTCGCCGCCTGCCTCGAGCCGCCCCTTGCCGGGGAGGCGGAACCGGCGCGCGACATAGCCCGATGTGACCCGGGCTAGGAGGTCGAGGGCAAGGCCCCGGTTCCGATGGCCTTCGGTCAACAGCAGCGTGAGCAGGGTCTGGCAACCGGAGATTCCGCCCCAGGCGGCGAACGCATCGTCTCCGCTCTTCAGCGCCCACGGGGCCGGCGAGTGGTCGGAGGCGACCATCGGCAGCGCGCCCTCGGCGAGCGCGCGCCACAGACCCTCGCTCTCCTCGCGCGAACGCAACGGAGGAGCGCATTTCGCGACGGGGCCCAACGTCTCGGCGTCCTCCTCGGTGAGCACGAGGTAGTGCGGGCACGTCTCACAGCTCACGGCGATGCCGCGAGCGCGTGCGTCGGCGACGAGCGCGACACCGCGGCCCGTCGAGACGTGAACCACGTGCAGCGAGCAGCCACTCTTCTGCGCGAGCTCGATCGCGCGAGCGATCGCCTGGAGCTCGGCGAGCACCGGGCGAGAGGCGAGGAAGTCGCGCATGGTCGTGCGACCGGCGGCACGCGCGCGCCGGGCGAGGCCGGCGGTGATCGCCTCGCTCTCGGCGTGCACGGCGACGGGGAGCCCGAGCGACGCCGCGCGGCACATCCCCTCGTACAGGGTGAGATCGTCGACGCCCGGGAAGTCCTCGATCCCGCTCGAGCACATGAACGCCTTGAAGCCGACGACACCGCGAGCCGCGAGCTCGTCCATCGCCTCGACGCCGCCGGGGACGAGCCCACCCCACAATGCGACATCGACGAACGCCCGGCCTTCCAGGCAGCAGCGCTTTTCGTCAAACGCCGCGCCGCTCACGGTCGGGGGATGGGCGTTGAGCGGCATGTCGATCGCCGCGGTGCTACCCCCGGCGGCGAGCGCCCGCGTGCCGGTGTCGAAGCCCTCCCAATCGGCGCGGCCGGGCTCGTTCAGGTGCACATGGGCGTCGACCACGCCAGGCAGAAGATGCAGGCCCGCGGCGTCGATCTCCTCGGCCGCCGGAGCGGCCAGCTCGGGACCGATCTCGGCGATCAGTCCGTCGGTCACGCCGACATCGACCCGATGCGGCGCTCCGCGACCGGCCACGGCGACCGCGCCGCGGATGACCACGTCGAAGCTCATCGGAGGAGCTTCAGGAACCGCGAAGACGCCTCGATCGCCGCCGCGACGTCCTCGACCGTCACGGATTCGGCCGGGTTGTGGCTGATCCCCCCGGCGCAGCGGACGAACAGCATCGCGACCGGCGCGATGATCGAGAGCATGGCGGCGTCGTGCCCGGCGCCGCTGGCCAGGCGAAGCACCGGGTGGCCGGCGGCGGCGACGGCGGCGGAGACGAGCTCGGTGAGCTCCTGCGAGCACCTCACCGCCTCCACCTCCTGCACGACCTCCCATCCAAGCGCGACGCCACGGGTACCGGCGATCGCGCCGGCGCGCTCGTGCAACCGCTCCGTGAGCGACCGCCGGACGAGATCCGCCGTGTGGCGGACGTCGAGGCTGAGGGCCACCCGGCCGGGGATCACGTTGCTCGCGCCGGGCTCCACCTCAAGCTCACCGACGGTGGCGACGGCTCCCTCCTGGCCGTGGGCCACCTCCTCGACGGCCCGCACGAAGTGGGCGGCCGCGGACAGCGCGTCGCGCCGGAGCGCCATCGGCACGGTGCCCGCATGGCCAGCCTGGCCGGTGAACGTGACGCGGGCCCGGCTCTGCCCGGAGATCGCCCCCACGACCCCGAGTGGAGCGTCGCCCGCCTCGAGCACCGGCCCCTGCTCGATGTGAACCTCGTAGTAGCCGATCAGATCGCCCGGGTCACGGCGGGCATCGGTCAGCCGGTCCGGGTCGCCCCCGAACGCCCGCACCGCGTCGGCGAGCGTCACGCCGGCAGAATCGCGCAGCTCCAGCGCAGACGGGTCGAAGCGGCCGGCGACGACGCTGCTCCCCAGGTAACCGGTCCCGAAGCGGACGCCTTCCTCGTCGGCGAAGGCGATCACCTCGACGGCGTAGGGCAACGAGCGCGCCTCGGCGCGCAGTCGCTCCATACATGCGATCGCGACGAGCACCCCGAGCATCCCGTCGTAGCGGCCCGCGTCGCGGACCGTGTCGAGGTGAGACCCGATCAGCAACGTCCGGCGGCTGCGATCGCCGAAACGGCCAATCACGTTCCCGATCGCGTCGCGGCCTACGCTCAGGCCCGCAGACTCCATCCACGAGCGCACTGCCTCGCCGGCCTGCCGGAGCGCCGGGGTCCCGAAGCGGCGCGTCAGCCGGCCTTCTTCCTCGCTGAACGCGGCGAGCTCGTCGCAGCGTTCAAGGACGGCGGCAGCGTGTGACTCCGTGTAGCTCATCTGACATTGCCTGGGAAGGGGCCGGTGAGCGAGACTAATCGCTGGCGCCATGGAAGTCCTGCAAACCGACAGCTGGCAGGAGGCTCTCGAGCTCAAGGCCGCGCATCCGGATGTGGTACCGATCGCCGGGGGCACCGACCTCATGGTCGAGCTCAACTTCGACCGGATCCGCCCGCCGGTGGTTCTCGACCTCACGCGCGTGCGCGAGCTGACCGAATGGGGCGCCGAGAACGGTCGCATTCGCGTCGGGTCCGGCGTCACGTATGCGCGGCTGATCGCCGAGCTCGACGACCGGCTGCCCGGCCTGGCCATCGCATCGCGCACGGTGGGGTCACCCCAGATCCGGAACCGCGGGACCGTCGGCGGCAACCTCGGTACCTCGTCTCCGGCCGGGGACGGGCTGCCGCCACTGTTCGCGGCCGACGCGACGGTTGAGCTCGCGTCGACGGGCGGCACGCGGCGGATCCCCGTGAGCGAGTTCATCACCGGGCCGAAGCGAAACTGCCTGGCGGACGACGAGCTGATCGCGGCGTTTCACATCGCGCCGGCCGAAGGGCCCCAGCAATTCGCCAAGGTCGGGACCCGCAACGCGATGGTGATCGCGGTCTGCTCGCTGGCGCTGTCGATCTGGCCGGAACGTCGAGCGGTGGCGGCCTGCATCGGCTCCGCGGGCCCGACCCCGATCCGCGCGGGCGACGCCGAGCGTTTCATCGCCGGGGTGCTCGACGAGCACGACCTGTGGGGCAAGCGCGCACCGATCCCGGACGGGGCACTAACGAGGTTCGGCGAGCTCGTAGAAACGGCC
>JAFAWR010000314.1 GCA_019241635.1 Solirubrobacterales bacterium
GAAGACGCTCCAAGAGCACCTCGACCGCGACCTCACCCGCCCGGATCGTCGGCAGCGAGACGGTCGTGAGTGGCGGGCTCACCATGGCCGCCAACGGGATGTCGTCAAAACCCACGACGCTGAGTTGCTCCGGAACCCGGACGCCAAGCTCGGTCAGACGGCTGAGAATTCCCACCGCGACCAGATCGTTGTAGGCGAGAACCGCCGTCGCGCCGGTTCTCAAAACCTCTTCGGCACGCTCCACCCCACTGCCAAATTGCGGCGCCACGGGCCCGAGGATCTCGTACGCGATACCGCACGCCCGAGCCGCGGCACGCAAGCCCCGCTGACGCTGCTGGTTTGACCAGGAACGCCGCGGCCCCGACACGAACACACACCGCCGGTGCCCGAGCTCCGCCAGGTGGCGCACCGCCTGCCTCATCCCATCGGCACTGTCCAGCACCACCGCGGCGCACCCCGGAACGCGACGGTTCAGCAAAACCACCGACGGCGTGCCGTCCAATCCCTCCAGCCTTGCCGTCGGAAGCCGCGAAGAGCACAGCACGATGCCGTCCACCTGCTTGCGCATCGCGTTGATCAGCGCCTCCTCCTCGCTCGCGCTCTCCTGGCCGTCGGCGACGAACACCGCATAGTCAGCCTGCCGCGCCCGCGCCTGCGCTCCCTTCAAGACCGCGTGAAAGTAGGGGTTGCCCAGGTCAGGCACGATCACGCCCACATTGCCCGTCCTCCCGGTGATCAGCCCGCGTGCCGCCCGATTGGGCGCATAGTCGAGCTCGGCCGCCACCGCCAGCACCTGCGCCCGGGTCGCCGCCGCCACCGAGTCCGGGACTGTGAACGACCTCGACACGGTCGCCACAGACACCCCGGCCGCGCGGGCCACGTCATGAATACTCGCGGGCAGGGCTCCTCCTTGGTCCGCTCCAATCCAACCGGCACAGATTAGTCGGCGCAAGCAGACCCTGGTAAACGTTTACACGAGGCAGTCCGCGCCTGGCCTCAACGAACGCGGGCCGGTATACGCGTACGGGTGCTGGTAGACGTCGCGGGCTCGATCGCGCTCACCCACGACAAGCTCGAACATCTCGCCGGTCTTGTGATCATGCACGGCCACGGCCCGGCCGGCGGTTGTGACCGGTGTAAGAGCTCTGACCAATCGGTTTGCCAGGGGTGCGGAAACTGCCGCTAGCGTTGTCGCGCGGTGGGGCACCTCCTTGAGAAGAACCTGGCCGCGCGTGCGGCCGGACTGGCCTTCGCTCTGGTCATGGCGCTGTGGCTGGCGCTCGCCGGCGGCGCGCAGGCGAAGCGCGTTCTCGTGCTGGGACCGCACGGTCACGTCAGCACCCGAACCGACCGCTACGTTCCGGCGGCCGAGCCGATCAGCCCGCTGCCCGTAGCACGTCCGCATCACGGCCGGGCGCGCGGCAGGGTCGCGACATCGGGCCCGACCGTGCTCGGTGCGCTGCAAACGCTCTACCAGCAGGGCCAGATCTCCTCAGCGACCTACAGCGCGGATCAGAGCACCTGGAACCAGGCGCTCTCCACCGAGTCACACCTGACGGGCACCCCAGCCACCGAGCTGGCCGCGGTGATCGCCAACGTGAATCAGATCGCCGCGTCCGGCCAGCTGATCGCCTCGAGGCTCCCGGAGGTCTTCCTCACCGTCACTCGCAACACACAGTGGTGGGCCACCGGCGTCGTCCCCTCCTCGGGTCAGGACGTGGAGTTCTCGGGATCCCAGATCGTCTGGGAGTACTACCCGGGCCAGGGAGTCGAGCTCCAGGTCCTCGGAACCTTCGGCAAGGCTGACGGGCTCTACACGGGGAACGAATATCCGCAGATGCTCTCGCTGGTCAATGAGATGCTGCCGCTGGCGGCCACCCGCAACGGCGCCCTCGCCTGGGAGTACCTGTTCCAGTTCGAGAATGGCGTGCCGCCGTGGACGAGCGCGATGTCCCAGGGCACCGCGATCGAGGCGCTGACCCGCGCGAGCAAGGCGAGCACCGCCGAGGGCAATGCCACCGCCGCGGCCCACTACCTATCCGTGGCCCACCAGGCCCTGGCCATCCTCCAGCAGGCGCCTCCCCAGGGCGTCGCGGTGGCGGCCTCCCATGGCACCCGCTTCCTCCTCTACTCCTACAACCCGAACGAGCTGGTCATCAACGGTTTTCTCCAGACCCTGATCGGCCTGTGGGACTACTGGCACGCCAGCGGCGACACGACGGCCCGGGCGCTATTCAAGGCGGCCAGTCCAGAGGCGCAGTACGAGCTGCCCTCCTACGACACCGGCGCCTGGTCGCTGTATGAGCCCGGGCAGGAGGACACGCTGTCGTATCACCAGCTGGTCACCGGGTTCCTCCAGCAGCTCTGCGACAGAACGGGAAACCCGACGTTCTGCGGCGAAGCCTCCCGCTTCAACTCCTATCTGAAGACGGCCCCCGTGCTCGGCCTGCTCACGAGCACCGCGCACGCCGGGAGCAGCGCGAGCCTCTCCTTCACGCTGTCGAAGATCTCGAACGTGACGGTCTCCGTCCTCAAGGGCTCGCAGACGGTCTACTCAAGCACCGAGCAGCTCCCGTACGGCACCGACGCGTTCAACCTCCCAGCGCTCGGCGCCGGCACGTACAGCGTCCAGCTGAGCGCCACCGATCTCGCCGGCAACGTCGGCACGACCGCCGGATCGCTCACCGTCTCCTAGTCGGCGTGCCGCGCGGTCCGCGGGCTCGTGAGCGGTTGGCAGCTTGCTCATGCAGTTGACGTGTGGCGTGCCCATGTGGGGTTGCCCTCCTCTCTTCTCTGAGCCCGACGCGGCTCGGTAGTTTCGACGCGAGCAGAGTCGCAGCCCAACCGCCACTCGCGCATCGGGCAAACGCCCATTCTTGGCGGCCCCTCTTTAGTCGCCCGGCGCGACTGTTTAGGCGGATCGGACGTCTGCCGAGAAGGCGCCCGGGGCCCTCATGCAACGCCTCCTCGCCGGCCGATGCGCAAACCATGAGCATCTCCGGAGTGAGTGGCGGGGTGAGCGGGCTGGCCGCGGCGCAGAGCATGTTCGCCGCGGCGTCTGGCGCGGCGGCGGGAATCTCGGCTCCGGCCGATGGGTCGGGCGCCGGAGCGGCCGCCGAGGCCGTCCAGGTGGCCGTGTTGCAGAAGGCCCTGGAGTCCGAGCGCTCACTCGTGAACGTATCCGCCTAAACGCTAAGCCCACCACGACCAGGCAGAAGGGAGCGCGGCCAACCCGGTCGCGCTCCCTTTTGCCATCAGGACCCGCGTGCGGCGCCGAGGCGGGTGAACCTAGACGTTTGTTCGCGGCATCAGGCCACTCACAGTCGTGCCAGCAGCCCTTCGGACGGGGTCAGAACCAGCTCCTGCAGCGACACCTGACCCGCCGGCCGATGAGGATCGGTTGACAACAAGACCTCGGCGGCTCCCGGTAGGTCCGGAGCGAGCCTGAGCTGCCGGTCGGCGGCTGAGAAGTTCGCGACCGCGAGCAGCCGTTGACCATCGCCCACGCGTAACCACGCCAGCAGGTCATCGCCGGCATCCAGCGTGCGCTGGCTTCCACCCTGGAGCGCGGCTTCGCTCTCTCGGAGCGCCGCGAGCCGACGCGACAGGCAAAGCGTCGAACCCGCATCTGAGGCTTGGCTCTCGACGTTGAGTTCCTCCGCCCGGGATGTAATCGGCAGCCACGGTTCGCCGCTGGTGAACCCTGCCCCAGCGCCGGCGCGCGACGGAGGCCGCCAGGGGACTGGGGAGCGCTCCGGATCACGGCCGTCCACATCGATCACCCGGTCCGATGGGATCTCGGCGTCGGGGAGTCCCAGCTCTTCCCCTTGGTAGACAAACGGCGTCCCCCGGAGGGCGTAGAGCATGAGAAGAACGGTCCGCGCCTGGGGCTCGCCGAAGCGCGTAGCCACGCGCGAGTGGTCATGGTTCGCGAGAAACCACGCCGGCCAGGCTGACTCGGTTGCCAGCTCCTCGAAGTCGTCGATTGCCTTGCGGAAGGCGGTGGCACTCCACGGCAGGTGCACGAAGACGAAATTGTGGGCCATGTGGAGCTGGTCACCGGTGTTGACGTACGTCATTACGCGTGGCAGGTCGAGGATGTAAACCTCGCCCACGAGGACCCGATCGGGATAGTCGTCAACCACCGCACGCAGCCGGCGTAGGCGCTCGTGAATGGTCGGTTGCCAGTCTTCCCAGGTCGCCGGCTTCCCGGGCTGTGCGTCGCGTAGAAGCGGGTCTTTGGCGATCTTCTGTACGACGTCGAGCCGAAACCCGTCGACCCCCCGGTCACACCAGAAGCGCAACACCTCGTGCATCGCAGCTTCCACCGCCGGATTCTCCCAGTTGAGATCCGGCTGTTCGGGGAGAAACGAATGCAAATACCATTGCCCGGTCGCTGCGTCGCGGGTCCACGCGGGCCCAGGCGTAGCAAACGACGATCGCCAGTTGTTCGGAGGGCCACTCGACCCTCGGCCGTCTCGCCAGACATACCAGTCACGCTTGGGGCTCTGCCGGGACGACCGTGATGCGACAAACCACTCGTGTCGGTCGGAGGTGTGATTCGGGACGAAATCCACCAACAGGCGGATTCCACGCGCATGCGCCTCTTGGATGAGGAGGTCGAAATCATCGAGGGTTCCAAAGATCGGGTCCACGGCGCAGTAATCCTCGATGTCGTAACCGAAATCGGCCATCGGAGAGCGGAAGAAGGGTGAAAGCCACATGCCCGCGATCCCGAGGTCCACCAGGTAGTCAAGGCGCTCGACGATCCCGCGAAGATCGCCGACCCCATCACCGTTCGAGTCAGAGAACGAGCGAGGATAGATTTGATAGATCGCGCCCCGCCGCCACCACGGTATGGCCATGCCGTCAGCCTAGCTGGGAGGAGCGGCACGGTTATAATCCCGCGCGTCGGTCCCCGGGGGGCTGGGGCGTCGGCGAGATCTTTGAGGCAGCGGACGATGCGAGAGAGGACGCTTTCGGGGCCATGCCATTTGTGAAGCTGCGGAGCGATCTCTCGCGGGAAACAACCAGTCTTTACGAGCGCGAGGATGACGTTGCCACGATTCTCGACGAGCTGCGGGCAGCGACCGATAATCGCCGCCTCCGCGTCATCGAGCTGACCGGCGAGGCGGGTCTGGGCAAGACGCGCCTGATCGCCGAAACGCGGCGGGCGATCGACGATCAGGCGGATCGGACATCCGAGCCCGCTCCTCTCGTGTTGTGTGGACGCGCGCGTGTCGCGTCGTCCGGCGCAGCCGCGTTTCAGCCATTTTTGGATGCCCTGGCCGATCTGGCCGGACGTGCGAGTTCACACGACAAGCGAGCACAACGCGCGCTCGCCGCCCTCCGCGAGAGCGCTCCGTTGATCCTCAATGCGATACCGCTCGTGGGCCCCGCGCTTCAGGCGACGGCGGCGGTCACGCAGCACTACGGCAAGTCCGCCGCGGCGGCCGAGGTGCCCGCTGAAACCCACCGCAACCTGATTCGCTTCTTTGCCGCCCTGGCCACCGAGCGGCCTCTGTTGCTGGTGCTGGACGACATGCATTGGGCCGACTCCTCGTCTGTAGACCTTCTGTTCAACCTGGCCGAGACGCTGGGCGACTTCCCGATCCTCGTCCTCGTGGCTTACCGCAATCGGGACCTCGCCCGGGAGCACGAATCTCATCCTCTCGCGGCGACCCTGGACCGTCTCCGCCGCTACCGGTTCGTAAGCGGGCGGCTCGAACTGGCTCATCTTGAGGCCGCGGCCGTGGCCGGAATGATCAGCGATCTGACCGGCCTACCCCCGAGTGAGCATCTTGCGCATTGGCTGTACGCGCGGACTGGTGGCAATCCGTTCTACGTCGAGGAGTTTGTCGCGCTCCTATCTGAACGCGGAGAGCTGAATATGGACGCCGGCCTGGTCGACGTTCAGAACGAGCGTCTCGCGCAGCTCAGCGATGACATCCCTCCGACAATCGAGAGCGTGATCCACGAGCGAATCGCACTAATTGAGCACACGCGGCAGTTTCGTTGCCTACAGGTAGCCGCGGTCGTCGGCGATACATTTGACGGCGAGTGGATTGCGGGGGTTAGCGAGCTGTCTCGAGACGAGGCCGACGAGGCACTCCGCGATGCGTGTCAACGCTTCGGCTTACTCGAGCCCGCCGGCCAGGGTCACTACCGGTTCTACCACAGCCTGGTCCATGAGTTCCTCGATCACAGACTCCGGGCAACTGACTGCAACGACTATCGAAGACTCCACGAACGGTGCGCCGGATACCTGAGGCTGTCTCCCAGACCGAGTGATTTCGCGTGGTTACAACAAGTGGCCCGCCACTACCACGAGGCCGACAATCACGGAGACGCGCTGGCGTTTGCGATGCAGGCCGGCCGGCTTTCAGAGCAACTTGGCGCGCTGAAGGAAGGCGTGCTGTTCGCTAACTGGGCATGCGTCCACGCGGATGCCCTGGAAGACCACGACGCCAGGGTGGCGGCTCGCACAATGCTGGGTTCGGTCTGTCAGGCGCTGGAGGATGTGCACGAGGCCCAAAGCATCCTCGAGGAGGCCGCGGGAATCTCGCGACTGCACCGGATCAACCGCGCGACCGAGTTCGGGCTCATGGTCGCGCTCGCGAGAGCTCGGCGAAAGACCAACGATTGGGACTCGGCACGGGCGGCGCTTGAGGGTGCGAACGCCCTTTGGGATGGTCTGTCTAAAGATGCGCGCGCATCGTTGCGGTTGCTGGAAGGAGAGATCGGACTGTGCGGGCGCCCGCGGTATCTCGACCGAGCCGAGGAAGCCCTTCGGGACGCGATCGCCCTCGAGCCCGACGAGCGAACATTGACCGCGGTGTGGGGCCACCTGGCGCTCGTCTACCAGGCAATCGGCGACCTCGAGGCCAGTGACGTGGCCGCGACCGAAGCCGAGCGCGCCGCACGGCGCGCCAGTCATCCGTCCACCCTCTACCTTGCCGGCCTCTTTCGCGTCCACCTACACGTCGCCCGTCTCGCGCTGGCCGAGGCGCGCACCGTGCTCGCCGATATGGCCGCGCTCGTGTCCGAGCATGGCATTGCGTACTCCGATCTTCATCGCTACCGGGGCCGATGCGCTGCTCTCGGTGAAGACTGGCCAGCCGCCGTCGGTGACTATCAGCGTTTCATAAAAGCCGATCTGCGCCTCGCCGCACGTTTGCCTCAGTCAAAGGACTGGGCACTCACCCACCTCGCCTGCCAGGTGTATGAGCTGGTGGAACTCCAGGATGAGCGGCGCGCGGAGGCGTTTCTGGCTCAGATTGCCGACGCCATGACGGCGGCGGGGCCCGCTTCGGCATCGAGTGCAACGCTGGATGCCTACTGGCAACGCCTCAGCGAGAGCATATGTGACGCCCACTTGCGCTCTGACCTGCTGACGAGTCCATCCGCGGTGGATGCGTTTAACTTTTACCTCGACGATTTGGCGGACTTCCGGCGTCGTCACGCGTTTCAGCTATAACGCTCCGAAAGCGAATCAACTGCGCCGAGGCGGGTGAACCTCGACGTCGACGCTCGCCCGGTGGCTCCCCCAGGTGAGCTCGAGGTGCCAGCATCCCGGCGTCGGTAGGTCCACCCCAGACGGGTAGATCTCGCCTGGAAACGAGTCCGCCGGCCAGCTCGAGCGCACGAGCTCGGACGGGTCGCGGCCGAGGCGGGCGACGATCTCGAGCGGGTTGCCGTTGCGGGGATATCTGACCACCCACAGCACCTTGTTCGAGGGGTTGGTCGGGTGACCGGCGCGGAGCGTCGGCGCGAAGAAGAAGGCAGCCGCCGCGCCACCCGAGGCCAGCGCATAGGGCACCCGGAAGCCGGGACTCGACTCGGCCCAGGCGGCGTCAGTCCAGGATGGCGGCGCGCCGTTGTGGATCGCCGCCGGCACGCAGCGCGGAGGGTCCGCGACGGAAGCGATGCGTCGCATCGTTGAGGTGCCCGAACCACCCGAACCACCCGACCCACCGCACGCCGCGAGCAGGAGCACGGGCACCGCGGCAGCGGCGAGCCGGATCAGGCGGATCGCGATCCAACCGCGCATCACTGGCTCTACACCGGCCGGCGCGGAACGGTTCCCGCCGAGGGAACCGATCATCGACCGGCGGTGTAGGACCATCGGAGGATGATTGGGTGTCGATGACAGGCGTGATCGCCGGCCGGGTCGAGTCAGACGAAGCGCACCTCATCGCCCGGGCCAAGCGCGGGGACCAGCACGCCTACGGACAGCTTCTGGCTCGCCATCAGAAGGTCGCGTTCAAAGCGGCGTACCTGATCACGGGCTCGGCGGCTGAGGCCGAGGACGCCACGCAGGAGGCATGCATGAAGGCGTGGCTGGCGCTTGGGCGCTTTCGCCCCGGGGCCCTGTTCCGGCCCTGGCTGGTTCAGATCGCGGTGAACGAGGCCCGTAACCGCCGCCGGGCCGCCGGCCGCCGGGACGGCCTGATCCTGCGCCTCGGCCCCGGTGTCACCGAGCCCTCGACGGCGCTCTCGGCCGAGACCGAGGCGTTCGCTGACGAGCAGCGCACGCGGCTGCTCGCCGCCGTCGGGCGGCTCCGCGAGGATGACCAGCTGATCATCGCCGCGCGCTACTTCCTCGCGCTTTCGGAAGCCGAGGCGGCGATCGCACTGGGACTGCGTCGCGGGACCGTGAAATCGCGGCTCTCGCGCGCGCTTGGACGGCTCGAACGGCAACTCGAGGAGATCGAATGAGCGAGCTCGAACAGCGGCTCCTGGCGCTCGGCACGGCACTCGACGTGCCACCGGCGCCGGACATCGTGCCGGCGGTCCTGGCGGGACTGCCGGCACGGCGTCGCCGCGGCCCGCGGCCGGCGCGCCGTGTGCTCGGCGTGGCGCTGGCCACCGTGCTGCTGCTCGCCGGCGCGGCGATGGCGGTCCCGCCCAGCCGGAATGCGATCCTGCGCGTGCTCGGGCTGCGCGGGGTCAGCATCGAGCGCGTGCGGCGCCTTCCGCCGATCCCCTCGGGGGCGCGGACCGGCCTCACGCTCGGGCTCGGTGAGCCGATCGCGCCGTCGCGTGCCCGGCATGCCGCCGGCTTCACCGCGCTCCTCCCGCCTCGCGCCTCGGGCGCCTACCTCGGGCACGACGTACCCGGCGGGCGCATCTCGATCCTGATCGGGCGCGTGCTGATCACCGAGTTCCGCGGCACCGCGCAGCCGTACATCCTCAAGGTCATCGACCCCGACACGAGCGTCACGGTCACCCGCGTGAACGGGGCGAAGGGCGTGTACCTCTCGGGCGCGCCGCACCAGGTGCTGTTCGGCGCGATCGACCGCACCATCCGAACCGACCGCGTCCGGTTGGCCGGCAACGTGTTGGTCTGGGGTCAGGGACCGCTGCTCGTGCGGATCGAGGGCACGCGCACCCTCGCCCAGGCGCTGGCCATCGCCCGCTCGCTCCGCGGGTAGCCTCAGCGCGCGCCGGCCGAGGCGCCCTGCGGCGCCAGCCGGCCGTCCGGCCGGTCCTGCGGCTCGGCGGTGGCGAAGGGGGCCAGGACGAGCACGACGATTCCCGCCAGAACCAGCACTCCACAGGCCAGCCGAAGCGACGTCAGCTGAGCCACCGCGCCGATCATCGGCGGCCCCGCGAGGAAGCCCAGATACCCCAGCGAGCTGACCGCTGCCAGCGCGGGCCCGGTGGAGACACCGGGATGATCGGCGCCGGCGCGAAACAGCGTCGGCACGACCGCGGCAAGCCCCACGCCGAGGGCCGCGAACCCCACGATCGCCGCGGGCACAGTGCCGACGCCCAGCCCCAGGGCGAAGCCCGCCGCCGCCAGGCCGCCGCTGCGCCGGAGCAGGCCCGCGGTCCCCCACCGGGCCCATAGGCGGTCGGCCACGAGCCGACCGGATCCCATGCCGATGCTGAACACGGCGTAGGCGATCGCGCCCAGGGCCGCCGTCCCGGCGAGGTCGTCGCGCACGAGCTTGGCGCTCCAATCCGACGCGCCACCCTCGGCCAAGAGCGAGAAGAAGCAGGCCACCCCGAGCAACACCAGGCGTACGGGGATTCGGTTCCACCGGACCCTCGGCGCCCGCGCGTCGGCGTCGTGGTCGTCGCGCGGGAGCCGCAGCGCGGCCAGCAACCCGACGCTCCCGAACACGGCGGCCGCGAAGCCGAAGTGACCCAGCGGGGAGACGTTGAGCCCAGCCGCCAGCGCACCCAGACCGGCTCCGGCGAAGCCTCCGAACGAGAACGCCGCGTGCAACGAGGACAGGATGGGGCGGTTCAGGCCGCGTTCGATCGACACTCCCTGCGCGTTCATGGCCAGGTCCAGGGTGGAGTTGGTCACGCCGACCAGGAGCAGCGACGCCGCGAGCTCGGGGACCGTCTGGACCAGCGCCGGCAGCATGATCGCGACCATCAGCCCGGCCACCGAGGCGCGGCAGAACAGGCTGCTCGAGCGCCCGGGCAGCACGCGGCCGACCAGCGGCATCGACACCACGGCCGCGGCGGCCGGCGCCAGCAGACACAGCCCCAGGACCCCGGCATCGGCGTGCACGTGATCGGACAGGGCCGGGATGCGCGACGCCCATGTACCGAAGAGCGCGCCGTCGACGAAGAAGACGGCGGTTATCGCCCAGCGACGGCTCACGCCCGGAGCACCTCGATGCCGAGCGCCCGGTACGGAGCAAGCGCGGCGTCCTCGACGTCGGCGTCGGTGACCAGATGGGTGACCGCGCTCAGCGGCGCGACGATGACCGGCATCGCCGTCCCGAGCTTGTCGTGGTCGGCGAGTGCCACCACCTCCGCCGCACCCTCGAGCATGGCCGCCTTGACGTGGCGCTCTTCCAGGTCGTTGGTGGTCACACCGATCTCGGGATGAAGGCCGCAGACGCCGAGGAACACGATGTCGGCGCGGATGATCCGCAGGGCCTCGACGGCGCTGGCTCCCACCGTCACCAGCGAGTCGGCGCGCAGCGTGCCGCCGATCACGGTGACGTCCAGGCCGGGATGATCGGCCAGTGCGACAGCGATCGGAGGGCTCGTGGTGATCACGCTCGCCCGCAGGTCGTCGCGCAGCGCCCGGGCCAGCTCGAGCGTCGTCGTGCCGCCATCCAGGACTACCACCTGGCCGTCGTTGACGCACGCGGCGGCACGCCGGGCGATCGACGCCTTCGCCTCCGGCGCGCGTCGCGATCGCGCGGCGAACGAAGACGCGTCTCCGTGGCGCGGGAGCGCGCCACCGTGGACGCGGCGCAGCAGACCTTGGCCATCGAGCTCACGGAGGTCTCGCCGGATCGTGTCCGAGGACACGTCGAGTTCGGTGCTCAGGTCGGTTGCCAGCACCCGCCCATGGGTGCGCAGGCGGTCCAGGATCACCGTGCGGCGCTCGTCGGTCAGCACAACAGCGATGTTACACGAACGCGCCTGAACGTGCAGAGTCGTGCATCATCGTGCAGCAGCGCGGAGCAGGCGCGGACGGACCACGCGTCGGCGACCGCCCCGGCGTACCCGGACTTCGCCCGTGCGGAGCTAGAGAGTTACGAGCAGACGCCGAGGTCGCGGGCGACCGCGGCCGGAACGTGCTTGATCGGGCACCGGAAGCTGCTGCCGACCGTCACGAACTGCCAGCCATGGGCTCCGCGATGCTCGAGGATGACGCCGTTGGCGGCCACCTTCTGACAGGCCCGCGACAGCTTCCTCGGCCAGGCGAGCGAGGCGTAGCGCTGGTTGACCGTCGAGATGCTCACGACCTGGCAGGCGGCCTGGGCGCCTGAGAGCTGGTGCTGGCGCACGACCGCGGCCAGGATCGCCGTGCGTTCCGTCTTGCTCGCTCGCCGGTGAGCGAACGCGGCCGCGGGGGTCAACGCCAGCGCGACCAGGAGCACGACCAGGACGCGGACTCGGCTCATCGACAGGCAGCCTATCGCGTGATCAAGACGCGCCGGTATGAACCAGACGCGGCCCCTACGGAACCGCGATGCTCGGGAACGCCACCGGGCTCAGATCGCCGGCGCTGTTGACCGCGCGAACCCCGAACAGGTCCGAGTCCTTGTTCAGGTCGGGAATCGTGAAGCCGGTCACGTTGCCGACCGGGATGACGTGAGTCCACGTCGGATCGCTGGAGTCGCGCCATACCACCTGATAGCCGACCACGTCTGACTCGGGGTTGGCGTTCCAGGTCAGCTCGAAGGTGTTCGAGCGCACGCTGCCGAGGTGCTCCGCCACGCCGGTCGGCGCCTCCGGAGCGCGTGCGAGCGCGGCCAGAGAGGAACCGACGAGGCGGGTCGCCCGCGTCAGGTATCCGTAGTCGAGGAACTGCGGCAGGTCACCGAACTGCACGCCGTTCTGAACGCTGATGTTCTGGTCCTCGTGGTTGTAGTTCTCGTTGGCCTCGGTGTACCGCACCGCGGGATAGCCCTGCCGGTCGAATGACATCTGATCGCCGCCGCGCCCCAGGCGGTCGACACGCGAGACCAGGTCGACGCCCATCCGCGTCGCACTGCTCGGTCCGGTTTCCGCGAGGTAACGGGCCAGCTCACGCGACGCGCTGTCGTCCTCCCCGCCGGACTGCTGGATCGCGGCGATCTGTGGTGCGCTCGCCGCGAGCGGCACCCCCTCCGAGTACACGCGCATCGTGTGGGGGTCGCTGATGCCGTTGTCGCCCACGGAGTTGCCGATCGTGTCCAGGTTCAGATCGGCTTGGATGTTCGTGCCGCCTGACTTGGCCTGCTGGGCGAAGAAGCTCGAGCCGTAGAGCCCCTGCTCCTCGCCGTCGAACAGGACGAACTCGAGCGTCGCCTTGGCCGGGCGGGTGGCCATCACCCGCGCCAGCTCGAGCACCGCGGCGACCCCGGAGGCGTCCTCGTCGGCACCCGGGGCGTCGTTCGTGAAATCCTGTAAGTCGGTGACACGGTCGTCGTAGTGGGCGCTCACCACGTACACGCGGGAGGCCGCGGAGGGATCGGTCCCCTGCAGGGTGGCCACGACGTTGGTGATCACCGTGGGGACCGGGACGTTCGGCGAGGGGGGCTGGGTGAACGACTGGCGCTGCACGGTCATCGCCCCGCCGGATGCGCCCGCGTCACTCTGAAGCTGCCCGAACAGCCAGTTACCCGCAGCGCCGATGCCGCGGGCGGGGTCGGTTTGCGAGGACAGCGATTGCCGGGTCCCGAAGGCGGCCAGCGTCTGCACGTCGGTCTCGAGGTTCTTGACGCTGACCTGGTTGAGCATCCCGCGCACGTCGGACGGTGGGCCCCACCACCGGGTCAGTGGCTGGCTGGTGGTATGCGAGCGGTGGACGTGCCGGCCTCCTCGCCCGGCGCCACCCTGAGCGAGCGCCGTGCTCAGCAGAAACGCGGCCATCGCGGCGACCAGCGAGCTGGCCAGCACCGCTGACATCGAACGACCCCTCGACATATCCAACCTCCTATCCCCACGGCATCCCTCACCGAACGGCGCCACTCTACCAGCGGCCCGGGGCCCCGATTCGTTTTTCCGTTTCGTGTGGCGGGCAGGGCGTCTGACGCACGACCAGCCCGATCGTCCGAGCGAGTATGCCGGTGGTGCCGTCACTGACCCCGAGCGGCGTCCACCACACTGGCGGTGTCCTGCACGTCGTTGTCGAACGCCTGTGTGCAGCCGGCGTTGACCGCCGCCACGACGCCCGCGGCGTCCCGCGACGCGCCCGGGGGCGCACCATGCTCGCGGATGAACCGCATGCCGTAGGCCTGCTGCTGGGCCTGGTTCGCCGAGCTCCAGGTCGAGCACGTGCTCGAGTCGGCGATCGCCGTGGGGCTTGACGCGAGGATCCCGCCCACGATGATGGCCAGGAGCAGGATCAGGAGGACCACCGCGCTGATCCCGATCAGCTTGTGCCGTGCGAACAACTCCCGTGTCGTCCACACCTGGGCCGCCGGATCTGCCGACGCCGCCCCATCCATGGAACCACTCACGCGCGTCAGCATAACGGGCCGCGGACCGAGCTCGCCCCGACGGGACCGCGCCATCGCTCGGTCGGGCACACATGACTCGTTGACATATTCCGATATGGGAATATAATCGGTGCCGTGGCACGAGCAGCGACAACCACGGACGCGTTCAACGCGGTCGCCGAGCCTCGACGGCGGGACATCCTCGATGCCCTCGCGGCGGGTGAGCGGCCGGTGAACGATCTCGTGCGACTGCTCGACCTCCCCCAGCCTCAGGTGTCCAAGCACCTGCGGGTCCTGCGGGAAGTCGGTGTCGTCGATGTGCGCGACGCCGGGCGACAACGGCTCTATCGGCTGAACGGCCATGCGCTGAAGCCGATCCACGACTGGGTCCGCAACTACGAGCAGCTGTGGTCGGAGCGGTTCGAGCAACTCGATGTCGTACTTGAAGACCTCAAACGAAAGGAGCAAGGAGATGGCGGTGACGAGTAGCAGCCGAGCGAGGGTCACCCTCCCCACCGACGAGCAGATCCTTATCACCCGCGAGTTCGACGCCCCCAGGCACCTCGTGTACCGGGCTTACACCACGCCGGAACTGGTGAAGCAGTGGTGGCACGCCAACCGCGGAGAGGTGACGCTCATCGACATCGACCTGCGGGTCGGCGGCACCTGGCGTTACGTGATGAGCGCCTGTAACGGACCCGAGGTCGGCTTCCACGGTGAATACCGCGAGGTCGTCCCGAACGAACGGATCGTCTCGACCGAGGTGTACGAGGGCGCCCCGGAGGCCGAGGCGGTGTCCACGGTCACCTTCATAGAGAGCGAAGGACGCACGACGCTGAGCATCCTCGTGCAGCATTCCTGCCGCGAGCATCGCGACGCGCACATCAACTCCGGCATGGAGGACGGGCTTCAGGACGCCCTGACATTGCTCGAGCAGGTAGCCACTTCGTCGTCCTGATCCATGCCCGGAGGTGTGGCGACGCGCGGCGGTCCGGTAGGTTGACAGCCGCGGCGTCGTTGCACCGAGGCGGGTAGCGCGCCTGCGGGCGCGCTTCCCTCTCCGGGGTAACCCCGGGGATCAGCGATTACCTGGGCCAGTGCATCGCCAGCCCTCGAGTGCATCCTCTGGAGGCACCTCCGGGCAGGCACGACAAGGAGCAGTCGGCGCGCGACGCCGCGATCATTCACGATCGTGTACGAGGCCCACGAACGCGCCGTGCTGGCCGAGGAGCTGGCGGACGCCTTCCTCGCGGCTCGCTGGACGCCGGTCGCGCTTGCCGTCCGGCCCAACGTGCTCCGCTCCGAGTACGAACAGCTCAAGGCGATCCTTCACAACGCCGCGCTTCACGGTCCCGAGAGTCAGAATCGGGCCGGCGTCCCGGACTTCCACGCCCACCTCCGGGGACGAATCTCATGGGTGGCCTCGCTCAACCCGGCCCGGGGGCAGAAGCTTCGCCGCCGGTTCGCCGAGATCCGCTGGGACGACGGATAGCCCGGGTCAGAGTCGATCCAGCAGCGCCGCGGTGGCGGCGAAGAGATCCCCGCGCGGCTGCGCCGGGTCGATCCACGCGAACGAGCCGAACTTGTCAGGCTCGTTTTCGCGCAGGTCGGCGTCTGCGGCGCGGACCGGCAGAGTGCCCTCCACCCCAGCCACCACCCAGGCGATCTCACCCGCCGGCACCAGCACACACGCGAAGGTCCGGACGCGCCCCGGGTCGAGCACGAGCGCCGTCTCCTCCGCCAGCTCCCGGACCGCGCACTCCTCGACGGTCTCGCCGGCCTCCGGCTTCCCGCCCGGTAGGGCAAGCGGCGCCCCGGGCTCGGCGACCCGGCGCCCCACCAAGACCAGGCCATCCGCGCTGCGGACGACCACGCCCACGCCGAAATGAGTACGGGTCATCGCCGGCATCGTCACCTCGCCGTTCAGCCGGGCCGCCGGGTCGCGGGAATCGCCGGCCAGCCCCGGGGCATGTGCTGATCCGGCGGGATCGTGGTCACGTAGCCAGACGGCGCACCCAGCCACACCAGGAGCGCGTCGAAGTTGCGTCCCTCCACCGAAGACCACCCGCCGGGGTCGGTGCACGCACACTGATGCCGGCGCGCCGCGGCGAGCGTCCACACGCCGCGGCCTGACGCCCAACCCATTTCCAGGTTCGGCGAGGCGTCGTGAAGGACCGCGATCGTCTGGCCCGCGTTCACCGTCTCTCCGGCATGGACCTCGACCGTGATGTTCTCGACCACGTAGACGTACTTGCCCGCGAAGCGTCCGTTCAGGAGCCGGTAGACGATCATGGCCCCGGGCGGCGGTACGCAGGTCTTCCCCCAGCAGCTCTCCGGGCCGGCGAACCGCTCGCCGGCCAGCACGATCTTCGCCCGCCCGAGCGCCAGGAGCGGGCCCGCGCCCGAGTAATCGACCCCCATGTCGATGCGGCTCGCCTGGAGGTTGGCCACCGCCCGGAACGGGTTGACGTACGCCCGGGCCGCTCGGGCCACGCCGCCGGAGATCGTCAAGCCGGCGGCCGCTGCCACGCAGACGGCGCCCAGCACCCTGGGTTTCCACTGTCCAGCCACCGATTCCTCGGGGTTCTAGCAATGTCGGTCAGATCGCGAACGCTTCCGGCGCGCTCGGCCATCGGGGCGCCGGATAGGATTGCGCGGTCAGCGGAGGAGGGAGGAAGGCCATGTGCGAGCGGGTGCGTCGGATCGTCGTGCTTGGCGTGCTCACCGCCGCGGCGCTGTGCGGATTCGTGCCGAGCGCAACCGGGTCGGTGGTACCCGCACTGACCCTGGACCAGAGCGCCGGCACCGCCGCCGGCTCGTCCGCCAACCTCGGGGTCGACCTCACGTTTTCCGCCAGCTCGGGCGACTCGCCCAAGCAACTGACGCTCGAGCTGCCTCCGGGCCTGCTCGCGAACGCCTCGATCGATGGTGGACGTTGCCTGGACAGCGCCGACCTAAGCGACAGTGCGTGCCAGGTGGGCAGCGGCGTCGTCACGGCGGACGTGCTCGGCTCAATCCCCGTGCCGACGCAGGTGACCTACGACCTCGTCCCGCCGCCGACGGCGGGCGACCTCGCGGGTCTTGCCGTGAACACCAGCGGCACGCAGCTCGGATCGACCGGCGACATCAGGATCCGGCCGTCGGGCGACCCGGCGGGGGTCGGCGTGACGATCAGCCTCACGCTGCCCAACAGCCTGTCCGGGGTGCCGATCTCGATCAGCCAGATCAGTAGCACGTTCGACGGTCTGCGCTATCCGACGACGTGCCCGGCCAAGCCGCAGAGCTTCACCGCGAGCGTCACCTCGTACAACGATCCGACGGTCCAGACCGTGTCCGCGCCACTGTCGGTGACCGGTTGCTCAGCGCTCGCCTACGCGCCGGCGTTCAGCCTGACGGCGATCCGCGACAGTGCCGACAACCAAGTTGCGTTGTCCACGACGGTCACCCAGCAGGCGAGCGAGGCTCCCAGCCAGTCGATCTCGCTGCTGTTTCCGAGCTCGGCGCTGTCGCCGAACATCCAGGCAATCGCCGCCCTGTGCCCGAACGTGTCGAGCGGAACCTGCACGGCGCTCGGCTCGGTCTCCGCGAGCTCGCCGCTGTACCCCAGCGCGCTCACCGGGAAGGCGTACCTGACCGGCAACTTCGCGCACCCCTTACTCACGCTGGTGTTCCCACCTCCGTTCCCGCTCACGCTCACCGGAACGGTCGATCTGACCCGGAACTCAACCACGTTCACCGGATTGCCCGACATCCCGCTGACCAGCCTCACCGTGTCGCTGACCGGTGGCCCACACGGCGTGTTTGGGACGTTGTGCAAGTCCTCGACGGGAACGGCATCGGCCACCCTGACTGACCAGAACGGCGACAGGACCGTGACCGTGCCGGCCAACTTCACCATCGCGGGTTGCGCGGCCGTCGCGGGCCGGGGCGGCCGGACCAAGGTCACCCACGCCACGCTGGCCGGCCTGGGGACCGGACGCCCGTCGCTCGGCTTCCGGCTCGCCGTGACGAAGGGTTCGCCGGCGCTGCACGAGGTCACGCTGGCCCTCCCGGGGGGCCTGAAGTTCGTCGGTCACCGCACCGGTAAACGCCTTCGGGTAATCGGAGTGCACGTGCGCGGAGGCCGCGTAGCCTCGCTGTCGCTCGTACGCGGACGCCTGGTGATCCGGCTCATGGGGGCGGCGCGCGACCTCACCGTGGCGATCGCCTCCCAAGCGCTCGAGGAAGCCTCATCGCTTCAGGGGAAAGTGACGGCGGGCAAGGTCAAGCGGCTGACCGTGACGCTGATCACCGTAAACAGCGCGGGCGGACGCGGCGCACTTCACCTGCACTTCAACCATCCAGGACGAACCTCATGATCAACGCGATCCATCGACGTCTCCGCATCGGCATCGCCATCTGCGTCGCCGCGCTCGCCGTACTCGGCCTGAGCGCACCCGCCGCCGGCGCGGCGATCGGCGCGAACTTGAGCCTCGATCAAAGCGCGGGCACGCGAGCGGGCGCCGCGACGAACCTCGGACTCGAGCTGAAGTTCACCGACTCCGGCACCGACTCGCCGCACAATCTCAACATCACCCTCCCGCCCGGACTGCTGGCCAACGCTTCGATGAACGGCGGCGCCTGCCTCACCAGCCGGAACGTCTCGGGCGCCGCGTGCCGGGTCGGGACTGGGGCCGTCACCGCCGTCCCCGACCTCCTCGGGATCATCGGCGTGCCGCTGCCCGTCTCGGTTCCGGTCAGCTTCTATCTCGTCCCGCCGCCCGCCGCCGGCGATCTCGCGGGACTCGCGGTCATCGGCCTGGGTGAGCAGCTCGGCTCGACCGGCGCGATCAGAATCCGCCCGAGCGGCGATCCGGCCGGCGTCGGAGTGACGATCGCCCTCGCGCTGCCCAACCAGCTCCCGCTCACCCTCCCCGGCCTCCCGCCGGTCAACCTGACGCAGATCTCCCTGACGGAGATCAAGAGCACGTTCGACGACCTCCGCTACCCGGCCACCTGCCCGCGCACACCGGCACGGCTGGGCGTCACCATCGACTCCTACGCTGACCCCACGACCCATGCGGTCTCGGCTCCGTTGAGCGTCACCGGCTGCGCCGCGCTCCCATACGCGCCGGCGTTCAAGACCACGGCGACGCGCGATCGAACCGACCGGCAGGTGAAGCTCGACACCACGGTCACGCAGGCCGCGAACGAGGCGTCGAGCCGCTCGATCATGCTGACTTTCCCGACGGCCACGCTCGCGCCCAACCTGGCGTCGATCGCAGCACTGTGCGTCAACCCTGCATCCGGCACATGCCAACCGGTGGGCGCGGTCAGCGCGTCTTCGCCCCTGTATCCGACGCCGCTCGCCGGGAAGGCATACCTGACTGGCTCCTCGAGCGGCCTGTCGCTTACGCTCGCGTTCCCGGCGCCGTTCCCGCTGACGCTGACCGGCGCGGTGAACCTGCTGACTGACTCGGCCACGTTCACCGGCGTCCCGGACATCCCGCTGACGAACCTCACCGTCTCACTTGCCGGGGGTGCGCAGGGGCTGTTCCTGACCACCTGCCAGACGCCCGCCGGCACCGCCACCGCGACCCTCACCGACCAGAACGGCGACAGGACCGTGACCGTGCCGTCCGCCTTCACCGTCTCGGGCTGCTCCCCTACCGCAGCGGGCTCGCGGCCCGGCGCCGCGGGACGAAACGGCT
>JAFAWR010000326.1 GCA_019241635.1 Solirubrobacterales bacterium
GGAGGTCCTCCGAAGAAGGTCTGAATTAGAGAGAGGGCGCGAACAGGCGCAGCCAACACAAACTGGAAAAGGACCGCCACCCGTGCTGGTCGAGCGGAGGTCCGGAAGAACGCGAGTGTAGCGTGCAGGCCGGCGAAACGGCGTCACGAGTGGGATCCGCCGGCCGGGCGGACGTCATCGCCCGGTATGAAGCTCGGACATATCGCGGGTTGCTCCAAGCGCCCACGAGAGGGTGCTGGCGGCTCGCCCGGCGTGCTACTGGCCCGGCACCCAGAGCCGCCCGCTTCGCTGGGCCGGGCCGGGCTCGCCGGGCTTCGGCTCGGGTGGCGGCGGAGGCTGGGTGGTGCCGGGCTCGGAGCCGGCCACCCCGGACGCCCCGGCCGTCCCGGCCCCGCCGGGCGCCTCAGCCCCGCCGCCGGACGGCGCCTGCCCGCCGATCCTCACATACGCGATCTGAAGCTGCGACACGGCATCCCGGATCGCGCCGATCTGGGCCGGGGCCGCCTGCTGGAGCACCGGCAGCAGCCCGCGGATCCCCTCGATGGCGAGGCGGACCTGGTCGGGGTCTCGCTCGCTCTCGGTGCCGGGGGCCAGGCCGGTCCGGCGCATGCCGAGGTTGGCCAGCGCGGCGACGTTGTCGAGCAGGACGTGCTCGACGCGCAGCCGCTTGAGCTCGGCCTCGTAGGCCGCCCGCAGCTCTTCCTCGGAGGGCTGTGTCGGTTGGCTGCTCATCGAGTCACCTCGGCTGCGCTGGCAGCATACGTCTCACGGGTCTCGGCCACCACGGCGGCGAAGGCCTCGGGCAGGCCGACGCCGGTCTCGATCAACCGCCGCTGACGCTGGGCGCCGTTCAGGGCCGGCAGCGCGACTTCGATCCCGAGCTCGGCCCGCACCGGAGCTGACCACGCCAGCAGCCGGTCGACGGCTTCCGCCGCGGGGTAGGGCTCGGCTCGGTCGAGGTCGAGGAGCTCGCCGTCGAGCCCGTGCCGGATGGCCCGCCAGAAGTTCTCCTCGATCAAGCGCCGCGGCTGGTCGGTCCACGGGACGCCCTCATCGACGTCCCGGGTCGCCTGGGCAACGCAGGCGACGATAAGCCCGGCCAGGCCCTCGGACTCCGGCGCGGTCATCTGCGCGTCGCAGATCCGCACCTCGACGGTCCCGAACGAGAAATGCGGACGGATCGACCACCACACCTGGGTGTACTCGACGATCGAGCGGGTCTTCACCAGGAAGTCGATGTAGGAGGCGAACTCGCGCCAGCCCCCGAACGCATCGGGCACGCCACAGCGGGGGAAGCTCTTGGTGAAGATCTGCGAGCGCGCGCTGTGCAGCCCGGAGTCCCGGCCGTCCAGGAA
Source organism: Solirubrobacterales bacterium (assembly GCA_019241635.1). GTDB lineage: Bacteria > Actinomycetota > Thermoleophilia > Solirubrobacterales > Solirubrobacteraceae > Palsa-465. Next base: position 1,356 of record JAFAWR010000326.1, read on the forward strand.
CGGCGAGTTGGCCGAGATGGCCAGGAGCGACGGCAGCACCGGCCGCAACCGGTCGCACACGAGGACCGCGCGGTCGGCCCCCCGCACCCCGACGTGAACGTGGAGCGAGAACGTGTTGTTGCGCCAGGCCACGTACTTGAGCCCGTTCTCCACCCGCCGGTAGTGCTCGGTGTCGATGATCCGCTGCTCGCGGTAGTCCGACCACGGATGGGTGCCGGTGGCGCCGAGCACCACGCCCTCCGACGCAGCCAGTGCGAACAGCCTGCGCCGGCGGTCGCGCTGCGCGGCGAAGGCCGCCGCGAGATCGATGCATCGTCCCGAGCGGATCTCGACCTCGGAGGAGATCAGCTCCCCGGCGATCGAGTCGGCCAGGACCGGATCGGATGCAGCGGCGTCCCGAACGTCCTCGAAGCGCGCCACCATCCCGAGCGAGGTCGGATCCAGCAGGGCGAACTCCTCCTCGAGGCCGACGGTGAAGTCCGTCGAGCCCTCGAAGGCGGCGCGCGCCGATTCCAGGTCCAGGCTGCTGCTCACTTGTGGATCACCGTCAGGGAGGGTGAGGATCAGGTGAGGTAGAAGTACAGCGCGTAGAGGAGATCGACGGCCGGGCTGGAGGTGTGCACGGTGACCTCCGGGGGCACCTGGAGCAGCGCGTCGGAGTAGTTGAAGATGATCTTCACCCCGGCGTCGACCAGCTCGTCGGCCAGCTGCTGCGCCGCCGCCGACGGCACGGCGAGCACGGCCACGACGATGTCCTCCTCGTCGATCACCTCGCGCAGCTCGGTGTTGTGCCGCACCTGGAGCGGCCCGATCCGCTCGCCGACCTTGCCCTGGTCGACGTCGAACATCGCGACGACCCGGAAGCCGTGGTCGGCGAAGATGTCCGAGGTGGCGATCGCGGTGCCCAGATGCCCCGCCCCGAACAGCGCGATGTTGTGCTGCCCGGAGGTGTGGAGGATCTTGCGGATCTGGTTGACCAGCGACTCCACGTTGTAGCCCACGCCACGCTTGCCGAATTTGCCGAAACCGGACAGATCGCGCCGGATCTGCGTGGAGTTGACGTGCGTGTAGTCGGCCAGCTCCTGGGAGGAGATCGTCTCCTTGCCCATCTTGCGGGCCTGGATGAGGACCTGCAGGTAGCGCGAGAGCCGCGCCGCCACCCCGAGGGCGAGCTTCTCGCCCGGCTTCTCGAACCCGGGCTGAGCCGTCTCGGCGTCGGTCCCCACCGTGTAGCTCATGCCGTGTGCACCATAGCGAGCCGGCGCTCGAGCTCGGGTTCGTCGAGGAACAGCTCGAACGCCTCGACCCCATCGATCGTCACCACCGGAATCCGCTCCAGATACGCACGCAGCAACCCGTCGTCGGACTCGATGTCCACCTCCTCGAGCCCAAACGCGTGTCGCGACCGCACGCGCTCCAGGATCTCGCGCGCTTCGTCGCACAGACAGCATCCCGGGCGGCCATAGAGGACGACCTTCCTCATCGCGCCACCAGCGTCCGCTCGCCGGTCGCGTACACATCGAGGCCGAGGTAGTCCGGGTAGGGCATTGCCTCGACGTAGCGCGCGGCGCTCGCGATCATCGCCGCATTGTCGGTGCACAACTCGCGCGGCGGCACGTGCAGCTCGACCCCCATCTCATGCATTCGCGCGCGCACCGCGCCGTTGGCCGCCACACCGCCGCCGACCGACAGCCGCTCGAGGCCGGTCGCGGCCAGCGCCCGCTCGACCCGGATCGCCAGCGACTCGACGATCGCCCGCTGGTAGGAGGCGGCCAGGTCGGCCCGCCGGCGCTCGGCCT
>JAFAWR010000011.1 GCA_019241635.1 Solirubrobacterales bacterium
GTCGGTCGATTCGCGGAACCCAGTCGTGATCGTCGATAAGCCGCACCTGCGGGCGGTGTTCAATTTGTGGGGAGGCCCGCGACGGCTGCGCCTCGCAGCAGTACATGGTGCGTACAAGGAACTCCTGAAACAGTGAAGGGAGTCCGAGGCTCTCGGCCGCGGACGCACGGCCATCGGGGAGCGCGAGTGGGCATGGGTGAGCGTCGCCGCTGGCTATCGCTCTCGGTCAGTGGCTATCTGGTATCCGATGCCGGGAGTGGTGCGGATGATGGACGGTTGTCCGAGCTTGCGCCTAAGCCGGTGGATCGTGACTTGCACCGCGTTTGTGAACGGGTCGATGTTCTCGTCCCACGCTTGCTCGAGGAGTTTCTCTGCACTGAGGCCGGCGGGGCTGGCTTTGAGGAGCGCCTCGAGCACGGCACGTTCCTTAGCCGTCAGCGCGACCGCTCGTCCGTCGCGGGTGACGGTGCCGGCGAGTGGGTCGAGCTCGATTCCACCCGCGGACAGCGTTCGCTGCTGGGCCGTTGGCTTGCGGCGGGCGAGCGCGCGGACGCGCAGCACGAGCTCGGGAAAGTGAAACGGCTTGGGGAGGTAGTCGTCTGCGCCGAGCGCGAGCCCGGAGACCCGCTCGGCCGGCGCGTCGGCGGCGGTCAGCATCAGGATCATCGCCGGGTCCTCTGAGTCGGCGATCAGTTGGCAGAGCGTGTCGCCGTGGATTCCCGGGAGGTCGCGGTCCAGCACGACGACGTCGTAGGGGTTGAGATTGAATTTGGCGGCGGCTTCGTGCCCGTCATATGCAAGGTCGACGGCGATCCCTTGGTCGCGCAGACCCTCGGCGATCGTGTTCGCCAACCGGGGCGCGTCCTCCACGACCAAGACCCTCATGCTGATACCGCGGCCGCTCGGGCGTGCGCCGCGGCGGGAAGGGTGATCTGGACCCGGAGCCCGCCCTCGGCCCGAGCGTGCAGCTCGAGCGCACCATCGTGCGCGGCGGCGACCGCGGCGACGATCGAGAGCCCAAGCCCGTGCCCGTTCTGTGAGCCGGTCCGGTCGGTGCCAAGCCGTCTAAACGGCAGGGCGAGATCTGCGACCGCGCTCGAGTCAAGGACCGGGCCGCCGCTCTCGACGACGAGCCGCGCGATCTCGCCTTCGTTACCACAGGCGACGCTGATGAACCCGTCTGGATGGTTGTGGCGGATGGCGTTCTCGATCACGTTCTCGACCATCCGGGCCAGGAGCGTCTCCGCGCCGGTGACCTGGAGCGGTATGAGGGCGGTGTACAGCTCGAGCCGCTTGGCGGCGATCGCCTCCGCGCGAGCGGCGAGTGCGTCGTGGGTGAGGCGCGTCAGCGACAACGATGCCTGCTCGCCGAGCTGCCCGTGCTGTGCACGTGCAAGCGTGAGGAAGTCCTCCAACAGCCGGTCGGCTTGATCGAGGTCCTCGCGGAGCTTCGCATCCAGCCTCTGCACCTGTGGGTGGACGTTAGGCTTGGCGAGCGCCACATCCAGCGTGGCCCGCAGCGTGCTCAGCGGCGTGCGCAGCTCGTGCGACGCGTTGGCCACGAACAGACGCTGTGATTCGAAGGATGTCTGAAGCCGGTCGAGCAGAGCGTCGATGGTGTCCGACAGTTCCTTGAGCTCATCGTCGGGCCCGTCCAGCGCGAGCCGCTGGTGCAGGTTCGTGGCGGAGATCTCGCGGGTCGTGATCGTGAGCGTCCGCAGCGGACGCAGCACCCGCCCCGCGATCAACCACTCGAGCAGCATCGACACCGGGGCCATCACGACGAGCGCGATCGCCGAGACGACCACCAGAGTCAGCGCGAGTCCAGTTCGTCCCACGGGATAGACGATCAGCACCAGCAGCCAGACGAGCGCGACCCTTAGCGCCCAGGAGACGATGGACACACATTCGTAGAGCAGCGTGAGGCGCAATCGCGCCGTTCGCCGCGGCAGACGCAGCCTGACCGCGAACCGGGTGGACCTGACACGTGGCGGCGAGCGCATCACTTAGATCCGGAGGCGTTCCGTCCACGGACGCCAGCCGCCCGCCGCAGCGCCGTATATGGGTGACTCAGGCCGCGCATAAGGCTCGCCGGCACGTGAAGGAGTTGCATCGCAGGCTCAGCATGCCCGAGGGGAGATAACAGCGAGCTAACAGCGTAAGGCTCGCGTAACGCCGCTCGCCATACAACTCGCCGTAGGACCCACGCAACCACCAGCATCACGATGCCCGCAAGCCTGCGACGGCAACAGCCCACCAACCAGATATGACATCCCTGCCCGTCAAGCTCATCCGCCGCCCGAGGCGCTCACGCCCGGCACAGACCGTGCACCCGCCGCCCCGCGCGCCCCTCCCAGACACTCGAGCCGTAACCCTGCCCATGTCCCCCGCCTCATGGGTTGTCCTGGTCGCGTGCGCCGTGGTCCTCGCCGCCTGCGCCTCCTCGCAGAGCTCCGGGCACACAGCGACCATCCGCTCCGCGTCGCCACGCCCTCAGGCTCTCGCATACTCGCGATGCATGCGCAGCCACGGGGTGACCAACTTCCCCGATCCGAGCGCCAACGGCCAACTGAAGATCGCGAGCAACTCGGGCATCAACCTCTCCTCCCGGGCGTTCAACGCCGCCCAGTCCGCGTGTCGAAAGCTCTCGGGCAGCGGCTTGACCGCGTCCGGGCCCTCCACACCCCACATCATGGCGCTGTTCTTGGCGTTCTCCAATTGCATGCGCGCCCACGGCATCACCAACTTTCCCGACCCAACGACCTCGCCGCCGCCGCCCGCTCCGGGCCGCACCGTGAGCAACGACGGCGTCTACCTGTTCATCCCAGTCACGACCGACGTCAACTCGCCGCTCTACAAGTCGGCCTCGGTCGCCTGCAGGCCCCATCCCGGCTGACCGCAACGCTCGGCCGAGTCTTGAAATCGGACGAGACGGGCCAATGCGGCCCGGGACGCCTTCTCGTCCTCGAGCAGCTCGGCGTACGCGAGTCGGGAGTGGTCGTCAACGATCGCGTGCCCGAAGTCCTACCCGACGCGTCGAATCCGGGTGCTCCGTCGCTTCGATGAGGCCGGCTGGAGCGATCGAGCGCCCACGCCTGTGCGCTCAGCTCCTCCGAGCTCGTTGGTCCGGGCCCTCCTTAGGGCCGTGAGTCCTTGAGCAGACCGACAGCCTCAGGAGAGGCCCGAACGTCTTCTCAGACGTTCACAACGTCTATCGGCAGGTCAGCTAGCGTCGCTCGCCGATGCGGCTTGCGGCCCGCAGGAGTCGCGGTGCCCGCCGGGCGGCGAGCAGCACGACGCGGTCGGTTGGGCGGAGTTCGCGGGTCTGGTCGGGTGCGGGCAGCGGCGCGCTCTCGGCGCCGAGCGCGAACAGCTGCCACGAGCCAGGCACGCCCTTGAGTTCGTGCTCGCCGCGCGGTTGCAGAGCGATCCCCGAGCCAGTCACGAGATCGCGGACGGTCCGAGACACGAGCACCTCTCCGGGACCGGCCTGCGCGCTGACCCTCGCGGCGATGTGCACCGCGATCCCGGCGACGTGGCCGTCGATTAGCTCGCACTCGCCGGTGTGCAAACCCGCGCGAACCCTCAGGTCGAGCTCGCCGGCGGTGGCGCAGATCCGCTCCGCACAGCGGATTGCGCGGGCTGGACCGTCGAACGTGCTTAGCGAGCCATCTCCGATGCGCTCCACTAGCCGGCCGCCGACCCCTTCGACCTCCCGGCGCAGCATCCGCTCATGCGCGACCAGCAGCTCGCGCCAACGCGCATCGCCCAGCAGCGCAGCCCGCTCGGTCGACCCGACGATGTCGGTGAACAGCACCGTCACCAACGCCCGATCGGCCCTCACATCGCTCGTCGCGCCGAACATGAACTGCTCGTGCCGGCGCTGCCATCTGGCAAAGAACTCGGCCATGCTGTCGGTCTCTATGAGCTCCTCGTAGCTCGCATGTGGCAACAGCTCGGCCACGTAGCGCACGGCGGCCTCCGGGAGTTTGTTGCTGGCCAGCCGCAGCACCAGGGCGGGCGCACGCACCAACGGCAGCACCTCACGAACATCGGCGGCGCTCGCGATCTCGTGGGCGGTGCGTTGCATCTCCCGGCTCGCAAACGCGCGCTCGAGCATCCCCCACACGCGCAGATTCCGCTGAGTCGCGAGGGCCGGTATCGCCGTCCGCAGGGAGTCGCCACGCCCCCAGTGCTCGTAACACTGCTCCCAAGCGGCCTCGTAAGCGGCAACCTGCTCCTCATCCTCCCAACCCACGAGCTCCTCAACCGGCGCCGACAGCCACCCCTGCGCAAATGGGACCGTCAGCACGAGCCCGTCGACCCGCTCAGGATGCTGTGCAGCAAACAGCACCGCGCCAAGGCTCGAATCGTAGCCAGAACTAATGGTCGCGCTGACAAACCCAGCCGCATCCATCACCGCCCCCAGGTCCGCCGCGCGCTCCTCAATCGTCGGAACATGGTCCACCGGGTCAGACAGCCCCGTCCCGAGCTGGTCATACAGCACACACTCACAGCGCTCAGCTTGCCGCGCCAACGCCTCGAACGTCCGCGCGTCGGCCCAGAAGAGGTCCAGGTTCCCAAACCCCGTTGGGATCACAACCAGCCGGCGGTCACCCGCACCGAAACGCTGGAATGCGATGCTCTTCCCGTCCCGGACCGCATAGTGAACATCGGGCGGGATGTCCATCGCACCTCAAATGCTAGAACAAGCCCCCATCGCGGCACATCCCGCAGCGTGCCCGTCCCAGCCCACCACCAGCCTCAACGCCCCACCAGCTCACGGTTCTCTAGGCGCGTGAAGCACCCACAAGTGGTTCGGGCGAGAACCACCAGCCCCAGACCTGCCTTGGTGGTCGGACGCGCACCTGGCCGACAGCTACGGGCAGTCTTGCTTGCTAGCCGGCCCGGGTGTTGAGACCGGGTGAAGGGGGGCGCCTCGCGGCCTCCCTGGACGAAACGACGGGCGTGGACTTAGGTCCGGCTCTCGGCCGCCGATTTCAGATGCTCAAGCCATGCGACCAGCGAGGCGTCGAGCTGAGCCTGCATTCCAGCGACATCGGCGTTGACGGGATCACCTGCGAAGGACTCGTTTGTGGTCACTCGAACGCCGTCGCCGGTCTCCTCAAAAAGCCACTCGTGCACGCCGGTTATGTCCGCTGCGGTGCCGCCCCACAGGGTTCGGCTGCGATCGTTCACTTCGTAGATTTGCGAGGTGACCGGGAAGCCATAGCTGGACCAGTCAAACGAGTTGCCTGGCTCGAAGGTTCCTTCCATGTGGGCCTCGGTGATCGCCTCCTGCCAACTCGGCCACGAGGTGACATCGATGTGCAGCTGCCAGACGATGTCGAGCGGCGCCTTGACGTTGATCTCGTGGTGAGCGAGTACGGGTGCCGAGGAATCAACGGTGGTCGGTGCGGTCAATGTGCTCTCCTCCTGCGGACGGGTGAAAAGGAGCCTACGCCAAGAGGCTCGTCAGGTGCTGGCCAGCTGGGCTCGATGGCTTCCTGCTTCCTCCGGCTAGAGGGTCGTGGCCGTTGCGGGGATCGCAGCTTGCTGCGTCGTCCGGTGAAACGCGTAGGCGGCGGCACATTGGGCGCAGATCGGATCGTGTGGTGCTGATGGATGGCGGTCCATCTCGACGGCGACGTGGGCCTTTTCGCAGCTAGCGCAGCGAATGCGCGCGGCCCAAACGTCGGTGACCTCATCGCGTGGATCTAAAGGCCGGCTGGTGACAAACCAGCTGGACCGCGCGAAGGCAAGCGCTGCTGCCTAGATCCCGGCGGCGAGCACGAAGGTGCCCGCAGCGTCCGCCACTCGCTAGGCGGATACGAGTCTGCTTCATCGTGAGGGCCTGAGCGCTGGACGATTGCGTCTCACCTGGCTGATCGCACGCCGGTGGGGGTAGAGGGACGTCATGTGCGCCACTCGGGCATATCGCACGATCGGTGTCGAGGACCACCTCGTGACTGCGGAGGTGATGGCCGCCTGGGACCGATTGTCTGACCAGGCGCGCGCCGATTCTCGGCCCGGCGCCCCGCGTGGGGGCGAGCTCACCGAGCGCCTCCTCGAGGTGGGCGAGCGGCGCTTTGCCGCGATGGACGATGCCGGCTTGGACATCCAGGTCCTCTCGCTCACCTCACCTGCTCTGCATAATCTGCCGGCTGCTGAGGCCCGAAGACTGCAGACCGCGACGAACGACCACATCGCGGCCCGGGTCGCAGCGCGGCCTGACCGCCTGCAGGGTTTCGCCACGCTTGCCATGCCCGCCCCGGAGGCAGCAGCCGCAGAGTTGGAGCGGGCCGTGGGCCAGCTCGGTTTTCACGGGGCCATGCTGTGCGGACGGACCGGAACGCGCAATCTCGACGACACGGCCAACTGGCCGGTGCTCGAGGTGGCAAACGAACGCCGCGCGCCGCTCTACATCCACCCTCAGATGTCTCAGCCGGGCGTGCGAGAAGCGCTCTACGGCGGCTTCGACGAGGCCGTCTCCTTTGCCTTTGCTACCTCCGGGATCGGCTGGCACTATGAGAGCGGTGTGCAGTTCC
>JAFAWR010000028.1 GCA_019241635.1 Solirubrobacterales bacterium
CACGAAGACCACTGGCTGGTGTGGGTGACTTGTGAACGACTTGCGAATTTTCAGCGCATCGGTTACTTCAACTCGCGTGAACCCGGGACGCGAGTGGAAGTTGCGCGGCTCACTGAGCAGCGGAGCTAGAGGTGCTTAAGCCAGCGCGTGCGTTCGATCGTGCGCTTGCCGATCGCCACGACCTGATCGGGCGAAAGGCCGGCGGCGAGGGCGACGTCACGGAGCGGGCAGCCCTGGTGGCCCGCCTGACCGAGGGCGGCGCCGAAGCGCTGGCGCCGCGGGGATCGTGGCGCGCGCGATCGCCTCGGCGACGTCCTCGCCCGCGGTGAGCTCGTCGGCCATTGCGCGCAGACGCTCGGCCAGCGCGAGGGGAGCGTCGCGAACCGACTCGCCGAACACCGGATCGCGCCATTGAGAGAGCACCTCGTCCACGGCCGCGAGACTAGAGGACTGATTCGCGGACCGGACGTCGGGCGGTCACCGATTGCGGCTGTCCTGTCCGGTCGGTGGAGTCGAGTCGCGTCGGCGACGCGCTCGCGACCGCGACTTTCTGCCACTCGGCCGCCTCCCGAAACGTGAAAAGCAGTTCACTCGCGAATAGCGCAGCCGATCCGCCACTCGGGGGCCGGCACGATGCCGAGTGGCGGGTTGTTCGCGGCCATCGGGGCGGCCAAGTTCATACGGCGGCGTGTCCGCGTCAACCATCCAGCTCGCACCTCACCGATCCGTTGGGCCGCCGGACAGATCAGCGATGCGACGGCCGAGAAACCGCTGCTCGGGTCCCGGCTCGGTGAGCTCCAGGGCGCGGGCGTAGGCGGCCCGCGCTTCGTCGGCGCGGCCGAGGCGTCGCAGGAGGTCGGCGCGCGTGGAGTGGTAATAGCGGTAGCCGTCAAGCTCGAGGCGATCGAGGAGGGCGAGCGCCGCCCCCGGACCTTCGAGCTCGGCCACCGCGATGGCGCGGTTCATGGCCACCACCGGCGAGCTCGTGAGGGCCTCGAGGCGCTGGTAGAGGAGCTCGATCTCCGCCCAGTCACGCGGCTCTCGGAGGTGGAGGTCGGCGATCGCCGCCTGCACCAGGTAGGGCCCGTTGCCCCGAAGGCTCATCGCCCGCTCGATGAGCTTGCGGCCCGCGTCGATCTGGCCCCAATGCCAGAGCTCCCGGTCCTGGTCGTCGAGCAGGACGAGCTCCCCGTCGCGGAAGCGCGCGGCGCTGCGGGCGTGGCCGAGCAGCATCAGCGCCAGCAGGGCGTGCGCCTCGGCCTCGTCGGGCATGAGCTCGACCAGTGCCCGTCCAAGGCGGATCGCCTCCGCCGAGAGGTCGATTCGGCCGCCGCCCCAACCTTCGTTGAAGATCAGGTAGATCACGGCGAGCACGGCGTCGAGGCGCTCGGGGAGGAGGTGGTCGGGGGGCACGGCGAAGGGGATCCCGGCGTCGCGGATCTTGTGCTTGGCGCGGGTCAGGCGCTTGCTCATCGTCTCGAACGGGACGAGAAAGGCACGGGCGATCTCCTCGGTTGAGAGGCCGCCCAGGGTGCGGAGGGTGAGTCCGACCTGCGCCTCGAGCGCGATCGCCGGATGGCAGCAGGTGAAGATCAGCTCCAGACGCTCGTCCGGGAAGGTCGTTGTCTCGTCCATCGTGTCCTCCGATCGGTCTTGCCATTCGCGCTCGAGCTGCTCGGTCTTCGCCGCCAGGGTCCGCTCGCGCCGGATCCGGTCGACCGCGCGGTTGCGTGCCGTGGTGATCAGCCAGCCGGTCGGGTTGGTGGGTATGCCGTCGCGGGGCCAGCGCTCGGCGGCGATCGCGAACGCTTCCTGCGAGGCGTCCTCGGCCAGCCCGATGTCGCCGGTGAAGCCGACCAGCGAGGCCACCACGCGGCCCCAGTCATCGCGGAAGACCTGCTCAAGCACCGGGGAGGTGCTCCTCGAGGACGGGCCGGATCTCGATCGCGTTGGCGCCCCGCAGCTCCTGCAGCTGGCCGGCGATGGCGATCGCGCCGTCGAGGTTCTCCGCCTCGACGATGATGAACCCGCCGAGGAAGTCCTTGCTGTCCAGGAACGGGCCGTCGGTCAGAAGCGTCCGGCCCGGCTCGGAGCGGACGGTGGTCGCCGACTCGACGTCGTGGAGCCGTAGCCAGCCCTCCACCGGCGGGTGCGAGAGGACCGTGCGGATCTCTGCGGTCATCCGGCCGCGTTCCTCATCCGGGGTTCGGTCGCGAACCTCGACGTTGTTATAGACCAACAGCGCGTAGCGCAAGACGTCTCCCTTCGTGCGTGGACAACGGTTGCCTCTTGTAGACGATCAGCCCCGCCGCAGACGGACAGAGCGCGTCTCTCTTCCTGGCTTGTCCGTCCGGTGTCCGTCCGTTCGTCATCCAGACAGAACCGGTCGACGAGCCGGCGACAAACAAAGGAGGGCAGATGACGGACACCTCGACAACCAAGCGGCGTCTCGGCTGGGTCGTGGGACTTACCTCGACGGCCTATTTCATGGTCGTTCTCGACTCGGTCGTCGTGATCACAGCGCTGCCGCGCATGCAGGGCGACCTGCATGTCAGCCTCTCTTCGCTGCAGTGGACCCTCAATGCCTACGGCATCGCGTTCGCCGCGGGCATCATCACGGCCGCCGCGCTCGGCGATCGGATCGGCAGGCGAAAGGTCTTCACCGTCGGGCTGGCCCTGTTCACGGTCGCCTCGGTCGCGTGCGCCCTGGCGCCGAACCTGTCCGAGCTGATCGTGGCCCGGACGGTGCAGGGTCTGGGCGGCGCGGTCGTGCTGCCGCTGAGCTTGACCATCCTGACCGGCGCGTTCCCGACCGAGCGGCGCGGGATGATCGTGGGGATCTACGGCGGCCTCGCCGGTCTCGCGGTGGCGATGGGGCCGATCGTCGGCGGCGTGATCACGCAGAGCATCGACTGGCACTGGATCTTCTGGATCAACGTGCCGATCGGCATCGTCGCGGTTCTCCTCGGCGCGGCGCTGCTGCCGGAGAGCCGCGGCCCGCAGGCGCGCCTCGACCTGGTCGGAGGGGCGCTGGTCACGGCCGGCGTGGTCGCCCTGGTCTGGGCGCTCAGCCGCGCCAACCAGGTCGGCTGGTCGAGCGCCCAGGTCGTGGGACCGCTGGCCGCCGGGCTGGTGCTGCTGGTCGCCTTCCTGCGCTGGGAGACCTTGGTGGCCGAGCCGATGGTGCCGCTGGGCCTGTTCGCGTCACGCGACTTCGCGATCGGGAACGTGACCACTTTCCTCATGTCGGGCGCCATCTTCGCCGGTGGACTCCTGGTCACGGAGGAGTTCCAGCTCGCGCGTCATTTCTCGCCAGTCGGTGCCGGCGTGCGCCTGCTGCCGTTCTTCGCGACGCCGATGCTCATCTCGCCGGTGGCCGGCGCCGTGTCGGACCGGGTCGGGCGCCGGCCGATCATCGTGGTCGGGCTGAGCATGCTGACCGCCGGGTTTGCCTGGGTCGCCTGGCGCGGCACGCTGCACACGAGCTGGATCGAGCTGGTGATCGCGCTCCTGGTCGCCGGCGTCGGGATCTCGATGGCCCTTCCGACGGTCCCGACCGCGGTCCTCAGCGCCGTCGCCCCGCACGAGATGGGGAAGGCGTCGGGGATCAACTACATGGCCCAGCGCTTCGGCGCGGCGTTCGCGGTCACGATCGGCAGCACGGTGTTCGCCACCGCCGGCGGAGTCGGAAGCCCGGCGGCGGTGACGGCGGGATTCAGGCCGGCGCTCTGGGCCTGCGTGGGCTTTGCCGGCCTGGGCGCGCTCGCGGCAACGGCGATGTCGGGACGGCCCAGGCGGGCGGCCGAGGTCGAGGCCGCCGCCGTGCCGGTCACCGCCTGACGGCTCAGCCACAAATCGCAGAGATAACACAAATTTGTGTTATCTCTGGCATGTGTGCTATAAGTGTCGCATGCCAACCGACGAACAGATCACCTTCGCCGACCACGCCGGGCGCTTCTACGCCCGGCGTTACGGCTTTCCGCCGATGGTCGGCCGCGTCCTCGGCTACTTGTTGGTGTGCGAGCCGCGAGCGCAGACGATCGCGGAGCTGAGCGACGCGCTCCTGGCCAGCCGCAGCGCCGTAACCGGGGCACTGACAGTGCTGGAGCGGATCCACGCGGTCCAGCGCTCTCGCGCCGCGGGCGAACGGATGGACCGCGTCAGCCTGGACTTCGCCTCGGCCGAGTCGCGGGGCTTCGACGTCACCGAATACCAGGAGATGGGCGATCTGGCCAGGGAGGGCCTTCAGGTCGTGCGGGATGCGGCGCCCGAGCACCAAGCCGAGCTGCTCGAGATGGCGGCGTTCGCGGACTTCCTGGCCGAGCAGATCCAGGTCCTGCGCCGCGCCTGGGAGGAGCACCGCGACGCCCTCCGCGCAGCGGGCAAGTTGCCCGGGGGCGGTTCCTGATGCCAACCAAGCCACCACCGATCCCGATCAGAAAGACGCAGATGGCAAATTCCAGTTCCCCACCGGCGATCACCGCCTCCGACATACGCAAATCCTTCGGCGAGAACGTCGTGCTCGACGGCGTCTCGTTCACGGTCGAGGAGGGCACCGTGTTTGCCCTCCTCGGACCCAACGGCGCCGGCAAGACGACGATGGTCCGCATGATGGCCACGCTGCTCGCGGCGGACCAGGGCGAGATCCGCGTCGCCGGTCATGACGTGGCGCGCGAGGCCGATGCGGTGCGCGACGCGATCGGCGTGACCGGCCAGTTCTCGGCCATCGACGAGCTGCTCACGGGGCGCGAGAACCTCGGCCTGATGGCCGACCTGAATCATCTCGAGGCTGCCGATGGGCGCCAGCGCATCGATGAGCTGCTCGACCGCTTCGAGCTGGTCGAGGCCGCGGACCGCATGGCGATGACCTACTCAGGAGGGATGCGCCGCCGCCTCGACCTGGCCATGACCTTGATCGGCCGGCCGAAGATCATCTTCCTCGACGAGCCGACCACCGGTCTCGATCCCCGCAGCCGTCGCACGGTGTGGGCCATGGTCCGGAGCATCGTCGAGGAGGGCATCACCGTGTTCCTGACCACGCAGTACCTCGAGGAGGCCGACAAGCTGGCCGACCGGATCGCGATCCTCGACCAAGGACGCCTGGTCGCGCAGGGAAGCGCCCGAGAGCTCAAGCAGCGAATTCCCGGCGGCCGGATCGATCTCCAGTTCGCCGACACCGCCGCCCAGCTCTCCGCGGCCGGTGCGCTGAGCCTTCCCGTCCGCGACGACGGCGCCCTCACCCTGCACGTCCCTACCGACGGTAACGTCGCGACGCTGCGCCGGGTGCTGCGCGACCTCGATGAAGCGACGGTCGACGTCGTCGACCTGGCCATCCACACGC
>JAFAWR010000234.1 GCA_019241635.1 Solirubrobacterales bacterium
GGCGGTGGCTGCGCCTGCGTGATGGCTCCGCGCCGGATGGCATCTCGCTCGGCCGGCTCTCGGCGGCGCTCGGGCAGCCGGGGGAGGTGCCCCACCACGCGCTGGGAGATGCATTGACCACCGCCCAGGCGTTCATCGCGCTGGCGACGCTGCTCGACTCGATGGCGCCGCAGACGGTGGGGTCGCTGGTCTCGCCCGGTGCCGATCGGTTCGCGGTCGCCCGGCGGTTCGGACCGGGATGATGTCGCGGTGATCTTTTACGAGCCCGATAGTCGTGACCGTCGCGTCCTGCCCCACGATCCGTTCAAGTCGCTGGTCGTGCCGCGCCCAATCGGCTGGATCTCGACCGTGGACGCATCGGGACGCGTGAACCTGGCGCCCTACAGCTTCTTCAACGCGGTCGGCGAGGGGCCGTACATGCTGGCCTTCTCGAGCCACGGCGCCAAGGACTCCTCGACCTTCGCCGGCGAGCTGCGCGAGTTCGTGTGGAACATGGTCACCTGGGAGCTGCGCGAGCAGATGAACGAGACCTCCGCGCCGATGCCGCGGGGAGCGTCCGAGTTCGAGCGGGCGGGTCTCGAGATGGCGCCATCGCGTCTGGTCGCGCCCCCGCGGGTGGCCGCCACCCCATGCGCGATGGAGTGCAAGGTCGTCCACCACCTCGAACTGCGCGACCTAGACGGCGATACGTTCGATCAGCATCTGGTCATCGGCCAGGTGGTCGGGATCCATCTGGATGAGCGAGCGATCTCCGGGTCGGGAATCGACACCGCCGGTCTGCGCCCGGTCGCTCGCTGCGGCGGGCCGGCCGACTACACCGTGGTCGAACGTGTCTTCAAGATGACGCGGCCCACCGAGTAGGGTGGGGTGAGCGTGATCGTCTGCGACTCGTTCGTGATCGCCGACTGGACCGATCCCGGCACGCACCCCGGTCGGCCGATCGCCGGGCTGCACCTGCACCGCTCCGATGACGAGGCGTGGTACGTGCTGTCGGGCCGGCTCGGCTTCCAGCTGGGTGAGGATGAGGTGGAGGTGGTCCCGGGCGGTTCGGTCCTGGTGGTTCGCGGCACGCCTCATTCGTACTGGAACGCGGTGGCCGAGCCCACGCGCTACCTGCTGGTGATGACGCCGCGTATCCACGCGCTGATCGAGGCGCTGCATTCCGGCGAGCGCAGCGACTGGGCAAGGATCTTCGAGGAGCACGACTCAGAGCTGCTCGTGTGAGTCGCTTTCAGCCACCCGACCCGATGCTGGCCCCGCGCTACACCGGCGTGCGCACGTTCGCGCGCCTGCCCCACGTCGAGGTACCGCATGCCGACGTGGACGCCGCGGTGATCGGAGTGCCGTTCGACACCGCCACCAGCTTCCGGAGCGGCGCCCGGTTTGGACCCGAGGCGATCCGGGCCGGCTCGACGCTGCTTCGGCCCTACCACCCGGTGCTCGACGTCGACGTGTTCGGCACGCTGGCCGTGGTCGACGGCGGCGACCTGGCGGTGACACCCGGCAATGCGCTGCGGACCACCGAGCAGATCGCCGCGGCCCTCGAGCCGGTGCTGCGAGCCGGGATCGTGCCGCTCGTCCTCGGCGGCGATCACTCGATCGTGCTCGGCGAGCTGCGCGCGCAGGCGGCCGTGCACGGTCCGGTGGCGCTGGTGCTCCTCGACGCCCACGCCGACACCTGGGATCAGTACTACGGCGAGCGCTACTTCCACGGCACGCCGTTTCGTCGCGCGGTCGAGGAGGGGTTGCTCGACCCGGCGCGGTCGCTGCTCGCCGGGATGCGCGGTCCGCTGTACGAGGCGGCCGACCTGGAGGTACCGCGCGAGCTCGGGTTCGAGGTGATCCCGGGTCCCGACCTGATCAGGCTCAGCCCTGAGGAATACGGGGCGCGGGTCCGGCAGCGGCTCGGCGACGGCGGTCCGGTGTACCTGTCCTTCGACATCGACGTCCTCGACCCGGCCTCGGCTCCTGGCACTGGGACGCCCGAGGTGGCCGGGCTTCACCCCCGCGAGGCCCTGGGCTTCCTGCGCGCGCTGGCCGGCATCGCGTTCACCGGCTTCGACGTGGTCGAGGTCGCGCCCGCCTACGACTCGCCCGGGCAGATCACCGCGCTGAACGCCGCCGCCGTCGCCTTCGACCTGCTGGCGCTGCTGGCCGTCTCGCGGCGGTGAGCGAGGCAGCCCTCGCCTGTTGCCAGCTGGCGCCGCGGGTTGGCGAGCCGGCGCGCAACCGCGCCGAGGCTCGGGCGGCGATCGTCGCGGCGGCAGACGCCGGCGCCAGGATCATCGTGCTCCCCGAGCTGGTCAACAGCGGATACGTGTTCGCCGACGGCGCCGAGGCCCGCGCGTGCGCTGAGCCGCTCGACGGCCCGACGGTCGGCGAATGGAGCGCGCTCGCCCGCGAGCGTGACCTGCTGATCGTCGGGGGCGTGTGCGAGGACGACGGGCCGGTTCTGCGCAACACCTCGGTGATCGTCGATCGCGACGGGCTGCGGACCGCCTACCGCAAGGCGCACCTGTGGGACCGGGAGTCGCTGTTCTTCGAGCCGGGCGCCGAGCCGCCGCCGGTGGTCGAGACCGCGCACGGTCGGATCGCGACGATGGTCTGCTACGACCTCGAGTTCCCCGAGTGGGTCCGCCTGCCCGCACTGGCCGGCGCCGATCTGCTGTGCGCCCCGACCAACTGGCCGCGGGAGCCGCGGCCGGCCCGCGAGCGTCCGGCCGAGGTCGTCCGCGTGCAGGCCGGCGCCTCGAGTAACCGCATGTTCATCGCGGCCTGCGACCGGTGCGGCACCGAGCGGGGCGTCGACTGGGTGGCGGGCACGGTCATCGTCGGCCCGGACGGATTTCCGCTGGCCGGCCCGGCATGCATCGATGAACCGACCACGATCGCCGCGCGCTGCGAGCTCGCGCAGGCGCGCGAGAAGCGCACGAGCGAGCGCAACGACGTGTTCGCCGATCGACGACCGGAGCTCTATGCCTGATCTCGACGAGCTCTACGGCCTGCCCATGGACGAGTTCGTGCCGGCCCGCAACGCGCTGGCTCGCGAGCTGCGCTCGAGCGGCCGCCGCGAGGAGGCGAGCGAAGTCGCCGCCCTGCGCAAGCCATCGGTGGCGGCCTGGGCGGTCAACCAGCTGGTCCGGACCCAGCGCAAGGCGGTCGACGAGCTGTTCGAGGCCGGTGACGCCCTCCGGGGTGCGCACGACCAGGTGCTGTCCGGAGGCGGGGACGCGGTGTCCCTGCGCCGGGCGGTGGCGCGGGAGCGCGCCGCCGTCGACGCCCTGACCCGGGCCGCCCGAGGGCTCCTGACCAGCGAGGGTCACGAGCTCAGCACGACGATCATCGACCGGGTCAGCGACACGCTGCACGCCACCGCGCTCGACGACGACGCCCGCGCGCAGGTGCGCGACGGGCGCCTGGAGCGCGAGCTGCGCCACGTCGGGCTGGGCATGACGGCGCCGGCGCCCGGTCCGGCACCGGCGGCCGGTCCGGCGCCGGCGCAAGGTCCGGCGCCGGCGCGGGCACCCGGCCGGAGAGCCCCGACGACGAAGCCGAAGAAGGTCGCCGAAGCCGAGCGCGCCGCGGCCGCGGAGCGCGCCAAGGCACGTAGCGAGGCGCGAGCCGCAGAGCGCGAGGCTCGCCGGCGCGTGGAGCGGGCGACCCGGGCCGCCGGCGCCGCTCGCGAGCGCCGCGACAAGGCGGTGCAGGCCCTGGAGGAAGCGGAGCACGCGCTCGCCGAGGCCGAGCGCGAACGCTCGGAGTCCGAGGCGGAGCTGGACGCGGCCGAGCGGGCCGTGCGCGATCTCGCCGGCTAGTGCGGCACGGGCTAGTGTCGTGACGGTTAGTGCAGTACGGCGATCAGGACCACCACGATCACGACCACGACCACGCCGGCCGCGGCAATGCTGACCGGGCGCTGGCGCCACCAGAAGTCGGGGTTGGCGCGATCGCGGGTGTAGCGGCCCTCGGGCGGGGTACCGACCCAATCATCGTCGTCGTCGTACGGGCTCACGCCACCAGCTTATGAGACCGCAGCCCGACCCGGAGCCGGCACCGAAGCGCTCGATCGGGTTGCTCCTTCTGCGCTACGGCATCGGCGGCGTGATGGTCGTGGCCGGGATCGTCATGCTCGTCGTCGATCCGTCGGGTCTCGGCGTGGACGGGTTCGCGATGGCGGTCGGCGGCGGCCTGTCCGTGCTGCTGATCAACTTCCTCTACCGGCTCGGCGTGACCGGCGACCTCGAGCGCCAGCAGGAGGAGCGAGCCCGGGAGTACTACGACGAGCACGGCGAATGGCCCGAGGAGGAGGTCAAGGTTCGCGAGCGCAAGTGGCGACTGGCCCCGGGGGTCCAGACGCTCGAGGACGAGGAGGAGGCACGCCGCCCCCGTTAGTCTGTCGTACGGGACATGGACAGATCGACGTCTAGGGGCCATCGCTGGACGCGGCGCTGAGCGAGATCGCGCGCTTCCTCGTGGCGCGACCGCCGTTCGACGGGCTCGGTCCCGATGAGCTCGGCGAGCTGGTCGCGCAGACCGAGATCGAGTTCCACGTCGCCGGCGCGGCGATCCTGACCGAGGACGGCGGGCCCGTCACCTTCCTGCGGGTGATCCACTCGGGGGCGGTCGACATCATCCACGACGGACGCCTGCTCGACCTGCTCGGCACCGGCGACACGTTCGGCCATGCCGCGATGCTCTCCGGGCTGCCCCCCGGGTTCGAGGCGCGCGCCGCCGAGGACACGCTGTGCTACCGCATTCCGGTTAGCGTCGCGCGTCCGCTGTTGGACCGGGTCAAGCAGCGCGAGCTCGAGGTCGGTGCCGGTGGACCCAGCCGCCACCCGGTGACCAGGCTGATCCGTGCGCCGACCGTGCTGTGCGAGCCGATGGAGAGCGTCCGCGAGATCGCGCGGCGTATGACCGCGGCCGGGGCCAGCTCGGCGATCGTCGACCTCCGCTCGGGTGGCTTCGGAATCGTCACCGATCGCGACATCCGGACCAAGATCGTCGCCGCGGGATTGCCGCTGAGCGCGCCGGTGTCCACCGTGATGACCACGCAGGTGTTCACGGTGGCCCCGGACCGGCTCGGCGGCGAGGTGCTGTTCGAGCTGCTCGAGCGAGGCATCCGCCACGCGCCGGTGGTCAGCGAGAGCGGTCAGCTCATCGGCGTGATCGAAGACGCCGACCTGCTCAGCGCGCCGACCCGTTCGTGGTTCGGGGCGCGGCGTTCGATCTCGCGCGCCGCCAGCCCCGAGGACCTGGCCGCGGTGTCGGCGCGCCTGCCCGACATCGTCGGCGATCTGCACGCCGCGCGGCTGCGCGCGGGCGAGGTGGTCAGGGTGCTCTCGGCCCTGGTCGACGCGCTGACCACGCGCGCGCTCGAGCTGGCCGGGCCGGCGCCGAGAGAGGGTCTGGTATGGGTCGCCGTCGGCAGCCAGGCTCGGCGGGAGCTCACACCGGTATCGACGCCGCAGGGCGCGGTCGTCGCGAGCTCCCCGGTACCCGGAGACTGGGCACACTCGGTGGCCTCCGTGCTCGCCACGTGCGGATTTCCGGGGGAGGTGGTGGCCCGCAGCCCGGCGCAGTGGGCATCGGTCTCGGCCGACGACGCCGATGAGCTCGAGCTCGCGGTGCTCGTCGAACGCCGCGCCCTGTGGGGGACGCCGGTCGATCCGCTCCCCGTGGTGGAGGACGCGGCCCGCGAGGCGGTGATCGCCGCCCTGGCCCGGCGGGCGCTCGGCGCGGCGCCCCCCACCGGGTTCGATGGCGACGCGGTGCTCGAGGCCGACGGCTCCCGGAGCGCCCGGCTGGACATTCGGCGGGGGGCTATCGTGCCGATCGTCGAGCTGGCGCGCTGGGGTTCGGCGGTGGCCGGCGTGGTCGAGGGATCGACGCCGGAACGGCTACGCGCGGCGGCCGACTGCGGCGCGCTCCGCGACGAGGACGCTCGCACGCTCGCCGAGGCCTTCGAGCTCGGGCTCGAGCTCCGCATCGCCCATCACATGGAACGGCTCGCCGAGGGGTCGGCCCCGGACGACGAACTCGACTGCGCTCGGATCAGCCCGCTCCTGCGCGACCACCTGCGCGATGTCTTCCGCGCCGTGAGCACGGTGCAGGGTCGTCTTCAGGTATGAGGTTCGGGCGAGCGCCCCGGGGTGACGCGGCCGCCTCGTTCGCGAGCGCCTCGCGCCCGGCCGACGAGATTGGATGGCGAGCAGCCGGGTGGTGCGCGGTCGACCTCGAGATGACCGGGCTCGATCCGCGCAGCGACGAGATCGTGGCCATCGGCGCCATGCCCATCGACGAAGGGCGGATCCGGCTCGGTGGCGGCCTGTACACCCTGGTGCGCGCCTCAAAGCGCTCGCAGGTCGGGGCAGTGCTCGTGCACAAGCTGCGCCTGGCCGACGTGGTCGACGCGCCTTCGCTCGATGATGCGCTCGACCACCTGCTCGCGATGCTCGCCGGCCGCGTGCCGGTGTTCCACACGGCGGCCATCGAAACCGCCTTTCTCGGGCGCCAGTTCAGCCGCCGGCACGTGCGGCTGCCCACCGGGGCCGACACCGAGGCGCTCGGGCTGCGGTGGCTGGCCCACCGAGATGGGACCGCGCCACCCGGGCGCGGCCTGTCGCTGAGCCGCCTGGCCGGCGCGCTCGGCCAGCCGGCTGAGACGCCCCACCACGCGCTCGGCGACGCGCTGACCACGGCTCAGGCGTTCATCGCGCTGGCCAGCCTGCTCGACACCGTGGAGCCGCAGACCGTGGGCTCGCTGGTCGGTGCGGGTGGCGACGCGGCCGGCCGAGCCGCCGCGCGGCGCTTCGGACCTGGCTGATCTAACCGGAAACGCCCAGACCGGACGCGAGGCTGCTCGCGTCCAGGACCTGGTCGGCGGGTGGGAGGGTCGGGCTGGGCTGGGGACCGTAGTCGGTCAGGTCGGCGACCACGGTTTCCTCGACGCTTGGAGCGCCCGCGACGTGGAGCGCCATCGACATCGAGGTCTGCCTGACCAGCTGGTGAGCGTCGACCCACACATCGACCGGAACGTCCACGCCTCCCATGGTCTGTCGGAGCTTCGTGAGGGCCTGCTCGAGCGCACCCTGGTCGGCCGGCGGGACGTCCGCGGCGAGGCGATCGAGGCTGAGGTCCGCGTGATAGTGCGTGGTCATCACGCCATCGACGCGCTGCTGACCTTCGTTGGTCACGCCATCCGACGCTGCGTGCAGATACTGGAGCACCTGGGCCGGATCGGTGCTGGTGGGGTCGCCCAGCGACGACAGGCCCGGGACGCCCGCGAGCTTGGCCAGGTTCATCTCGATCCACGGCTTGCCCCCGAGGTTCGGGATCGCGCCGACGAGGGCCTGCGGCAGCTTCAGGTAGACGACGCGGCCGCTCTCGATCATGTCAACGCGCATCGTCGAGGTGCCGCCGAAGACCTGGGCCGCCTGGGGCAGCGACGAGTAGTCGATGACGAACGAGGATGAGACGGCGTGGTGGCGCGGATCGATGACCGCATCGCCGTAGCCGGTGATCGGGTCATTGAGCACAGAGGAGGTCAGGCTGAGGCTCATGTGCATTCGGTAGCCCGGTGAGTCCGAGGAGACCGTGGCGGCCTGGGCGATCGGATCGAAGGTCGGGTTGCTCGAGGAACCGAACAGCACGAAGGCGGCGACGACCGCAGCCACCAGACCCACGCCGGCCGCAAGAACGCTTCGCCGCGACGGCCGGCGGCCCCGATTCGATGGCGGCGGCGTGGGCCGATCGGCGGGCGAGGCGCCGCCGCCGCTCGGAGGCGCTGCGAATCCGGGTGGAGGCACCGAATCGTTCACTGCGGGCCTGATCGGCAACCGAGCCTGGTTCGTGAACCACGGACCGGGGCGCTCGACGGTTGTTCGGATCGAGGACCGAACCTGACCTTTTCCGGCGGTACGGTGGAGCGAATGTCAGCGATGAAAGGAGCAGAGATGCCCGAGCGAGACCGTTACATCCCGGGCGTGCCGTGCTGGATCGATACCAACCAGCCGGACGCGGAGGCAGCCGTCGCGTTCTACCGCGGCCTGTTCGGCTGGGAGATCGAGGACGCGATGCCGCCGGCTTCCGAGCAGCACTACTTCATGGCCCGCATTCGCGGAGACGACGTGGCCGGCATCAGCCCGATCGCGGAGGGAGTCTCGCGTAGCGCGGGGTGGGACACCTACATCTGGGTGCAGAGCGTCGACGACACCGCGGCGAAGGTGACGGACGCCGGTGGGCAGATCGTCATCGAGCCGACCGATGTGATGGAGGCCGGCCGCACCGCGGTGTTCAGCGACCCGGAGGGCGCCGTCTTCTGCGTGTGGGAGCCCGGGCAGCACCGGGGCGCGCAGGTGGTCAACGAGCCCGGTTCGCTCAACTTCAACAATCTCAACACCCACGACGCGGCCGCCGCGAAGGCGTTCTACGGCGCGGTGTTCGGATGGGGGACGATGCCGATGGGCGGCGGCGCAGAGGCGTGGACGTTGCCCGGCTACGGCGATCACCTCGAGCTGCTCAACCCGGGCACCCGTGAGCGGATGGCGTCGATGGGCGCGCCGGCCGGCTTCGAGGACGTGGTGGCGACGCTCACCCCGCTTCCGGACCACGACCGGGACGTGCCCGCGCACTGGAGCGTGACGTTCGCGGTCGAGGACGCCGACGCCACCGCGAGCCGAGCGAGGGATCTCGGCGGACAGGTGATCGCCGGACCGTTCGACGCCCCATGGGTCCGGATGGCGGTGATCAGCGACCCGCAGGGCGCGACGTTCATCGCCAGTCAGTTCGTCCCCGAGAACCGGGACCTCGGCAGCCCCGACCGGGCGTCGGTCAGCGCGGCCTGATCAGAACAGCTGCAGGTAGCGGTCGAGCTCCCACTGGGTGATCTGCTCGTGGGCGGCCTGCCACTCCTTGCGCTTGACCTTGGCGAAGTAGTCGACGTAGTCGCCGCGGGGGGTCTTACCCAGCGCACGGCGTAGCGCGTCGTTCTTCTCCAGCTCGCGCACGGCGTCGAGCAGGTTGCCCGGGAGCAGCTCGACGCCGGCCGCCTCGCGTTCGGCCTCGGGCAGTTCGTAGAGGTTCGCCGCGTTTGGCTCACCGGCCTCGAGCCCCCGCTCGATCCCGTCGAGGCCGGCCGCGAGCATCGCGGTCGCCGCCAGGTACGGATTGCAGGAACCGTCGACGGTGCGGTCCTCGATCCGTCCCGGCGCCGGGATGCGGAGCATCTGGGTGCGGTTGTTGTACCCGTAGCTCACGTATGCCGGCGCCCAGGTGGCGCCGCTGTTGGGCGCCCCCACTACGAGGCGCTTATAGGAGTTGACGGTCGGCGCGGTGACCGCGATATAGGCCTTGGCGTTGGCCTTCAGACCGCCGATGAACTTGTAGGCGAGCTCCGACAGGCCCAGCCCGCGTGGATCGTCGGCCGCGTCGCACTCGAACAGGTTCTCCCCGCCCGACCACAGGCTGACGTGGAAGTGGCAGCCGTTGCCGGTCAGATGGGCGAACGGCTTGGGCATGAACGTCGCGATCAGCCCGCGCTGCTGGGCCAGCGACTCGACCATGTAGCGGAAGAACACAGCTCGGTCGCAGGTGGTCAGCGCGTCGGAGAACTCGAAGTTCTGCTCGAACTGCCCGTTGGCATCCTCGTGATCGGTGGCGTAGTTGTCCCATCCCAGGCCGGTGACCGCGTGAGAGACCTGCGAGACGAAGTCGAGGTTGCGGGTGAGCGCCCGCATGTCGTAACAGGGCAGATCCAGCGTGTCGAGCTGGTCGGCGACCTCGATCGAACCGTCCTCGCGCCGGCGGACCAGGAAGTACTCGAGCTCGGCGCCCATCTTCAGCTCGAACCCGAGCTCTGAGGCGCGGGCCAGCATGTTGCGCAGGATCGTCCGCGGGCAGTACGGCCACGGCTCGCCCTCGACGGTCACGTCGCACGCGAACCGCGCGACGTTGGGCTGCCAGGGCAGGATCGTGAGCGTCTTCGGGTCCGGGATCGCGATCAGGTCCGGGTCGTGAGGGCCCTGGCCGATGTCGCCGGCCGCGAAGCCGGCAAAGCCCGCGCCCTCGCTCAGCAGGTCATCGATGTGGTGGGCCGGCACGAGCTTGGCGCTCGGCTTGCCGTGCATGTCGACGAACTGGGCAAACAGGAACTCGATGCGGCGCTCGCGGATGATGCGCCGGACGTCGTCTTGGTTGCTGACCTGGGGTGCGACCTCGTCGCGATGCTCGGTGGAGATAGCCATGCCTGAGAGGTATATCCGGCCGGGGCGGGGCTGGGCAATGGCCGTGTGTACCCCATAGGGGGGTCTAGGATGTGCGCTTCGCACATAGCGCGTATCGGGAGGCAGCACTGACAGCAACCTCGGACGCCCGCGGGCTACGAGAAGAGAATCGCACCCTCTACCGGGTGATCAACCTTGTCGGCTCGTCGATCGAGCTGGGTCCGATGCTCCAGGGGATCGTCGACCTGGCCACCGAGGCAACCGACTGCCACGCGTGCTTCATCTACCTGCTCGAGGACGGGTTGCTGACGATCCGGGCGGCGTCACCGGTGTACGCGGGCGCGGTCGGGGTGGTCCAGATGCGGATCGACGAAGGCCTCACGGGATGGGTGGCGCGTCACCGCACGCCCGAGTTCATCCGCGAGGGTGCGATGTCCGATCCCCGGATGAAGTTCGTCCCCGAGCTCGAGGAGGAGCGCTTCCAGTCGATGGTGGCGGTGCCGATCCTGGCCCGCGCGGGCGACACCATCGGCGTGATCGTGCTCCACACCGAGGCCCCGCGCGAGTTCACCGAGGACACGCTCAAGCTGCTCGTGCACATCGCCTCGCTGATCTCGGGGGCGATCGAGAACGCTCAGCTCTATGACCAGCAGCGCCGGCGGGTCGACGCGCTGACCAGCCTTTCGGGGCTGGCCCAGGAGGTGGCGACCGCGGCCGACGCCGCCGCCATCGGCCACGCGGTCACCCGGGGAGTGCGGCGGCTGCTCGGCGCCGAGATCTGCCAGCTCTACCGCCTCGACCGCGAGGGCGCGGCGCTCGACCTGCTGTCCTCCTCCCCGGACGCCGCCGGCGCCCCCGAGGCGCTGTCGGCCACCGCGCTGCTCCTGGCCGCGTTCGGCGACCGGGCGTCGCGGCCGCGGGCGCGCTCGCTGTGGCCCGAGCTCGACGTCTCCGACCTGTTGGTCACGCCGCTGATCTCGGGTGGGGAGCGGCTCGGGTTGCTGTGCGCTGGAGCTCCCCAGCGGCGTCCGTTCACCGGCGAGGAGACCGAGATGGCGCGTGCGGTCGCACACCTGGCGGCGATCGCGATCAAGCGCGCCGAGCTGATCGAGGGGCTGACCAACGCCAACATCGTCAAGGACCTGTTCGAGGCGCTGGGGGCCGGCGACACCGCGTTCGCGGCGACCAAGGCCGGCGAGGTGCGCTGCGACCTCTCCCGCCCGTATCTGATGCTCTGCGCCGAACCCGCCGCGGGTCTCGAGCAGGGCTCCGGCGAGTGGCGGGCGGCCGCCGAGCTGCTCGGGCACGACGTGGCTGAGCTGGCGCCGCGCGCGGCGGTGGAGGCGGGCCCGGGGCCGGTCCGGGCCGTCCTGGCGCTGAGCAGCCGCGGTCCGGAGGTGACCGAGGAGATCGTGCGGCGCTGCCGCGAGCTGGGTCGCCGGCGCGGCGCCGCGGTCGGGCTGAGCGAGCTGCACGACTCGGCGGGCGGGGCCGCCCGCGCCTTTCGCCAGGCTTTGGACGCCACGATGATCGGGCGGGCGCTGCTCGGCGACGGCGGCGCGATCGGCTACGCCGAGGTCGGCGCCTACCGCTACCTCGTGCACATAGCGGCCGAGAACGCGCCCCACGACCGGATGCGCGCGGCCGTCGACCGCCTGATCGAGTACGACGCCAAGCGGCGCACCTCGCTGCTCGACACGCTCGAGCGCTACCTGGCCGAGCGACGCAGCGTGATCGAGAGCGCGCGGGAGCTGTTCATCCACCCGAACACCCTGCGCCAGCGCCTGGGTCGGATCGAGGAGCTGACCGGACTGAACCTGGACGAGGACGACCTCCTCTCGCTCGAGCTGGCGATCAAGCTGGCCCGGTTGCACGGCCGGCCGGCCGAGGCGGTGGCGCGCCAGCACCCGGGGTAGCCGACGCGAGCCCCGTCGGCGCTCGGCGGCCCCGAGCGGCCTGCTGCCCCGGGCTCGATCCGCGACGCGCCCGCACCGCGCGCGATCCGCCCTGCCCGCGATCCGCCCCCGCCGCGACCCGTCCCCCACCGCGACCCGCCCCCCAAACGAAATTTCCAGCATTCCAGGGACCCTGGCGCTGGAATTCCGGATTCTTCGTCTCCAGAACGAATTTTCCGTCACTAGCCGTGGGGGCACGCCGGAATGATGGAATTTTCGTGTTGGGAGCGGGGTGTGGGGTGTGGGGGTGGGTGCTGAGGCGGTGGGGCGCGGTGCGGGGCCGGGCGAGGCTACGACTCGTCCATGACCGCTAGAGCCCGAGGGGCAATTTCCGCCATTGCGAACTCAGAGTTCGGTTGGTGACGGATCATGCCTCTGAGAGAGGCACCATCCGGAAATAGCGGCGAGGCTGGACGCAAATGGCGGAAAATGCCCTCCGGCTGCGGCTCGGTGCGGGCGGGGGTCGCGGCGGGGTGGGGCGGGGGGTCAGGAGGGGTCGTCGGTGACCAGGAACACCGGGAGCTTGGAGCGGCGACGGACGCGCTGGGGCTCCTGGGACCACAGCATGTCCCCCACAACGCGTCCCCGGTCGGGGTCGGCGGTCATGACGATGGCGTCGCAGCCGGCGAACTCGGCCTCCTGGAGGATCCGCTTGGTCGATTTGCGGG
>JAFAWR010000292.1 GCA_019241635.1 Solirubrobacterales bacterium
GGCCCGCTCGTGCTCGACTTCTTCGTGACCAACTCCTCAGCCTGCGAGCGCGCGGTCGACGCGATGCAGGCGCTGGCCGGGCAGCCGGCGCTCCGTGGCGTGCAGTTCGCCGCGGTCGCCGTGAACGGGTCGCACGCGGCGACCGCAAGGGCGGTGCGCAGGCACGGATGGACGATCCCGGTGGCCTACGACGCCGACGGCGCGGTCGGGGGACTGTATGGGGTGACCGCCTGTCCGTTGATCGAGCTGGCCGAGCGGGGCGGGACGGTGGCCCAGCGGCTGATCGGAGAGCACTGGACCGTGGCCGCGGCCCTGGCCCCGCGGGTCCGGGCACTGCTCGGCTCCGGCGTTGCGCGATGAGCTTCGTCAGCGGTGGCGTGGCACCCGAGCTCAGGGCCGAGTTCCCCGGGCTGCGGTTGCAGTGGACCCAGCTCGAGGCGCGGGTGCGGGCCAGCCCGCGCGAGGTGCGCCGGCGGCTGCGCGAGCTCTCGGACCGGGTCGCCGGCGCGGGCGTGGTGGCGATGCGCACGCAGCCCATCCCGCACGCCTACCGGAGCTTCTTCCGCCACGTCGGCCTCGATCCCGACGCGGCCCGGATCCCCAGCGAGGCCGCGGCTGTCCGGCGCCTGCTCGACGGGCGCTTTCGCTCGCGCGACATCCTGCAGGACGCGCTGCTGATCGCGCTGATCGAGACCGGGGTGCCGGTTTGGGCCCTGGACGGGCGCCGGGTCGAGGTGGACAGCCTGGTGCTCCGCGCGGCGGTGGGCGGCGAGCGACTCGGCGGCGCGCCCGACGGTCTCTCGCTCCCGGCCGGGCAGCTGGTGGTGGCGGACGCCGCCCGAGTGCACGCCACGCTGTTCGGCGAGCCGGTCCCCGAACACCTGCCCGGCCCCGGCGCGCGGGCAATCGTGCTCTACGCGGTGGCCGTGGAGGGGGTGCCGGCGATCCATGTCGAGGAGGCGCTGTGGACCGCCACGGATGTCCTGAAGGCTGGGTAGATACCGCAGAGCGGGGTATCGTAACCTGGAGCGACTCCGGAAAGGAGGCAGCGATGGAGGTCCTCGAACACGACAGCAGAGCACGGACCGATTTGCCGCCGGTGGCGCTCACCGCCCCGGCGACGGACGAGAGGGCGGCTCGTCGCACGCTGCGGGCGCAGATCGCCAAGCTCGAGCGCGAGCTGTCCGAGGCCTTCGTCACCGCCTATCCGATGGGCGGCCTCGACGAGGCGCCGACGCGCTCGTGTGCGGCGCCACGGCTGCTCGACCTCGGCGAGCTCGAGCGAGTGCGCGACGATCTGGCCGTGCGGGTCCGTTCGGCGCGAGCCACCATCACCGAGCGCGCCGATCGCCAGGCGGCCAGCCGCGTCCAGCTCGAACGGATGCTGCTCGAGCCGGGCCGCTACCGCTTCGTGCGCATCTCGAACCGCGAGCTCGGAGAGCCGGGCTGCGGGGTGTGGCAGGTCGGCCCCCGCCTCGGGCTGATCGGGATGCTGATGGGGTGGTGGCAGGTCAAGCTCTCCTCGGGCTGTCCGTTAGCCACCGGCCGCGGCGCCGCCGCGGCCGATTGAGCCTCTGAGACCCATGCGCGATCTGCTCCGGACCGGCCTCGGCGCCACGCTGGTGCTCCTGATCATGGTGATCGGCAGCCTCGTGCTGTGGATCGGGACGCCGCTGCTGTGGTTGTGGGTCGGCTCCCAGGTTCAGGGCGCCACCTCGTCGCTCGGCACCGCGCTCGGCGTCAGCTTCATCGGCGTGGTGGCGACGATCATGTTGCTGGCCGCGGTGCTGGCCAAGCTGTCGAACTTCTACCAGGCCAACCGCCGCGCCCGCGGCCTGGACGACACCGGGCACTACGTGCTCGAGACCGTCCTCGTGGTGAGCGCGGGGCTCACGCTGGCCGCTTTCGTGGTGTGGTTCTTCCTGTTCGCCGGCGCGAGCCCGGTACCCGTGGGAATCCAGCTCTGAGCGCGTGCGGGGACCGAGATGACACTCGCCCCGCGCCACCGTCCGTAGCCGGTGGCGCGGGGCGAGGCAGGTCTTTGATCCCTAGACGAGCGCCAGGGGTCGCACCGCGCACGACTCGAGCTCATCAGCCAGCAGCCGTCGCTGCCGGTCGGTGAGCGCCCCCAGCACCTTGGTCTCGGTGATGTGGTAGCGCGCGAGGAACTTCCGGCACCGGGTGGTGCCCCATCGGCGCTGGCTCATCAGGAGCTCCCCGATCGCCCAGCTGAGCGCCTCGGCCGGCGGCTCCAAAATGACCTCCGCGGCGGAAGCGTCTCCCTCAGCGATCCTTCGCTTCAGCTCCGCGCGGGCGAGCCGGACCGCGTTGGCTCTTTCCAGCGCGCGCAGTCGTTGCGGCGCTGGGCTCAAAGTGGCGGTCTCACTCATTTGGTGCTTCGTTTCCTCCCATTAGGTCCGCCTTGCAC
>JAFAWR010000048.1 GCA_019241635.1 Solirubrobacterales bacterium
CTGGCCGTGGGCCGGGCATGGCTGCCGGTTGCCGGCGTGCTGGCCGGGGCCGGCTGGGGGTCGAACCAGATCACTCCGATGCTGCTCGTCTACCACGCCCGGTTGGGACTCTCGACCTCGACGCTCGAGGCCCTGTTCGCCGCCTACGCGGCCGGGCTGATCCCCGGCCTGGTGATCGCGGGCCGGTGGTCGGACACGCACGGTCGCCGCACGGTCGGGATCTGGGCGGCGGTCATCTCGGTGCTGGCCAGTCTCAGCCTGATCGCCGGCGGCCATGCCCTGGCCCTGCTCTACCTCGGGCGCCTGCTGGCTGGCGTGAGCAGCGGCGCCGCGTTCGGTGTCGGCACCGCGTGGCTGCGCGAGACCTCGCTGCCGCCGTTCGGCGACGCCGATCACGCGATTGTGGCGCGCCGCGCCGCCGTGGCCATGACCCTCGGCTTCGCGATCGGCCCGCTCGTCGCCGGCCTGCTCGCCCAGTGGGCGCCGGAGCAGACCGTCGTGCCGTACCTGCCGCACCTCGCGTTGATGCTGATCGTGCTGGTGGCTCTGCGCGGTGTCCCCGAGACCATCGCGCGCCATGAGCGCTCAGCCGCATCCACCCGCCTGTCGGCTCCGAGCGCTCGGCGGTTTCGCCGTCTCGTCGTCCCGCTGGCTCCGTGGGTGTTCGCCGCGCCGGCCATCGCCTTCGCGCTGCTCCCGAACATCGTCGGGACCGGGCACTCAGCGGATGGTGTCGCCCTGACCGCCGCCGTCACGTGCCTCACCGCGCTCACGGGCGTGCTCATCCAACCCGTCGCCCGCCGGCTCGAGGCCGGGCCCCGGCCCCACGCCGCGGCCCTGCTTGGCCTCGTCGTGGCCGTCGCCGGTCTGGCCCTCGCCGCGCTGACCGCGGACGTGCGCGAGAACTGGCTGCTGATCCCGTGCGCGCTCGTGCTCGGGAGCGCCTACGGCCTGTGCCTGGTCGCCGGGCTCCTGGAGGTGCAGCGCCTGGCCCCGGAGCGGGCGGTCGCCGGGCTCACCGCGACGTTCTACGTGTTCACATATCTCGGCTTTGCGGCCCCGTACCTGATGGCCCTCGCCGCGCACGTCACCACCTACTCGGTCCTGCTCCTGATCGCCGCCGGGCTGGCGGTGCTGACCGCACTGGGCGTAACCACGGCGCGCGAGCCGGGCATCTAGGTGCCAGGCATGGCGCCGGCTATGCGCGATCCGGATCCGGAAGCATGAAGTCGCGGATGACCGCCACCAGGTCCTGGTAGGAGGCGATGAACCCGCGCAGCGTGCGCCGGGTGGCGCCGTAGTCGTCGAACTCCTCGGGCGCCAGGCCGTCGGGCTCGTAAGCCCGGCGGAAGTCGGGGAAGTTCTCGTAGAGCTGCTCGAACACGCCCTCGGGCAGCCCGTTGTCGATCCGCGGCACGACCTCGATCGAGGAGTCGTTGAACAGCCGCTGCCAGGCGTGGGGGATGGTCAGGACGATGTCGCCGCCGATCAACTCGGACCAGTGCAGGTGATGGCGGTAGGCGGCCGCGAGCAGGCGGGCGCGGTAGCCCCGCTCGCGGAACAGTCCGTAGGCGTGTTTGAAGCAGGCGATCCCCGCCCAGTGCACAACGCCTGGGTCGACGACGATGCGGTCGCGCTTGACCAGCACCTGCATCCAGTCGTCGAGCCGGCCGACCATGATCGTGCACACCGGCGACATCCCCGAGACGTCCTCACCGGCCGCCGAACGACGGTCCATCCCGCGCTCGACCGCCTCGGCCACGGCGATCGCCTGGGGGACCGTGAAACAGACCGTGGCGTTGATGCTCACCCCGGCCGCGGTCACCTCCTCGATCGCGTCGATGCCGGCGCGCGTGGCCGGGATCTTGATCTGCATGTTGGGCGCGAGCCCGGCAAAGTGCATCCCCTGCGCGACCAGGCGCTCGGGATCGCGATACAGCTTGGGATTGGTCTGGATCGACAGCCGTCCCTTGAGACCACCCTCGCGCTCGAACACCGGCAGCAGCAGCTCGGAGCCACGGACGGCCATCTCCTCGATCAGCTGCCACGCGACCTCGTCCTCCGTCCACGACGGCTGCGAGGCGATGATCTCGTCGATCCGCTCGCGCCAGAGCGGCAGCTCCTTGCGGAGCACCTCGCCGACGATCGTCGGGTTGCTGGTGGCGCCGACCGCGCCGCGCTCGATCGCGTAGTTCAGCTCCTCGATCGAGCAGGAATCGTTCCAGTAGTCGGTGGCGGTCAACGCGGTCTGAGCCAGCGGGGCCAGCGCGCTGCGCTCGGTGTCCGGCGCGCCCACGGCGTCTGCGATTGAACCGGTCATCTGGATTCCTTTGCGTCGGGGATTCGGTGGAGCACGAGTCAGGCGGTGGCCGCGAGCGGCTCGACTCCGAGGTAGCGCCGCTGGGCCTCCACGTCGCCCGTGAGCTCGGTGCGGTGGTCTCGAGGGCGATGCGCCCGGAGACCATCACCAGGATACGCTCGGCCACCGCCGATCTTCGGCTACACGATCTGGAACGGGTGAGCGGGTCGGGGACGGCGACCGGCGGGTCGGGTATCGAGCTTGACCGCTGGCTCTCACCCCCGGGACGTCGTCGAGCTCGAGATCGAGGGCGTGGTGTACTACGCAACCCATCGGGACAAAAGGAGACGTGGCATGGCGTATGTAGTTGCCGCCAAGTGGCGGGCGCACCCGGGTAAGGCGGACCGTCTGCTCGAGGTGATCGAGGAGATGACCCCGCCGTCACGAGCCGAGCCGGGCTGCGTCTTCTACCAGGCACAGCGCTCGGCTGAGGATCCCAACCTGTTCTTGCTCTATGAGCAGTACGCCGATGAGGCCGGCTACGAGGCCCATCAGGACACCGAGCATTTCACCCGGCTGGTCAAGCAGGAGGCGATCCCGGAGCTCCTGGCCGCGCGCGAGCGCGAGTTCTACTCGACGATCGGCGATCACGCCGGCGGCCTGCCTTCTTGAATCGCGTCGTCGACCTGTCGCCGGCCGTGCCGGAGGGCTGCAACGGCCCGCCGTCCACGTCGACGCGGCTCCGGCGCGCGCGTTTGCGTCGCCGACCGGGCCGGAACGATGCCGGGTGAGGCTGCACAACGAATCCACCGTGCCGGTGGAACTCGAGCGGGCGTGGGACGTCCTGCACGACCTCGAGCAGGTGGCGCCCTGCCTGCCGGGCTCGGCGCTACTCGGCTCCGACGGGTCCGAGTACCAGGGTGAGATGACCATCAAGCACGGGCCGGTGCTGTTATCAGGGCCCGGTCCGGATCGAGCAGGTCGACGCGCAGGCGCGTCGCGCGGTGATGCGGGCCCAGGGGCGCGACGATCGCGCGGACGGCACCGCCGCATCATCCACCCCTGACCTGCCGCTGCCGCCCGGCCGGCCCGCCCCGACCGGCGCCGATCCGAGGAGGTGCTTGACCTCGGCGAGCTGTCTCGCGGCGCGGTGCTCAAGCGCGTCGTGCCGGCCGCCGCCGC
>JAFAWR010000076.1 GCA_019241635.1 Solirubrobacterales bacterium
GTGGTGAGCGTATTCCTTGCCGTCATCGAGGAATACGGCCCGCCGGCCAGCACCCTCACGGACAACGGCAGCGTCTACACCTCCCGCTTCACCGGTGGCCGCAACGCCTTCGAATACATCCTTCCGACCCTCGGCATCCGCCAGAAGAACGGCTCCCCGGGCCACCCCCAGACCCAGGGCAAGACCGAACGGTTTCACCAGACCTTGCAACGCTGGCTCAGGGCCCGGCCCACGGCGCGCAGCGTGACCGAGCTACAAGCCCAGCTGGACGAGTTCCGCGCACACTACAACGAGCGGCGCCCTCACCGAGCCCTGCACCGCAGAACCCCCCGGGGACGTCTACCGGGCCACCCCCAAAGCCCTCCCGGCCACCAACGGGCACACCCCCGGCCACTACCGCCTGCGCTACGACCGCCTCGACACCAAAGGCAAGATGAGCCTCCGCCGCGCCGGCCGCATGCACCACCTCGGCATCGGCACCGCACACGCCCGCAAACGCGTCCTCGCGTTCACCGACGAGCACCAGGTCACGGTCGCCGAGCTCGCCACCGGCGAAGTCCTCTCCACCCACCAGACCGAACCCGAGAAGACCTACTGGCGCAACCAAATGCGAAAGCCCGGCCGCTGGCCAAGCCCCCAAAAGTGAGACCGATGTCGCGACTCATCTGAGACCTATGTCCCGACTCATCACACCAAGCCCGCCGGGGGACTCGAACCCCCAACCCCTTCATTACAAGTGAAGTGCTCTACCAGTTGAGCTAGGCGGGCGCGTGCGCGTCAGTCTCGCACGGCGGAGACGGCGCGCTCGAGGGAGCCGTGGCCGTTGGAGGCGTAGTCGGGCGCCGGACCGGGGGCGACGTCCGAGTCGACGTTCAGCCGGCGCTCGAGCTCGCCGAGGACGTAGCCGAAGAGGAGGTGGCGCCAGGTGGCCTGGGCGAAGGCGCGCCGGCTGCCGCTCAACGCGGGCAGCTGATCGTGGGCGGGGTGGAAGCGATCGGTCAGCCCGACCAGAGGCCAGAGGACAAAGTGCTCGGTGAGCCCGCAGGCCGGCCCGCGCAGGGCCGGGGGGATGGGCAATCCAGGCGCGAGGTTTGCATACAAAGCCCCGAACAGGGCGCCGTTCTGGACGTGCATCACCAAGCCGATGCGGTACCAGCCCGGCCCTGGGCGAATCGCCCGGCCGAGGAGCTCGACGTCGTCGTAGCGGCTGCGGAAGATCAGCTTGTCCAGCGGTTGCTGGACGGCCCAGGCGAGGGCGGCGACCCCGCCGGCGAGGGCTCCTTTGAGCGTTCGGTTGGTGACGGAGCCGTTGCTCAAGGGGGCCAAACTGTAACGGGCAGGGCCGGGGTGGGTACGCCAAAGTGCGATGGATCAAGAAGCTCTGCACCGCCGGGCCAGGGAGAAAGGCGTCAATCGGCTGGTGCTGCTGATCGTCAGGATGATCCTGACCCCGTTCTTCCTGACGTACCTCCGCATGAAGCGGATGGGCCGCGAGCACATCCCGGAAAACGGGCCGGTGATCCTGGCCGCGAACCACCGGAGCTTCTTCGATCCATTCGTGATCGGGACGATGACCCGGCGACCGGTGTACTACGTGGCCAAGCAGGAGCTGTTCACCTACAACCGCCTCCTGAGCTGGCTGCTCAACGCCCTGGGCGCGTTCCCGGTCGCCCGGGGCGCGGGCGATCAGGAGACGATCGAAACGGCAAAACAGATTCTCAACCGGGGCGACATCGTGCTGATGTTCCCCGAGGGCACCCGGACGCGCCCCGGGTCGCTGGGCCGCCCGAAGCGGGGGGTCGGGCGCCTCGCGCTCGAGACCGGCGCCCCGGTGGTCCCGATCGCCATCATCGGCACCGAGGACATCCGCCGGGGCTGGCGGATCCGCCCCCGCAAGGTCCGGGTCCGCGCCGGCCGTGTGCTGCACTTCCCCAAGGTCGACGACGCCTCGCCGGCGCTGGCCGGCGCGGTCACCGACCGGATCTGGCCGATGGTGATGCTCCAGTGGGAATGGCTCGGCGGCATGGCGCCGATCCGGCGCGCAGCCATCGTCGGCGCCGGCGCGGCGGGCACGAGCCTCGCCGTGCTGCTCGCCCGGGCTGGGTTCGATGTCGACCTCGGCACCCACACGCGCGAGCAGGCCGACGAGCTGACCCGCACCCGCGTCAACCGGGCCCACCTCCCGGGCGCCGAGCTCCCGGAGGCGGTTCGAATCCAAGCGGCGGCCGACCTTCAGCTCGACACCGCTGACCTCATCTGCCTGGCCGTCCCCGCCCGGGCGCTGCCCGCGGTGATGGCCGCCCACGGCGAGAAGATCCCCCGCCGGGCCGGCGTCCTGGTCCTGGCCAAGGGCCTCGTGCCGCCACTCGGCACGCTGCCCTCGGCGTTCGTGGCCGAGCGCTGCGCCGCCCGCGCGGTCGCCGCCCTGGGCGGTCCGGCCGACGCCGCCGACACCCTCGAGCACGGCGCGTCGGTCGTGCTTGCCTCGGTCGACCGAGCCTTCAGTCGCCAGCTCAAAGACAGCCTCACCACGGCCGGCTTCGAAGTCACCGCCACCGGCGACGTGACCGGAGTCGAGCTGGCCGGTGCGGCCAAGAACGTCGCGGTGCTGGCCGCCGCGGTCGCCTCGATCGCCGGACCCAACGTGGCCGGCGCGGCGGCCGGGAAGGTGTTCGCCGAGATCGACGCGCTCGCGCGCGTCCACGGAGGCCGGCCCGAGACGTTCGCCGGGCTGGCCGGCGCCGGCGATCTCGTGGCCAGCGCGGTGTCGCCCAACGAGCGCAACCGCAAGGCCGGCGAGCTGCTCGCCCAGGGCGTGCCGGCGGACGAGATCGGAAATGCGCTCGGCCAAACCGCCGAGGCGGTCGACTCGGCCCCGCTGCTCGCCACAGTGGCGCGCAATGCGCAGCTCGAGACGCCGGCGCTCGACAGCCTGACCGCGCTCATCGAGGGCCGGATCGAGCCCGAGCAGTGGACCGCGACCGTGACCGAGCCGCCTCGTCCCCGGAAAAAGTCTTCCATCCGGGCGGCCTGACTGTGGCTAGGCTGGGCGTG
This sequence comes from Solirubrobacterales bacterium, assembly GCA_019241635.1. Taxonomy (GTDB): domain Bacteria; phylum Actinomycetota; class Thermoleophilia; order Solirubrobacterales; family Solirubrobacteraceae; genus Palsa-465. Next base: position 3,055 of record JAFAWR010000076.1, read on the forward strand.
TGGCGGAAGACGAGCAACCCAGCGGCGTGGCCGAGGCCGGTTCTTCCGCGACACCGGACGACCAACCTGCCGTTCGGGTGCAGCCCGAACCACCCACCGCCAAGGCGGACGTCGACGCTCGCTTCACCGAGCTGTACAGAACGCACCTCCGGGACGTTTATTCCTACAGCTACTACCGCGTGGGCAACCATCACGATGCCGAGGACCTCACCGAGCAGACCTTCCTGCAGGCGTACCGCCACTTCGAGCGGGCCCTGCGCGAGGCCAACGGGCGTCCGCTGCGGCCGTGGCTCATCCGGATCGCCCACAACCTGGCGGCCAACTTCTACCGCGACCGGTCCCGCAAGCCCGAGTCGGGGATCGAGGACGCGGACATGATCTCGGCTCCTCACACCACGGAGTCCCTGGTGGAGGGGCGCGAGCAGCTCAAGGCGATCCTCGACGGCGTCCAGCAGCTGCCCGATGACCGGCGCGAGGCGCTGATCATGCGCTTCGCCCTGGGCATGGACAACCGCGAGATCGCGCGGGCCCTCGGCCGGACCGACGGCGCCACCAAGGTCCTCCTGCACCGCGCGATCCGCCAGCTCGAGGGCATGGTGTCCGAGCCCGCCGCAAGCGACAGCGAGGCGACGCGAACATGAGCAGCGGCGCCGCCGACTTCGAGGCCCTGCTGCGCCAGGCGCTCTCGCCGATCGAGCCGCCCGCCCATGTGGTGGACCGGCTCGAGCTCACGCTGGTCAACCTGACCGAGTTGGCCCAGGAGGAGCTCGATGCGTGGGAGCTCTCGGCCATGCGCGACCCGCGCAACTGGGTCCGGCCGGCCGCGGCCGCGGTGGTCGGGGTGAGCGCCGGCACCGCGCTGGTGGTGCTGCGGGTGCGCGCGCGGCATCGGGTGCGCAAGCAGCGCTCGGGCAACGTGGTCGAGCTCGTCGAGCGGACCTTCCAGGACGCCGCCGAAGAGGCCCGGCGAATCGTCCGGCGCCGATAGGCGCACCCGCGCACCACAGATCGGCCGCTCCGCCCGCTGATAGCGTCATCGAAGTGACCATCTGATGGACGTCTGCTACCGCCACCCGAACCGCGAGACCGGGGTCTCCTGCTCCTCGTGCGGACGCCCGATCTGCCCCGACTGCATGACCCCGACTCCGGTGGGCATGCGCTGTCCGGAATGCTCACGCGAGCGCACCCGGGTGACCCGCGGCGTGCGCTCGGCCCCGGCCCTTCCCCGGGCCACCCAGGCGCTGATCATCATCAACGTGATCGTGTTCCTGGCCGAGACCGGCGCGGGCGCGCCGCTGGGCGGCGGGGGCGGGGGAACGATCTACTACCACGGGGCGCTGTTCGGTCCGGCGCTGACCGCGCACAACCCGTTCCCGGCGCCCCTCGACGGCTCCCATCAATACTGGCGGCTCATCACCGGCCCGTTCCTGCACGACGGGCTGCTCCACATCGGGATCAACATGCTCTCGCTGTACTTCGTCGGGTCGGCGCTCGAGCCGGCGATCGGCAGCCGCAACTTCGTCGTGGTCTACCTGACCTCGCTGCTGGCCGGATCGTTCGGCGCGCTGCTGTTCCAGCCCGGCTACCCCTCGATCGGCGCCTCGGGAGCGATCTTCGGGATCTTCGGCGCGCTGATCGTGGTCGCGCGCTACCGGGGCATCCCGTTCTGGCAAAGCGGGCTCGGATTCGTGCTCGTGCTCAACCTGGTGTTCTCGCTGAGCGTGCGCGGCATCTCGATCGGCGCCCACCTGGGCGGGCTGGTCGGCGGCCTCATCGCCGGCTGGCTGATCCTCGAGCTCGACGAGCGCCGGCGCATGCCCGCGCTGGCCATGGCCGGTTGCCTGGTCATCGCCGTGGCCAGCGTGATCGGCGCGATCGCCGTGGCCGGGAGCACCGGGCTCACGCCCAACGGCCTGACGATCTGAACCCGGATCGGCCTACAGCTCGACGGTGAACGCGCGCGCGCCCTCGGGCGGGTCGGGGAACCGCTCGGGGTGGAGGATGTGCGCGAGCAGCTCGAGCCCGTCGATGATCCGCGGGCCCGGACGCGAGAAGTACGCCGCCGCGTCGACCGCCACCACCTCGCCGGCGCCGGCGCGAACCAGGTCGTCGCGGTGCATCTCGGCTTCGCGGTGGGCGATCTCCGCGTCGAACCCGCAGGGCATCACGATCACCACGTCGGGCTGCGCTGCCGCGACCGCTTCCCAGCTCGTCTCCTCGGACTTCTCGCCGGCGAACCCGAGGACGTCCTCGCCGCCGGCGTACTCGATCAGCTGCGGAGTCCAGTGGCCGGCCGCGAACGGCGGATCGAGCCACTCGAGCGCCGCCACACGCAGCCGGCGCGCCCCACGCGCCCCGAGCCGTACACGGTCGATCCGGGCCGAGGCGTCGCGCACCAATGACACCGCCTGGTCCTTGCGGTCGGTGAGCTGGGCCAGGGTGCGGACGTCGCCGAGCACCTCGCCCACCGTGCGGGGATCGAGCGCGACCACGCGCGGCTGGGTCTCGATCTCCTCGGCGATGGCCCGCACGTCGTCGTAGGACACCGCGCACACCGCGCACAGCTCCTGGGTGATGATCAGGTCGGGGCGCAGGTCGTGCAGGAGCTCGTCGTCGAGCTCGTAGATCGACTCCCCGGCCAGCGTGCGTTCCTTGACCGCGGCGTCGATCTCGCGTGGGGTGAGGCCGGGCTCCAGCACGTCCCGCGTGATCTTGGGAAGCTCGCGCGCGGCTGGCGGGTAGTCGCACTCGTGCGTGACGGCGATCACGTCGGGCCCCAGGCCGAGCGCGAACAGAGTCTCGGTGGCGGAGGGGATCAGGCTGACGATGCGCACGACCTGAGAGGATAGATACGGCGGAGCGGCCGGACGAACTGCCGGGAACCGGGTGGCGCGGCTGCTACCGTTCCCCCGTCGCTGCATGAACGACGACGACCCATCCCGAAGTAGCAGCTCACAGACGACGAGCTCTCCACCGAGGACGGAGTGCGGGGCGGCCCGAGCGCGGGCCTCGCGGGGCTAGTGAAGGTCCTCTTCATCATCCTCACCGCGCTGCTGGTCCTGGCCAACGCGTTCTTCGTGATCGGCGAGTATGCGCTTGTCCGCTCGCGCCGGGAGCGGCTCGAGGCGCTGGCCGAGGAGGGAGCGCGGGGCGCCCGCCTGGCGCTGCGCCAGATCGAGCAGATCGGCGACTACATCTCGGCCTGCCAGGTCGGGATCACCATGGCTTCGATCGGCATCGGCGCCCTGGGCGAGCCGGCCATCGCCCACGTGTTCGAGCCGTGGCTGGGGAGTCCGATCGGCCACACCGCCGCGGTGGCGGTGTCGGTGGTCATCGCCTACCTGCTGATCACCATCGCCCAGAGCATCATCGGGGAGATCGTCCCCAAGCTGTACACGATCCAGCACGCCGAGGGGCTGGCGCGCAGGATCGCCCGGCCGATGCAGTTCTTCCGGGTCCTGTTCAACCCGTTCATCATCGTGTTGAACTCGGCCTCGAAATCGATCCTGCGCATGCTCGGGACCGACCCCGACGCGGAGCCCGAGGGCGGCACGCCCGACGACCTCAAGCGGCTGATCGCCCAGTCCTCCTCCGGCGGGCAACTCGACGTGGGCGAGGCCAACATGCTGACCGGCGTCTTCCATTTGCACGAGCAGGAGGCGCGGCAGGTCATGACCCCGATTCCGGCCGTGGTCACCGTCGATCTGTCCGAGACCGTCGAGGCGGCACTCAAGCGCTGCGTCTCGACCGGGCATTCGCGCCTGGTGGTCACCGAGGACGAGAACCAGGACCGGGTCAAGGGGATCGTCCACGTCAACCAGCTGGTCAAGCGCTCGCTCAACCACGGCATGGACGCGACGTTCGAGCCGCTCGTCCGCGAGGCCCCGATCGTGCCCGAGACCAAGCCGCTCGACGACCTGCTGGCCGACCTTCAGCGCGAGCGCACCGAGCTGGCCATCGTCGTCGACGAGTACGGGCGCACGGCGGGGATCGTGACGATCGAGGACATCATCGAGGAGGTCGTGGGGGAGATCTCCGACGAGACCGACCCGGCCGGCGGGGCGGTGCGCCGGCTGGCCAACGGCGACTGGTTCGTCCGCGGGCACGTGGCGGTCTCCGACCTCGAGGACTACGGCCTCGAGCTCCCGGTCGACACCGACGCGTACAACTCGGTGGGCGGATTCGTGTTCGCCGAGCTCGGGCGACTGCCCAAGCGCGGGGACACGATCGCGGCGAACGGGTTCTCGATCCGCGTCGAATCGGTCCGCCAGAACCGCATCGAGGCCGTGCGGATCCGTCAGCGCCGCGTCGCGGCCTAGGCCCGATCAGCCGGCCAGCTTGCGCCGGCGAGCCAGCGGCATCGCGTACCAGAGCACCGAGCAGGCGATCACCGCCACCGCGGTGACCAGCGCGGTGAGCGCGGGCGAGAAGGCGATGTCGCTGAGCAGCATGACCACGCCGATCATGGTCAGCCCCATGGCGGCAAGCCCGAGCACCGTGAAGCGGTTGGCGATCTCCACCAGGTGCTCCTTGTCGCCCTGGCGAAACAGGATCCGGTGCCACGAGCTGGGCGCGGTGAGCATGATCAGCGTGGTCGCGGCGGCGATCAGGGTGCCCAGGTAGTCGGCCTTCTGGAAGCTCGAAAGCTTGGCGAACTTGGGCTGAAAGGCGATCGTGAGCAGGAAGCCGAACAGGATCTGCACGCCGGTCTGGACGACGCGGACCTCCTGGAGGAGCTCGACCAGGTTGCGGTCGGTGCGCTCGAGCTCGGTTTCGTCGCGGCCGTCGCCGGCATTGTCGGGGGCTTCTCCCACCCGCGGGTTCTACCCGGGGGCAGAGTGCTGACAACGACCACCCACCACCTCGCGGCATTCGTTACATTTCGCGCGTCAGGCAACGACCGGAAACTTTCCCGGTGGTTGAGAGGAGAGAAGAAGCCGGCCCCACCGATCGGGCCGGCTTCGCCTTTTCTGTGGCCCTCGCCAAAAAGAAGCCGGCCCGCTGGGGACGGGCCGGCTTCGTGCTTCTGGGGAGGAGGTGCTGCTATGAGGTACGTCGCGTATGGAGTGTGCGCTCCCCAGATGAATGGGTCCTAAAGACTTCCTCTCAGGTTGGTCAATGTCCAGATTGGGCCGCTTCGCGGCATCCCTGGGGCCGGGTATCCCGTCCGGTCAGGACGCGAGGCCCGCCGGGCAGGGATGCCCGGCGGAACGGCCCCAGGGACGCCGAGCGAAGCGAGGCCCAGATTCAGTCGTAGCTGTAGAACCCGGCGCCGGTCTTGCGACCGAGCGACCCGGCGTCCACGAGCTCGGTGAGTCGGGCCGGCACGGCCACCCCGATCGACTCGCCGATCGCCTTGGAGACGTCGAGGCCGACGTAGTCGAGCAGGGCGATCGGGCCCATCGGCATGCCGGCGCCGAGCGTCATGCAGTTGTCGATGTCCTCGGGCGCCATGCCCGTCTCGGTGAGCAGCTCGACCGCGCTGAACAGGTAGGGGAAGAGCAGGCGGTTGACCACAAAGCCGGGAATGTCGGGGACCTCGATCGGTGTCTTGCCGAGCGCCTCGCACAGCCGGCGGGCCCGGTCGCGAGTCTCCTCCGAGGCCTCGGGGGGAAAGGCAAGCTCGACCAGCTGCATCTTCGTAACCGGGTTGAAGGGGTGCAGGCCGACGAAGTTCTCGGGGTGGCCGCTGGCCTGCGCGAGCTCGGTGATCGACAGCGAGGAGGTCGTGGTGGCCAGCACGGCGCTCGCGCCGGCATGGCGGGCCAGCTCGCCGAGGTCGGACAGGACCTGAGACTTGGAGCCGTGATGCTCGACCACCGCCTCGACCAGAAAGGTGGCGCTGGCCAGCTCGTCGAGGTCGGTGACGATCCGGACGCGCTCGGGGCTGTAGCCCTCGAGCTTGGAGCAGGTCTTCATCACGCGGGCGCGGGCCCGCTCGGCCGAATCGTCTGATCTGGCCCACAGCAGCACCTCGTCCCGCTCGGCGGCCGCCACCGCCAGGCCGCAGGCGATCACGCCCGAGCCGGCGATACCCACTCGTTCCCGCAAGGCAGCTCCTCTGATTGATTTGGCTCCTGGAAGCTTCAGTACAGTAGTAAAGAAAAGGAGCTCTGAATGCCGCAATCGGGTCGGGAGGTAGTCATCGTCGAGGCGGTCCGCACGCCCATCGGGCGCGGGCACAAGGAGAAGGGCTACTACAAGGACACCCACCCGAACGAGTTGCTCGGGCGCTGTTACTCGGAGGTGATCGAGCGGTCGGGGATCGACGCGGGCGAGGTCGAGGACGTCGTGGCCGGCTGCGTACAGCAGTACGGGGAGCAGATGTTCAACGTGGGCCGCAACGCGTGGCTGCAGGCCGGGCTGCCGATCGAGACGCCGGCGACGACGGTCGACCGCCAGTGCGGCTCGGCTCAGCAGGCGGTGAACTTCGCGGCGGCGCTGATCGCCGCCGGCGTGCATGACGTGGCGATCGGCTCAGGCGTCGAGCACATGGCGCACGTCCCGATGGGGATCGGCTTCAAGTGGGTCGACGAGGTCGGCTCGCCGTGGCCGCAGGAGCTGATGGAGCGCTACAACCTGATCCCCCAGGGCCTGTCGGCCGAGATGATCGCGGATGAGTGGGAGATCCCGCGCTCGGAGCTCGACGAGCTCGCGCTGCGCTCGCACCAGCTCGCCGCCCGGGCCACCGAGGAAGGGCGCTTCGAGCGCGAGACGATGCCGTTCAAGGTCAACGGCTCCACCTATGTGAGCGATCAGGGGATCCGCCCCGACACGACGATCGAGGCGCTCTCGCAGCTCAAGCCGGCCTTCAAGGAGGACGGCAAGGTCTCCGCCGGCAACAGCTCGCAGATCTCCGACGGCGCCGCCGCCGTGCTGCTGATGGCGCGCGAGAAGGCCGACGCGCTGGGGCTGAAGGCGCGGGCCAAGATCGTCGATCAGACCACGGTCGGCGTCGACCCCGTGATCATGCTCACCGGCCCGATCCCGGCCACCCAGAAGCTGCTGGAGCGCAACGGCATGACCATGGACGACATCGACCTGGTCGAGATCAACGAGGCGTTCGCCCCGGTCGTGGCCGCCTGGCGGCGCGAGCTCGAGCCCGACATGGATCGGGTCAACGTCAACGGCGGCGCGATGGCGCTCGGGCATCCGCTCGGGTCGACCGGAGCCCGGCTGATCACCACGCTGCTGCACGAGCTCGAGCGCTCCGACAAGGAGGTCGGGCTGGTCACCATGTGCTGCGGCGGCGGGCTCGGTACCGGGACGCTGATCCAGCGCGTCTAGGCGCGCGCTTGGGAAGAAACTACGAAATAGTCGTAGTTTCTTCCCAACGAAATCCAACCGCCGCCGGCGACGGTGCCAGTGGGCTTTCCGGTAGCCCCGGCGGCGGTTGGTCCAGGTTAAACGGCGCGGGCGCGAGGTCGTTCGGCGTGTCGGGGTGAAACAGCGAGGCCAGGTACTGAGCCTGCCCGCGGCCGGGGCCGAGCTCGAACTGGCCGCCGCTGTAGGCCTCGATCCCGTGCTCGGCGCAGTAGTCGTAGGTCGCGCACAGCTTGGCGAGGCCGCCGATCCGCGAGGGCTTGAGGTTGACCATACGCGGCGGGAAGGGCAGCGCCTCGATGTCGTCGACCCCGTGGATCGACGCGTCCCAGGTGATCCGGTCGTGATGGCCGGCGAGCACCGCCGCGGTCTCGGGAGTGACCACGTCGGGATCCTCGATCCAGGCGTCGGGGAACGCATCGACCACGCGCTGGTAGAGCACCGGGTCGGGCGGCTGGTCGACGACCGTGCCGCGGTAGAGCGACTTGAAGTCGACCGAGTCGACGGCGCCGGTGGCCACCAGCGCCTCGATCAGCTCCGGGGTCCACGAGCTGGTCGGGTCGAGCTTGAAGTGCAGCGTGGGGTAGCGCGCCAGGCGGCGCTCCACCGGGTCGAGCGTCGGCGGCTCGCCGAGGCGGAGCGAGACGACGAACGTGACCGGCCGGGGTTCGCGTCCGAGACGCTCGTGCAGGGGCTGCCCGGCCTGGGCGAGCGCGAGGTCGAGGGCGGCACTGTGGAAGGTCCAGCGCCGGTATAGGCGCGAGACGTCGCGGACGGGATCCACCGGGAACAAATCGAGCGAGTCGACCAGCTCGCAGAACTCGCCGAGCGCGAAGCGTCCCGATAACGCGCCGGCGTGGACCGCACCGGCGTCCTGGAAGGCGATGTGGTCCAGGGCGTCGTAGACCACGTCCTCACCCACGCCCTCAAC
>JAFAWR010000098.1 GCA_019241635.1 Solirubrobacterales bacterium
GAGTGGCACCCCGACGCGGCCGGCGATCGCCAGCAGGTGGATCACCGCGTTGGTGGAGCCACCGATCGCCATCAGCAGCGTGATCGCGTTCTCGAGCGCCTCACTGGTCAACACGCTCGTCGGGTTGAGCTGCTCGCGCGCCAGCTCGACCGCCCGGGCGCCGGTCGCTTCCGCGGTCACCCTCCGCCGGGCATCGACCGCGGGAACCGCCGCGCTTCCGGGTAGCGACATCCCGAGCGCCTCGACCAGGGCGCTCATGGTCGAGGCGGTGCCCATCTCGTTGCAGTGTCCGTATGAGGGCGTCGCCGCGGCCTCGAGCTCGTCGAACTCCGCCTGGGTCATCCGCCCGGCGCGCAGCTCGTCGGCGTAGCGCCACAGATCCGTGCCGACGCCGAGCTCCCGGCCGCGAAAGAAGGCCGGCTCGGACGGGCCGCCGGTCAGCATGATCGCCGGCACGTCGGCGCTCGCGGCGCCCATCAGCTGAGCCGGCACGGTCTTGTCGCAGCCGCCGATGAGCACCACCGAGTCGAGCGGATTGGACCGGATCGACTCCTCCACGTCCATCGCCATCAGGTTGCGGTACAGCATCGTGGTTGGCTTCATCAGGTTCTCGCCGAGCGAGATCGTCGGGAACTCGAGCGGCAGGCCGCCGGCCCGGAGCACGCCGCGCTTGACCGCCTCGGCCAGCGAGCGGAAGTGGACGTTGCAATTGACGAGCTCCGACCAGGAGTTGCAGATGCCGACCACCGGCCGGCCGGCCAGCGCCTGACGCGAGATCCCCTCGGCGTGGATCGAGGAGCGGTGCAGGAAGCCGGGGAGATCCTGCTCGCCAAACCAGCGGGCGCTGCGCAGGCGCCCGTTGCCCACGCGGCTCACAACGCACCGCACCAATCGAGGGCGAGCCGGACGTACGCCGTGCTCAGCGCGTGGAGATCGTCGACGAGCACATACTCGTCCGGGGCATGCGGGTTGTCTCCGCCCGGCCCGCACACGACGACCGGGGTTGGCGAGTGCTCCGAGAACATGAACGCGTCAGACGCGAACGGCGCCACCCGCGGCTCGGCGCGCGCGTCGCCGAGCGCGGCGCGCATGGCGCTGACGATCGGGGTGTAGGGATCCTGGTCGACCGCGGGCAGGAAGCGGGTCCGCTGCTCCCACTCAATCCGCACCCCACCCACCGCCGCGGGCTCAACAATCGCCCGCAGCTCCGCCTCCAGCGTCTCACGCGAGGTGCCCGGGAGGATCTCGGCCCAGAATTCGAGGACACCGGAGGCAGGCGTGCCTTCGCCGGTGCCCCAGGGGAGCTCATCTCCGGAGTGCAGCAGGTACTGGTAGATCGGCGCAGCGCGCGCCGGCTCGGCGTCGGCCAGCGCGACCGCCGTCCGCGCGAGCGTGTGCAGGGGGCTGGGCGGCGCACCGCCGCCGAAGTCCATTCCGCCCTTCTCGCCGCGCGCGTGCAGGCGATACTGGATGCCGCCGCGCGTGGCGTGACAGACGGCAAGTCCCGTCGGCTCGGGCAGGACCGCCCCGTCGGCGTTGTAGCCGCGCAGCCGGCAGGCGAGGGTGCCGTTGGCGCCCCCGAACTCCTCATCGACGGTGGTCTCGACCACAATGTCGCCGGCCAGCGGCGCGCCGCACTCGACCAGGCAGCGGAGCGCGTGGAGGTAGCACGCGACGCCGCCCTTCATGTCCAGGCTGCCGCGGCCGTACAGGCGGCCGTCCTCCACCTCGCCGTCCCAGTAGCCGTGCGCTCCCTCGCCGAGCGCCGGCACGACGTCCACGTGACCCGAGAAGATCAGCGAGCGCCCGCCACCGCGTCCGCGCAGGCGCGCCGCGACATTGGGACGGCCCGCGTACTCGCGCCCCGGCCACCAAGCGGGATGACCGGTCGCGCCCGGCACCTCGTCGGGCGCGAACTCGTCGACGGTCAGGCCCAGCGAGGAGAGATAGGCGGCGACGCGGAGCTGGCACGGGCCCTCTTCTCCTCGCGGAGGGCGGTTCTCGCTCGGGAGCGACACGAGCTCCCGGACGAGCTCGAGCAGCTCGGCGCGGTGGGCCGCGAGCCACGCCGCGTGGGTTTCCGTGGCCGCTTCAGTCGCCGAGCTGCGGGACATACGCGATGCAGTCGATCTCGACCAGGATTCCCGCCAGCTCGCATCCGATCGTCGTGCGGGTCGGCCGGGGCTGATGGGAGAAGAAGTCCTCGTAGGCGGCGGTGAACTCGTCGAAGGATTCGATCGAGGCGAGGTAGCAGTTGCAGCGCACGATGTCCTCGGCCCGTCCCCCTGCCGCCGCCACGAGCGCGACTACGTTCTCGAGCGTGTGGCGCGTCTGCTCGGCCACCGTCGTCCCCCGCACCGCCAGCGTCTGCGGATCGAGCGGGCCCTGGCCGGACACGAACACGTAGTCGCCCGCGACCAGCGCCGGCGTGTACCCGCCGGTCCCGCGGGACGCTCGCTCCGAGACGATCGGACGCAGGCGGCTCATGCCCCAACGCCTTGCGGATGGTGCAGGGGCGCGCCGCGCACGCCCGGATCGATCGCCTTCACCGCCCATCCGCCCAGCGACGCCAGCGCGAGCAGGCCGAGGTCGGCGCCGGCGAACGCGAGGTTGGTCGGGGTCAGCACGTACTCGCCGCTCCAGTCATCGACGATCGTCTCGAGCGTCCCGTCCGAGCCCAGCCGGTAGATCCGGTTGGGCTGCCAGCAGCCGATCCACAACCCCTCTTCCTCGTCGAAGGCGAGGCCGTCCGGCACGACCTGTGACAGTTCGATCACCGGTTCGGGCTCGCCGCCGGTGAGCGGGATCCGGATCACGCGTGGCCAAGCCGACTCCACCACGTACAGCCATTCGCCGCGGATCGCGAGGCCATTGGCAAACCGAAGACCTTCGAGGACGCGCTCGGTACGCCCGTCGCGGTCGATTCGCATGACCGCGCCGTCGGCGCTCTCCCATCCGCCGGAGTCCGACACCCAGAGCCGGCCGGCGTCGTCGAACACCGGATAGTTGGGATAGCCGATCGCGTCCCCGTGACGAGCCACCGCACCATCGGGCGAGATCCGCTGCACGCAGCGGTTCCCCGGGTCGCAGACATAGACGGCGCCTTCGCCATCGAGCGCGAGCCCGAGCATGAACCCGCCCTCGATGCTCGCGATCAGCTCATGGCCGCCGTCGTCAAGCCGACCGCGATAAAGCTGTCCGGCCTCCCCGCCCGCGTATAGGGCCCCGTCGGTCTCCGACCAGCACACCCCCTCGGGGTGATCGAGCCCGTCGAACAGCGTGCGCAGGCCCCGGCCTACCATTGCCCCTGAAACGGTGGATTTCGCTGCTGAGCTTCGTCGTGCGCGTAGATCAGGATGTCGCCGTTCCGTCGATTGGTCTCCTCCAACTCCGCGAGCCGGTCCTCGTCGAGTTCGACTCCGAGCCCGGGACCATCGGGCAACCGGAAGCAGCCGTCGACGTATTCGTGCGGTCGGGTGATCACGTCGGCGGTCTGATGGTGGTAGTGCGAATCGAGCGCGTAGGGCAGCACCGGCAGGCTCGCGGCGATGTGCAGGTACGCGGCGGTCGACACGCCGCACTCGCCGCCGGAATGCAGAGTGAACCCGATCTGGAAGGCCTGACAGGTATGCGCCGCCTTCTTGGTCGCGAGGATCCCACCCCACTCCTGACAGTCACCCAGCAGGACGTCGATCGCGCCGGTTCGGATACCGACGGGCAGCTGGTCGAAATTGGTGACACACATATTCGTCGCGAACGGGATCCGCACGTCGCGCCGGGCGCGGGTCATCCCTTCGATGCCCCACACCGGGTCCTCGTAGTACTCCAGGTCGAGGGCCTCGAACTTCGCGCCGAGCCGAATCGCGGTCTCCACCGACCACAGCGCGTTGGGGTCGAACCGGAGCTTGTGCGAAGGGAACGCTTCGCGCAGCGCAGCGGTAGCGGCGTACTCCTGTTCAGGAGGTAGCACTCCGCCCTTCAGCTTGATCGTCTTGAACCCGTAGCGGTCTACGAGATCACGCGTATGCGTGACGATCTCATCGGGTGTCGTCTCGCCGCCGAGCCCATCCGGAGAACGGTGACGGTAGAAGACGTAGGCTGCGAACGGGATTTCCGTTCGCAGGCGGCCGCCCAGGAGCTGGCACAGGGGCCGGTCGGTCGCCTTGCCCATCAGGTCCCAGCAGCACATCTCCAGCCCGGAGATCGCCAGTCGCCCCGTCGTGCCGTGGTAGAAAGGGACCCACCAGGTCTTCTTGAGGATGTGCTCGAGATCGAACGGGTCCTCGCCGAGGAAGTACTGCTTGATGCCCTCGAGCTGCACGAGTGTGGGCGTGCCGCCCTGTGTCTCGCCGATCCCCTCGAGTCCGTCGTCGGTTCGCATCCGGATGATGCACCGCGTCCATCCGTCCTCGACGCCGCCCGACCAGCGCAGCGGCGCTTCGAATGGGATGTTGACCTTGTGAAACTCGATCTCGCTGATCCTCATCGTTCCGCCCCTTCGGTCACGGGGTCACCGATCCATCGGCAGCCAGTGCAGACACTGACCTCACCCCGGCGTACAACACGGCCGCAATCTCGGTGTCCAGCGCCTCCCCGGGCCCGAGCGTGCGGGCTCGGTTGGCGGCAACCGCCTCGTCCAGCGCGCTGGGGTAGCCGGTCCATGGCTCCATGATCGCCTGGTAATAGCCCCGCCAGCCGCCGTACACCAGCCACAGCCACACCACGGTGAACACCGAGTGGTCGAACACCAAGCCGAACCCGTGCTGCGCCCCGGTGTCAGTACAGGCGACCCAGCCGGCTTGGAGCTCGGTCAGGTAGTGAAGCGCGAAGTCGTCCGCGTCGGGTCCGAGCGCGCGTCGCATGTCGAGCTCTCCGAACCGCGGCCAGTCGTAACGGTCGCCCTTCGTACCGAGCACGCCACCGCCGTGCTCGTCGACCTCGGCCCGGCGCGCCGGCGCATCGAAACGGTGGAGCGGCGAGATCGCCTGGACCGGGTGCAGTCCCCAATTGAAGTCGAACGGCCGGAAGCCGATGTTCTCGATTCGGTAGGCGAGCTCGATCGACGGCGAGCCGTCGCGCACGGTCAGCCGGCGCTCCCACCGGGCGGGCGTGATCGGAGTCGTGATCGTGAACACGACCGTCACGCAGTCGCTCCCGCACCGCTCGAGCCGCCACTGCGCGGGCTGCGTCCAGAGCTCGCCCATGTACGGCAGTTCATCCCCGTAGCGGTTGAGCGACGGTGCTCCGCCGGGGAACGCCTCGTCCCAGCCGCCCGCCCAGTGGTCGTCGAAGTTGGCGTGGATCGGAGCGATGTGCGGGGTCACCCGCGGCGAGTGCCAGAGGACATCGCGGTCGCGCGCCTTGTCGATGAGCCGGTGGATCTTCGCGCCAAGCTCGGGCAGCACGTCGATCGCGACGTGCTGGTTCTCGATCCGCAGGCACTCGAGCCCGTGGTGGCGCCAGTGGGGATCGAAGCGGCAGCCCATCAGTAGCAATTGGCGAGCAGGCCGCCGTCGAGGACCAGGGGCTGACCGGACATGAACGAGGAATCCTCGGAGGCGAGGAACACGACCGCGCGGGCAATCTCGCGCGGCTGGGCGATCCGCCGCAGCGGGTATTCGCGCTCGACCTCGGCGCGCAGAGCGGCCGGGTCCTCGGCCGTCTCGAAATACGCTGCCACCAGCGGCGTGTCGATGTCGCCCGGGCACACGGCATTGCAGCGGATCCCGTCCGGGCCGTAGCGAACCGCGGTCGCGCGGGTTATCCCCAGCACGCCGCCCTTGGCCGCGCAGTAGGCGGCGAGGATCCCATCGGCCACGAGCGCGAGGATCGACGCGATGTTCACGATTGAACCTCCGCCGGCCGGGCGCATGACCCGCACGGCGTGCTTGCAGCCGAAGAACACGCCCTTCAGGTTCACCCCCAGGATGCGATCGAGCTGCTCCTCCGTCGTCTCGGCGAGCTCCTCCTCGATCTGGATAGCGGCGTTGTTGACCATCACGTCGAGGCCTCCGAAGCGCTGCACGGCATCGGCGATCAGCGCCTCGACGTCGGGCTCGCGCGAGACGTCGGCATGACGGTATTCGCCGATGCCGCGCATCGTCTCGGCGCCGCCCTGGTCGTTGACATCACAGCCGAGCACGCGGGCTCCCTCGCCGGCCAGCTCGCGGGCGATCTCTCGTCCCAGACCGGAGCCGACGCCGGTGACGACCGCGCTCCGTCCCTCGAGCCGCCCGGTCAATACGCCCCCTTCTCGACTTCCTCGGGGTCCTCGTACCAGCGGACGCGGTCGCCCACGCGGGCGCGGAGCTTCCATTTCGTCGTCTTCGGCGCGCGCTCGATCGCCTGCTCGAGCTCGCGCACTCGGTCGAGGATCCGCTGCATCTCCGCTCCGGAGAGCTCAGGCGCCGAGAACGCCGTGCGCAGGCGCTCGAGGTTGAGCTGCACCGTGCGGTAAAGCCCCCAATCCGCGCCGCACAGCTCGGCGACTCGGGCGGCGTTGATCGTCTCGTTGTCGCCTTCGGCCACCTCGTGGGTGAGGAGCAGCGAATACAGATCGTAGGCGTCCTTCTGGTTGAGCTTGACGATCTGCAGCTTGGTCAGGACGAGCTCGGCGAGCGGCAGCGTCGTCGGCTCGAGATCGAGCCGCTCCTCGAGCGGGAGCTGGTGGCACATCTCGAAGCTTCCGACGAACACGTCGATCTGCCGGTCGTTCGGCTCGTCGTAGAAGAGCAGCCGCCGGGCGCCATGCATCGCGTTGAACGTCTTGTTCGGCGTATAGCCCTGCTCGGTCAGGAAGTCCGCGACTCTTCGCCCGGCTCGCCTCGGCGTGGCCAGATCGATATCGCGAATCTGGCGCCGGAACGCGGGGTGGAGCAAGTCGCCCACGTGCAGCACGATCGCCATCCCGCCGAGTACGCGCACCGGGACATCGGCGTCCTGGGCGGCGGCGAGCAGCCGCACCGTCTCCTCGAAGACGTCGGGGGAGATCAGCCGTCCGTTCACGCTCACCCGGATGCTCTCAGTTTGAGCTCCACGGGTAAAACGAGCTGCCGCTTGCGGCGACGCCTTCCCTCCAGCGCGTCGACCAGGGCCTCACCCGCCGCCTGGCCGATGTCGTAGCCGGGAATGCGCACGGTGGTCAGGGGCGGATCGGTGAATTCGGAGAAGTGGAAATCGTCGAAGCCGGTCACCGCGACGTCACCGGGGACGCTCAGACCGCGTTCGCGGACGGCACGGATCGCGCCGAGGGCGAGGAGGTCGTTGCCGCACATCATCGCGGTTGGCGGGCGGCGTCCGGCCAGGATCTGCGCGGCCTGCTCGGCCCCGGACCCCGGCGTCCAGGTGCCGCCCGAGAACACCATCGGACGAAGGCCGGCCGCTTCGAGCGCGTCGTTGTAGCCGAGCAGCCGCTGCTCGAGCATCGGCCAGGGAACGGCCGAGGTCAAGAAGGCGATCCGCTGGTGCCCGGATGCGATCAGATGCTCGGTGAGCTCGCGGGCGCCATCGCGATCGGCCGCCCTGACCGTCATCACGCCGGGCCGCTCCGAAGCCTCCAAGAGCACGAACGGGAAGCCGAGCTCGGCGAGCCTCGAGACATACCAGCGCCGGAGCTCCGGCTCCCCGGATAGGAACAGAAAGGCGCCGTCGGCGCGATTCTCGAGCAGCGGCTTGAGCAGCGACGGATCGGGCTCGTGAGGAAGCGCCGCTCGGATGAGCAAGCCGTAGCCCCGCTCCCTGGCCACGTCACCGATGCCGGCGATCACGAGGTCGGTCATGGGATCGGCGAGGAACTGGTTGCCCTCGTCCACCAGCAGGAAGCAGAGCGTTTCTGACCGGGCCGAGCGCAGCGTGCGCGCGGCGACGTTGGGGTGATAGCCGAGTTCGGACATCGCGCGCTCCACGCGCGCGCGCGTCTCGTCTCCCATCAGGTGGTAGCGCTCGTTGACGATGTTCGACACCGTCTGGACCGAAACGTCAGCGCGCGCCGCGACGTCGCGCATCGTCGGCCTGTGCCTGCGGCCCACCTTGGTTACCGGCACCCAGCACCCCGTACTTGATCGATAAAGTCGCGCCAGTATATGCATCCCCATTCGGGGAGGTCAAAGCAATCGAGGAGGGCGGCAGCCTTGCGGATGGACGGCAAAACGGTGGTGGTCACGGGCGCCGCGCGGGGTATCGGCCGCGCGATCGCCGAGCGCCTGGCCCAGGCAGGCGCCTATACGGTGTGCGGCGACCTCGACGCCGAGGAGCTCGGGAGGGTGACCGCCGGGATCGACGGCGCCGGCGGCCAGGCCGAGCCACATCGCTGTGACGTGTCGGACCCCGAGGACGTCGAGCAGCTGATCCTGGCCGCCGAAGCGCGCGGCGGTCCGCACGCCCTCGTCGCCAATGCCGCGATCCAGTACGAGCGCACCATCGAGGACACCCCACCCGAGGACTGGGACCAGGTCCTCGGCGTCAATCTCAAGGGGGTATACCTGTGCGCGCGGGCCGCGATCCCGCGGATGCGCCGGCTCGGGGGTGGATCGATCGTGAACATGGCGTCGGTCAACGGCTTCTGGGTGGAGCCGCAGCTCGGCGCCTACTGCGCGGCCAAGGGCGGGGTGATCAACCTGACCCGGGCGGTCGCGCTCGATTTCGGCAAGGACGGCATCCGCTGCAACTGCATCTGCCCGGGCTATATCGACACGGGTATGGCGCAGCGCTACCTCGAGGTGCAGCCCGACCCCGAAGCCGCGCGTGCCGAGGCCGGGCGCCTGCACGCGCTCGGGCGGATCGGCCGTCCCGAGGAGGTCGCGGCGATGGCGCTGTTCCTGTGCTCGGACGAGTCATCGTTCTGCACCGCCCAGCCGTTCATCGTCGACGGCGGTCTGTCCGCCGGGGTGCCCGCCCGGTAGCGCGGCTATTCCGCCAGCTCGGGCGTGAGCTCGCGAATCAGGCGGTCGAGCAGGGCGGCGCGTCGCACCTTCTCCCGCGCTTGGACCGTGGCTACCGACTGAAGGTGCAGACCGCTGGGATAGACGCTCGTCGCGTTGCGCAGGCCGAGCTTGACGTGCACCGGGGCGGCCGAGCGGATGATGTCGGGCACCAGGTAACTGCGCACGAAGCCGCCCATGTCGTCCGGAACCTCCACGTACACGTCGAGCGGCTTGCGGGTCACCGCGCGCATCGCGGCGATCATCCCCACTTCGAGGTCGGTCGCGACGTTGATCGTGTCTGCGCCGAGCCGATCGAGCAGCGCCGCCGTGGCCGGGTTCGCCGCGCACAGGATCGCGGAGGTCTTGAGGATCAGCTCGCGGGGGAGCCGGCCCTGATCGCGCAGGCGCGCCATTACGTCGAGCGCGCCGACGTCGCCGACCAGGATGCTGCGGATGCCGTGCGCACACGCGCGGCGCGCTTCGGCCACACACGCCTCGATCGCCTCGGCGCCGCGCGCGATCCCGGCGGCCGCCTCGGTGGCGAGGGCCTGCCCACCCGCGTCCCACGCGCCCCGCGGTCCGAGAAACAGGCAGACCTCGACATCGTGCTCGTGGCTGAGCGCGGCGAGCTCGTCGAGCTCCGCGTCGGACAGCAGCATGATTCCCGAGCCCTGGGAGATGCGGTGGATGCGAAGCCCAACCGCGGCCGCCTCTTCGAGCACCGCGCGCAGCACCACCGGTCCCTCGACGCTCGGGATCTCGAAGTGGTACCGGCGACCGTCCGCGAACCGATGCTCGGACTCGGGCCACGGCCGCGCCGGCGCCGGCAGCCCAAGTCCGTCCAGCCAGTCCGAGAGCTCGTCGCGTGCCATCTCGCTTCGAGCGCCTAGCCGGTCACAAACTGATGGTTTACGCGATCGCCACGGAGATTGACGATGCAGCCGGAGATCCGGCCGGTGTGGTAGTCGCTGCCGGGGTTGATGCACAGCGTCCGCCCGATTCGGGTCGCTCCGGGGGACTCGTGGATGTGCCCGTGGAGGGCGACGAGTGGTTGGTAGGTCTCGATCGCGTCCCGCACGGCCGCCGAGCCTACCGGGATCAGGTGTGGCTGCTTGCCGATCAGCACGAGGTTGAAATCCTCATCGAGCTCGGCGGCGGTGTCGAGCTGAGAGTCGCGCGGGGGCACGTGAATGTTCCACACCGCGCGGGTCTGATCGCCGATCTGATTGGCGAGTTGCTCGATCCGCTGATAGAGCTCGTTCTCGTCGAGCTCGCGGGGCGAGTCCCACGGTGTCCGGTTCGAATACCCGAGTGACAGCATCGGGTAGCCATCAAACTCGACCACCTTCTCGTCACAGCTCTCGACGCGAGTGGCGCTCTCGATGACGGGCTCCAAGCTGGGCGGATCGTCGTTGCCCGGCATCACGAAGCAGCGGATGTCGGTGTCCTGGAGCCGGCCGTCGGCGAGGGTCAGCCAGCCGCGGAACGAGTCGAGCATCACCTGCTCGAACCACCGCTCCCGCTCCTCTTCGGACAGCGCCGAGATGCTCGCGACCTCCTCCGCGGTGGTGCGATATGGATACATGCCGTTGCCGCGCACGCGCTGCATGAATTTCTCCACCGCCGCCTCGGTTTCCATCTCCTCCTTGCGACCGAACAGCTGCGCGGTCCAGACGCCACTCGTCTCGTGGACGATCGGGATCACCATCTTCCCGGTGATGTCGCCGCCCATCACCAGCACCTTCGCCTTGTACACCTTGGGCGCGTTGAGGAACTTCTTCCACAGCACCTCGGTGCCGTGGATGTCGGATGCGTAATAGAGGCGGACGACCAGGTCGTCGTCCGCCTGAGCGCGCCGGAACAGCTTCACCGTTACTCGGGTGGGATCTCGAGGTAGTTCAACGCGATATCGATGCCCTGCGTCCGCCGCCACGCGCGACCCACGTAGTAGATGATCGCGCCGGCGATCAAGCCGGTGGCCACGAGCGCCAGCCCGCCATTGAGCGGCGAGGTGAATAGCTGGTTGCCGATGCTCTTGCCCGCGTTCGGCAGCCCGAGAAGGGGGTACTTCAACCAGAGCCACCCGCCGAATATCCCGGCTGCGATCGATCCGGCGCCGAAATAGACGAGCAGCGGGAGGCCCAAGAACTTGATGTTCGACACCGACGGCTCGTAAGAGCCCCGGCGTCGGTACGGGAACACGATCGCGGAGATACCGATCATGATGAACGTCGGGAAGCCCACGATCGTCGACAGCGCCACGTACTTCAGGAAGCTCGATGAGTAGGCCGCCAGGTACAGGAAGAAGATCGACGCAACCGCGATCAGGCCCAGTGAGAACACGGGCGTGTGCGTACGCTCGTTGACCGTCGCGATCTTCTCCGGGATCACCTGGTCGAACGCCCATGCGAACAGCGCGCGCACGGGCTGGACGATCTGCGTGTAGACGATCAGAGGTGCCCAGCAGACGAACGTAAGCCCCATGAACGCGACGAACACGCCGTTGTTGGCGGTCATCGACACCAGCGTGATCCACCATGGCTGGTTCGGAAGCGTGTAGACCTTCGCGTTGCCCGAGACCGCGTTGACCGCGGTGAGGAACGGGTAGCCGACCGTCTTCTCGAGCAACAGGACCATCACCAGGATCGGGATGAAGGTGAGCGCAAGGCCGCCGAGCATCGAGTACCAGTTCCGGCGAGTACCGGCCTGACGTATCTCGCCGGCGTAGTTCACCGAGTACCACGTCCAGACCCCGAACGCGATGAACGCACCCGAGGCGATGATCGTGTTGTGCAAGTTGGTCGGCGCGTGGACGTTCGTCCCACCCGCCTTCGCCTGCGCCAGGAAGTAGTTGTAGGTGTTGGCCTGGTGCGTGAACGGGTGTGCGTAGCTGTTGAAGTCACCCACGAAGCCGCCGTGCGAGGTCACCAGCAGCATGATCGCGGCCACCACCAGTCCGGCGCTCGCAGCGACGAACAGCCACAGCTGAACACGCATCATCCTGCGCGTGCCGCTCGCCATGATCCCGGCCAGGATCGCCACCTCGACGAACCCGATGATCATGTTCCACGGGTGGTGGGTCAGGGTCACGCCGGCGTTCTGAAGCCAGTGCGAGCCCACCGAGACGCCGAACATCGTCAACATCGGCCCGATGCAGATGTTCGCTGTGAAGACGCCCCAGTACCCCATGGCCAGCATCGCCGAGGTGCCGATCAGGATGCTCGACCCGATCGCCAGTGCGGGATGCAGCGAGCGCGAGATCAGGATGTAGTCGCCGCCCGACCGGGGCATGATCTGGGACAGCAGGCCGAAAGCGCCCGAGATCAGGAACGCGCAGGCGATCGTGATCACGATGGCCAGGTACAGACTCACCCCGGTGAATGTCGAAAGCACCCAGAACATCGATAGGGCCAGCACAAGCCCCGGGCACGCCGGCAACACGTTGAAGATCACCGCGTCACGGACCCTGATGTCCCGGACAAACCCGGTCGCCCGGCGGGCGAACTGGGCCTGCGCCGCCACGGGCCGTTCCGCTACGCCCTCGGCCATCCCAACTCCTCTCACCTCGATTTGACGCAGGAAGCCATAGCTTCTTGATCGTTCAAGGAGAAGTATCTGCGCGAAGGGGCAACCTTGTCAAGGCTGCTCAGCCAGCGAACGTACGCTGAGCCCTGCCCGTGATCCCGGGCCTGAAGCGGAACAGGGCGCCGGCATCCGGCTCGGAGTCGAGGACCTCGGGGGCGAGCCATTCCCGCGCCGAGGTGATGTAGAGGTCGGCGAAATCCGGGCCGCCGAATGCGCAGCTGGTTATCTGCTGGGTGGGCAGCGCGATCACGCGCTCGATCGAGCCGTCGGGCGCATACCGCCGCACTTGCGCGCCGCCCCAGAGCGCGACCCAGACGTAGCCGTCCGCGTCGACGGTCAATCCGTCGGGGAGGACCTCGCCTTCGTCGATCGTGGCGAACGGGCGCCGGTTCGTCATCGAACCGGAGCCGAGGTCGAAGTCGAAGACGTCGATGCGGTGCTCCATGCTGTCCACGTAGTACATGAGCTTGTCGTCCGGGCTCCAGTCGATCCCGTTGGATTCCGTGACCCCGTCCAGCACTCGTGAGACGGTCAGGTCGGGATCGAGCCGGTACAGGGCGCCGGCGTTGGCCTCGGCGGCCAGCCCCGTCGTCCCGGCCCAGAAGCGCCCAGCCGAGTCGCAATTGCCATCGTTCATCCGCACCGTCACCTCTCCCTGCGGCACTCGCTCAATCCACTCGAGCAGCCCATCCGGATGCAGGAACGCGAACCCGTGGCCGATCGCGAGCACGAGCCCGCCGTCACGGCGCGGGATCGCCACGCCCGGGGTCTCTTCGACGGCGACCGAGGTGTCCTCGCCGGTCTCCGGGTCGTAGAAGTGCACCCTCTGCCCAACGATGTCGACCCAGATCAGACGCGAGGCCGCGCTGTCCCAAACCGGCCCCTCGCCTAGCCCGGCACGCGCCGGAACGGCGACCTCGAGGCCGGCCGCGCCCCTATCGGCGCTGCCGCCGTCCACCGTCCGGGCCTGCTTCGTGACCGGTCATCCGCGGCATATATATCGTTGGGGAAGCCATGCTGCAATCCGAGGTCGGGGTCGCGAAAGAGGAGCTCGACACGCCCTGCCTGCTCCTCGACCTCGCGCGGTTGGACCGCAACATCGAACGGATGGCCGCGCTCGCCAGATCCGCCGGCGTGCGCCTGCGCCCGCACGCCAAGACCCACAAGCTCGTAGAGGTGGCCCGGCGGCAACTGGGGGCGGGCAGCGACGGTCTGACCGTGGCCAAGCTCGGGGAGGCCGAGGTGTTCGCCGAGAACGGGATCGACAACCTGTTCATCGCATACCCGCTCTGGGGCGAGCCGAAATGGCGGCGGCTGTGCCGCCTCGCCGAGCAGGGCGAGGTTCGAATTGCCGTCGACTCGGAGGAGGTCTGCCGAGGCATCTCTGCCATGTCGAGCCAGCGGGGGCTCACGATTCCGGTCCGGATCGAGCTCGACACCGGATTTGGCCGCTGCGGGGTGCAGGACGCCGGCCAGGCCGGGCGCCTGGCCGAGGTCATCACTCGCCTGCCCGGGGTGCGGCTCGTCGGGCTGATGAGCTTCGCGGGGCAGACCTATGACTCCCCCGAGGGTGTGCGCGTCGCCGCGTCGGCCGACGCCGCGCGACTGCTCGAGGTCGCCGAAGCGCTCCGCGAGCGCGACTTCGAGATCGCGGAGATCAGCGTGGGGAGCACCCCGTCGGCAGCTCATCTCGGCAAGCTCGCGGGCGTGACCGAGTTTCGCCCGGGGACCTATGTCTTCTCTGACCGTGAGCAGGCTGCGCTTGGATGGGGAACGCTGGACGATTGCGCGCTGCGGGTACTGGCCACGGTCGTCAGCCGGCCCACGCCGACCAGGGCCGTCATCGACGCCGGGACGAAGACGCTCACCTCGGATCGCGCCGGCCACGCGGACGGGTGGGGGGCAGTGATCGGACATCCGAGCTGGAAACTCGCGACGTTGAACGAGGAGCACGGGGTCATCGAGCTGCGCGGCGGAGACGATGCGCCGATCGGCACAACGCTCGAGATCGTCCCCAACCACGCGTGCGGGGCGCTCAACATGCACGACTGGGTCGCGGTGGTCAGCGACGATGTAGTGCAGGACTGGTGGCGGGTGGCAGGTCGCGGCCTGGTGAGCTGACATCTGCCCATGTGACTTGACCCAAGCTTGGCCCTCGCGTAACGTCTACTTGAACGATCAAGAAGGAGGAACACTTGCATACCGGGCAGCTTGCGCCGCGCGACCTGGAAGTCCTCGACCGGCTCCGGCGGCTCTACCCCGCGGTCCTCTCGGATTGCCTTGACAAGCTCGGCTACCGCCAGCAGGTCATGGACCCGCGGATACGGCCTCTCTACCCGGAAGCCGTCGTGGCCGGATTCGCCGCCACCGTTCACTGCGTCGAGGTCGATGCGCTGCCGGCCGATCCCGACGAGTACTACAAGGGCGAGCTGCAGGCCGTGGACGCGCTGCGCGAAGGCGACGTGATGGTCGTCTCCACGTGTGCCGGCTCCTACTGGGGTGAGCTCCTCGCGACGGCCTCGCGCTATCGCGGCGCGGTCGGGATCGTCGCCGATGCCTACACGCGCGACACGCAGATGTTGATCGAGATGAAGTTCCCCACCTTCGTCTCGGGCATCTCGGCCTGCGACTCGCTCGGCCGCATTGAGGTCGACCAGGTCGGGGTCCCGATCGAGTGCGGCGGCGTCACCGTCAAGCCGGATGATCTGCTGCTCGCCGACCACGACGGAGTCGTCGTGGTGCCGTCCGAGGTCGCGGAGGAGGCGATCGCGCGGGCGGAGGAGAAGGTCGCCGGCGAGAATCTCGTGCGCGAGAAGCTCGCCGAGGGAATGCCCGTCTGGGACGCGTTTCGCACCTACGGCGTCATCTGAAAGCCGCCGTCGAGGCACGGTGGCTGCATGACCGGCAAGGTTGCGATCGTGACCGGCGCGGGCTCCGGGATCGGTCGGGCAACGGCTCTTCTCTTCGCCCGCGAGGGTGCCCGAGTGCTGGCCGTGGACGTCGACGGCGACGCGGCGCGCCGCACAGAGCAGGACGCCGAGGGCTCGGTCATCGCCGCCCAGGTCGATGTCTCCGACGAATCCGCCGTGATCGACATGCTCGACCGCTGCGACCGGGAACTCGGTTCGGTGTCGCTGCTCGCCAACATCGCCGGCGTTGGTGCCACCACCTCAGCGCCCGATACCTCGCTCGAGGTGTGGGAGAAGGTGTTCGCGGTCAACGCCCGTGGGACCTTCCTGTGCTGTAAGCACGCGATTCCGCGGATGGCCGCCGCCGGGGGCGGGTCGATTGTCAACATGGCCTCGGTGGCCGGCCTGGTTGGCTTGCGCAACCGAGCCGCGTACTGCGCATCCAAGGGCGCCGTGATCGCGCTGACTCGCGCGCTGGCTCTCGATCACGTCGCCGACCGTGTTCGGGTGAACTGCGTCTGCCCGGGAACCGTCGACTCGCCCTGGGTCAGGCGCTTGCTCGACGAGGTGGGTGAGTCGCTGGATGCGCTCGTCGCTCGCCAGCCGATGGGCCGGCTGGGCACCGCTGAGGAGATCGCCGCCGCGGTGCACTACCTAGCGTCAGACGCCGCGGCGTTCATGACCGGCTCCGCCCTTGTCCTCGACGGCGGGCTGACCGCTGGCTGAGCGCGGCGCCCCGCTAGACGATTGATTGCGCGGCCCGAGGGTTCGGGCGGTGACCGATCGTGGGTGTCCCGCCCGGTCGGTGTACCGGGGTCGGGGTTGGCGACGCGCACGCGACCGGACCGCGACCGGGAGTTTTTCGCCATTCGCGGACGCGCGTGGCGCGAATGGTGAGTAGTGCGCGCTATTCGGGGGTGATCTCGCCACTCGCGGTCCGGCAGATGGCGAGTGGCGAGTTCGTCCCTACTGAAAAGCCCCGCCCACTCACCGCGCTGCCCCCGCCCCGCTAGGGCGGGTCGACCCCCGCCTCCACACGGTGGAGGGCCAGGTCGAGAAGATCCTCGTCCAGGCCTGGGTTGTAGAGCGGGCTCATTCCCGGGCGAGTCAGGACCTGGTGCAGCAACGCCACGCTGGCCGGATGGACGTCGCGCCCATCCTCCTCGAGCGCGTCGGCGATCCGCAACAGCCGCTCCCGGCGCGGAAGGACTCGAGCGTTGATCACGCGGACACTTGACGAGGGCGGGTGCTGCTCGCCATCGGCCACGGCGACGACCTCGCGCAGCCAGCCACCGAGCCGGCGACGCCGCGCGACCGTCACGAACTGCTTCGCCTGCTTGCGCACCGCCTCGATCCCATATGCGTCGCGCAGGGGAAGCAGCATCACGAGCAACTCACGCCGCCGCCAGACCGAGCGTCCGGCCAGAACGAGCGTGGCGATCGCCGCGGCAGCCAGGATCACGGCGAGCCGCGGCTCGGCGACCGCCGCGAGGACCGTACCGACCAGCGCAAGAACAAACGCGATCAGCAGGTCACGAGTCTGCGAGCCAAGCGCGTCGAGCTTGCGCTCCGCATCCTGCAGTGGCGGAAGATCGCGGTCGAGGACCGACCTCAGTTGCACCCGAGGAAGTATGGCTAGCCCGTGAGCTGACATCCAGCCGGCCCGTCCGTCGATGCCGTGCGCGATCGGCGGAGCGATCCCAGCCGTCCTTCGAGCTGCGGGTCGGCCTCCTGGCTCCGCCGACGCGGCTCGGCGGAGTAGCGCCCGTCGGCGTTAGCTGTCAGGTTCTTCCCGCGCCGGGTGTCTAGGGGGTATGCACATCATCTACCTGGTTACCACGATTCTGGCGGCGCTCGCGACCGGTTGTGCCGCCTCGTTGAACTTCGTCGGCGCAGAGTCAGTCAAGCTCGTCGCTGACCGGGTACGGGTCTCCCAACGATGGATGGTGCCGCTCGGTGTCGTGTTGGCGTCCGGCGCGGCCGGACTTCTGACCGGCTTCGGCGTCCCTCCACTGGGTACAGCGGCGGCGATCGGCCTGGTCGTGTACTTCATCTGTGCTGTGATCGCTCACCTCCGGGTCCGCGACCGGCAGGTTGGCGGAGCGTTGTTCTTCTTGCTCCTGGCGACAGCGGCTCTGATGACCGGTGTCGCCTACCGCGCCCACTGGTGAACCCCTGAGCGGGTACTAGGACGTGACGATGGACGAACGCCAGTGGCTTACCGAACGGTTCGAACAGCACCGATCTCATCTCCGCGCTGTCGCCTATCGGATGCTCGGGTCCGTGAGCGACACCGACGATGCCCTTCAGGAGGCCTGGTTGCGGATTCGCGACCGGGATGCCGCAAGCGTGGAGAACATGCAGGCTTGGCTGACGACCGTCGTCGCTCGCGTGTGTTTGAACATGCTGCGCGCGCGCCGGAACAGACGCGAAGAGCTCTCCGTGCGCGTGCCCGATCCCGTGGTCAGCTTCGAGGAGGATGGCCCCGAAGACGAGGCCCTGCTGGCCACGTCCGTCGGGCTGGCACTTCTCGTGGTGCTCGACGCGCTGACCCCGGCCGAGCGACTCGCCTTTGTCCTGCACGATGTGTTCGGCGTGCCGTTCGGTGAAATCGCCACCGTGCTGGACCGCTCCGAGGAGGCCGCGCAACAACTCGCTAGCCGCGCTCGCCGGCGGGTGCGGAACTCGCCGGAGCCGGACCGCGATCTTGCCGGGCAGAGACGGGTTGTCGATGCGTTCTTCGCCGCCTCGCGCGACGGCGACTTCGATGGCCTGCTCAACGTCCTCGCTCCCGATGTCGAGCTGCGGATCGATGGCGGCGTCCTGCGGGAGGAAGCCTCGCTCGTGCTGCAAGGCGCGGACGCCGTGGCCCGGCACACCGCCACCTACTCGAACCTTTACCCGTTTGTCAGGCCCGCGATGGTGAACGGCGCCGCCGGTGCGGTCGTAGGACCGCGCGGTCGCCTCTTCTCGGTGATGGCGTTCACCGTCACCGAAGGCAAGATCGTCCAGATCGACGCGCTGGTCGATCCGGAACGTCTCGCGCAGCTCGACCTCAGGCTCCCGCCGAGTTCCGGGTCCTAGACCGTCGGGTAGTGGTCTCAAGACGCGACGCCACCGGGATACGCCGACCGATAGCTTTACCCCCGCCCGCCTCCACCGCCCCCATTGAGCACGTGGAAGTGCTGGAAGGAGACCGTCAGGTCGTTCGTCGTCGCGGGGCCGTTCCAGGCGAACAAGCCCACCTTGACATTGCTGAGGCTCGCCCCGACGTTGTAGATCGGGGTGAAGTGAAGGCCGTCGGTGGAGTAGTAAGTCGTGTACCGAGCACCGAACTTGTCCATCGCCAGCCAGACGGTGTTCGAGTTCAGTAGGCCGGTGGTGGGGAGGGTGGCCAGGACCTGGGTGATCTGCTGGTCGGCGATGTTCTGGTTATCCGAGGTCGTCTCGGCCAGCTGGGCCGCGCCGTTTGCGTACTCCCAGTCCAGCTTCAGCCAGTTGGCGTCGTCCTGGTAAGCGATGATGCCTCCCTGTTGGTTGGCCGTGTGGGGGGCCGTGCTGAAGGTGAGCTTGGACACCATCGCCCAGTTGCCGAGCGCCGGCTGGAGGAGGACGTTGTGCGCGAGCGGGTTGGTTGCGCTCAGATCGCCTTGCTCGGCGGTGATGTTCAGCGCCCCGCCCGAAACCTGCTCGTCGGCCGGGTCCTGCCTGAGCCAGGTCCACTGGGGTCCCACGCTCGTGCCACTGAAGTCATCGCTGCGGGCCCGGTGGGCGAAGTAGACCGTGTAGGTCTGGGCGATGCCGTCGGGGCCGGTGATCGTGGCGGTCGCGTGACCGGGGACGGAATCGGCCTGGCTGACCGCCACGGTCGCGGTGGGATCCGGTGAGCTGGCGCGGATCTTCGGGACGCGCGTGGCGTCCGGCACGATCACGTCGTAGCGGTACGTGTCGGGATGAAATCCCCGCAGTCGCCGGCCATCCACCGTCAGATCGTCGAGCTCCGAGAGCACCCTGACCACGAACTGCGTCGAGCGGGTGACACGGTGATAGGTGACGGTGGCGGTGATCGTGGCCACGCCGTTGCGACGCGTGCGGATCGTGTTGCCAGGGTCGACCGCGACCACGTCAGGATGGTCACTACGGAAGGCGAACTGCATCCCGGCCGGGAAACGCCTGCTCTGCCCCCGCTCGATGAAACCGTACAGCGATTCATCGTTCATCGACACGGTCAGGTGCGGGACCACGGTGGCGTTCTCGGGATACATCACGCGCGATTGGATGCCGCGCTGGGGGTCGTCGCCCAACGCCGGCTTTGCTGTCAGCACCGAGGGGACCGGAATAAGCCCGCCGGAGACGGTGACGTCGTGCTGGGCGAGGATGTCACTGTCCGCGGCTGAGCCCGCGATCTCTACGCGGTAGCGGCCGTCGTACACCTCATAGCGGTTGGCCTGCTCGTTGAAGAACGCGAGGTTCGGCACCGACACGGCGAGGGTTACCGTCTTGGTCTGGCCCGGATTGAGCTCGACCTGCTGGAAGCCCTCCAGTCGCTTGAGCGGCAGCTGCATCGACGCGGGCGCGCCGGGCGTGCTGATGTACAGCTGGACCAGGTCCTTCCCGCGGACCGAACCGGTGTTGGTCACTTCGGCGCTGAGGTGAAAGGTGTCGTTGGCGTTCAGGTTGCTCCGGTCGATCCTCAGGTTCGACGTCTTGAACGTCGCGTAGCTCAGGCCGTACCCGAACGGGAACGACTCGGGGCCGCGGTAGTACATGTACGTGCGTCCCATGCTCGTCGCGCTTGGACGGATGCTGTAGTCGTCGAGTGCCGGCAGGTCGCCGGCGTTCTCATACCACGTGAACGGCAGGTGCCCGCTCGGGTCGTAGTGGCCGAGCACGACGTCCGCGAGCGCCTCGCCCTTGCGTTGCCCGTTGTACGAGGTCCAGAGGAGCGACGGGACGTTACCCAGGAAGCTGTCGACATCGACCTGCCCGATCGCCTCGATGACCGCGGCGGTGTTTGGGTTCTTCGCGGCGACCTCGTTGATCAGCTCCGACTGCGCGCCCGGGAGCGTCATGTCGGTGCGATCGGCGAACTCGTTCGCCGTGCTGTCGTCGGTGCCCACGTACACGATCACCGCGTCGTAGCCGGCGGCGGCGTCGACCGCGTTCTGGTCGATCGTGGTCAGCTGTGAAGCGTTCGTTGGCGTGCCCGTGAACCCGTTGTAGAAATCCACCGTGGCGCTCGGGTCGATCGCCTGGATCGCGTGCCTCAGGCCCTGGTAGGGAGTCACCTCGTTGGCGTCGCCCGGCGCGCCCTGATCGCTCGAGTAGCCGCCGAGATACATGGCGCCTGCCGCGGCGCCGGTGGAGCCGACTTCCCCTCTGACCGCCGGGTTGGCGAGGTAGCCGATGACCGCGACCTTGAACGGGCCGGTGCTCGGGACATGCAGCGGCAGCATCGTCCCGCTGGTGCCGTCCCTGAGCGTCGTCTTCGCGTTCTTGAGCAGCACGAACCCGCGATCGGCCACCTGACGGGCGAGCTGCAGGCGCGCCGGCGTCTCGGTCACCGCGTGGTTGGCGTCGGAATTGGTCCACGTCCCAGCTGGCAGCTGCGCCCGCGCCGCCTTCACCCATGGCTCGCTGGCCACGTTGTCGAACTCGCCGAGCTGCATGCGCGCGGTGAACAGCTTGACCAAGGAGGTGTCCATGTCGTTGACACTGAAGGTGTCGGTCTGCGTGGGGATCTGCTCGCCCGCGGCGGCGGGCAGCGTGTTGCCGTAACTGAAGCTGTCGGCATAGCCGGCGTTGCAGTTCAAATCTTCGCCGGCGGCGTTCGCGAACGCCCGGGCCTCGTTCACGTTCAGCGGCCGGCTGTAGCCGGGCGGCTGCCAGTGGTGGCCGTGATAGATCTCGTAAACGGAGTCGCAGTCGGAGGTGAAGTAGCCGCCAAACCCGAACGTCTGGCGCGCCAGCGTGTCGATCAGGTGAACGTTGGCCGGCGAGGGAACGTTGTTCACCGAGTTGTAGGCGGACATGATCGAACCCGGGTGGGACTGCTGGATGATCTGCTTGAACTGCGCGGTGTAGTACTCGCGCAGGGTGCGCTCGTCCATGTTCGACGTGCCGGTAAGACGGTCGGTGGGTCCGCCGATCCGGTCCCCCTCGGTGTTGTTGGCCGCGTAGTGCTTGATCGTCGCGATCGCCTTCAGGTATCCGCCGCCTTGCGGCAGGAGCTCGCCCTGCTCGTCCTTACCCTCTAGGCCGTCGACGAACTGTGATGCCATATCGGCGGTGAGCAGCGGATCCTCCGAGAACACCTCGTCATTGCGTCCCCAGCGCGGATCGCGGCCCAGGTTGACCGTCGGCGAGTAGAAGTCGAGGTCGAGCGAGTTGTTCGGGGCGACCTCGCGCGCCTCGTCGGAGATCGCGGACGCCTCCTGGTACATCGTGTCCGGGTCCCACGAGGACCCCAGCGCGAGACTGATCGGGTACGAGGT
>JAFAWR010000150.1 GCA_019241635.1 Solirubrobacterales bacterium
CGAAGGGCTCCACCAGCACCGAGACGGGGTGGGCGACGCCGATCGCATAGGCGACCTGCACCTCGGCCCGGTCGGCCAGACCCGCGGCCACGAGGTTCTTGGCCACGTAGCGCGCCGCGTAGGCGGCCGAGCGATCGACCTTGCTCGGATCCTTGCCGCTGAACGCCCCACCCCCGTGCCGCGCCATCCCGCCGTAGGTATCGACGATGATCTTGCGCCCGGTCAACCCGCAGTCGCCCATCGGCCCCCCAATCACGAACCGGCCGGTCGGATTGACCAGGAGCGCCTTGTGCAGCTTGCGGGCGTCGTAGAGATCTCCGGGCACGACCGGCTGGATCACGTGCTCCCAGAGGTCGTCGCGCAACAGGGACTCGGCGCCGTCGCGGTGCTGGGTCGAGATCAGGACCTTCTCGATCTCGACCGGCCTCCCGTCCACGTAGCGCACGGTCACCTGCGTCTTCCCGTCCGGGCGCAGATACGGCAGGATCTCCGCCCGGCGCACGTCGGCCAGGCGCTTGGCCAGCTTGTGCGCCAGCGAGATCGGCAGCGGCATCAGCTCCTCGGTCTCATTCGACGCGTAGCCGAACATCATTCCCTGATCGCCCGCGCCGGCCAGGTCGAGCTCGTCGTCGTCGCCGGGATCGATGCGCGACTCGTAAGCCCGGTCGACGCCCTGGGCGATGTCCGGCGACTGCTTGTCGATCGCGTTGATCACCGCGCACGTGTGGTAATCGAACCCGAACTCGGCATCCGTGTAGCCGATCCGCTTGATCGTCTGGCGCGCGACGTCCTGGATGTCGACGTAGGTCGAGGTGGTGATCTCGCCGGAGACCACCACCAGTCCGGTGTTGACCAGCGTCTCGCAGGCGACGCGACCGTTCGGGTCATCGCGCAGCACGGCGTCCAGCACGCCGTCGGAGATCTGATCGGCGACCTTGTCCGGATGGCCCTCGGTCACCGACTCTGACGTGAACAGGAACTCGTTGTCGGAAAGCGTCTTCATCGGATCTCGAGGTTCAGCTCCGTGGTCGTGTCCCGCTTCCCGCTCGACCCGCTCAGACCGATGGCACGGATCGTTGACAGGTCCGGCAGCAGCTCGTGGGTGCGCGCGCCGCTGGTCAGACCGACCTGCTCACCGAGCGCCAGGAGGCGGCTGACATCGCCAAAGACTAGCGACGACACCCGATCGGGCTGGTTTGACAGCGTCGCCCGGTACGCGGCGTCGTCGGCCAGCGCGTGGCTCCGCTGGGCCACGCCGTCGATCGCCGAGACGCTGGTCGAGACGACGACCAACCCGTTGAACACGGCGTAGTCGAGCTGGAGCCCGGGGCCCAGGCCCAGTTCGTGCACGGTCGCGCCGCCGACCACGCTGTCGGTCAATTCCGGGACCTGCCCGCCGGCCGAGCCCGAGGGAGCGAACAGCGACGTCACCGGACCCTCGAGCGCCGCCAGCTCGCTCCTGGCCGCCGTCTCGTCGTGGACGCGGGCGACGATCAGCAGCGCCGGGCTGGGCCCGGGCGAGATGGCCACGGCGGTCTCGCCGTCGAATAGGGACAGCACCTGGCGCACGTTGACGCCTTCGGTCTTCAGCGCGGTCCCGACGCGGTGCAGCAGCGGGGCGACGTTGCCGGCGAATCCGGCCGTGGCGGCGGCGCTCAGCAGCGCCGGCGCCGTCCGGTCGAGCCCGTCGACGTCGAGCATGAGCGTCGAGCCCGAGGGCAGCACCGACTGGAGCGTTGGGGTGAAGGCACGCGCGGCCACCCGTGCCGCGGCACCGCCGAGGACGCTGTGCACGAGCACCCGCGCCCCGCTCGGGGTCGGCGAGACGGAGATCGCCGCGCCCTGGACGGCCGGCCGGTCGAGCAGCAGCCCGATCGCGCCGGCGACGCCCGTCCGCGACGCGAGCAGCTGGCGGATGCCCGCCGCGGGCAGGTAGGCGTCGAGCACCCGATCGGCCGGCTCGCCGGCCACGGCGCGCTCGTAGGCGGGATCGTGAGCCAGCGTCGGTGCGCCGCCGCGGACGGCGGCGAGCGCCGCGCGGATCGCCACATCCGGTCCGGCCACCAGGTAATGGCCGACGAAGGCGAGCTCGCTGCCCGACGGGTAGGCCATGATCGGCACGCCGTCATAGGCGCCCGCCGAGGTGGCGCCGGCGCTCCTGACGAACGCGCGCGCCCGCGCGGGCCGCGCCACGTCGAGCACGACCAGCGGCTGCGCGGTCGCGCTCTGTCCCGCGATCAGGGCGAGCGACGCCTCGTTACCGACCCAGGGCCGGATCGAGCTGATCAAGTTGGCGTCGCTCGATCCGGCCACCAGTGGCCGCAGCCGGCTCAGCGCCGCGGTCTCGAGCAGGGGCCAGTCCGGGAAGCGCGCGGCCATCCGGCGGGCGTCCGAGACGGGCGAGCGGCCCGGATCAATCGAGAGGTTCACGTAGGCCAGGGCGTCGGCCGGGACGGCCGCGGCCGCTCCGGTCGCCGGCGGCGTCACGCCCGAGCCGCTCCACGCGAGCACCACGGCCGCGGTGATCGCGATCACCGCGGCGAGCAGGCCGGCCGCGAGACCTAGGCGCCGGCGGACGAAGCGGCGAGGAGTGCGGCTGGGCTGCTTGGGCGTCGCGCCTGGCGGCCGGCGCCAGTCGATGAGCCGGGGAGGCGAGATACGCGGTCGCGCGACGGTCGACATCGCACTGAGCAATGAAGCAGTTTCGAACGGTTTTTGCGCCGGTTCAGGCGGCGGTGCGCCGGGTCGGGGCGCGGCGCTCGTTGCGCTCGACGAAGTCGATGATCACCGGTACCCCTTCGAGGTGGTAGCGGTCGCGCAGGCGGTTCTCCACGTAGTAGGCGTAGTCGCGCGTGACCCGGCCTCGCGAGTTGACCTGGATCGAGAAGCGAGGCGGCCGCTCGCCGGTTTGGGTCATGTAGATCAGGCGTAGGCGATGGCCGCTGTGCCGGGGCCCGCCGGCGGGCGGCTGGCGCGCCGCGACCACGTCGGACAGGAACCGGTTCAGCTGTGGGGTGGGGATCCGGCCCGCGCTGCGATCCGACAGCGCGATCGCCTCGACCAGCAGTCGCTGGATGTTGCGCCCGGTCTTGGCGCTCGCGGTGAGCACGCGCGGGCGCAGCCTGAGCTTCTGCTGAGCGCGGGCCCGCTCGTGCTCGAGGTCGACCCCGTCGGCGCCGGCCAGGTCCCACTTGTTGAGCACCAGCGCGGTGGCGCAGCCGCTGTGCATGGCCAGCTCGGCGACCCGCAGATCCTGCGCGGTGATCCCCTCGCTGGCATCGCAGACCACGAGGGCGACGTCGGCCCGTTCAGCCGCCCGGCGCGAGCGCAGCGAGGTGTAGTACTCGAGCGACTCCCCCACCTTGGCCTGCCGGCGCAGCCCGGCGGTGTCGACCAGGACCAGCCGGCGGCCTTCGAACTCGATCGGGAGGTCGATCGCGTCGCGCGTGGTCCCGGCCAGCGGCGAGACGATCACGCGCTCGGCGCCGGCGAAGCGGTTGACCAGCGAGGACTTGCCGACGTTGGGGCGCCCGATGACGGCCAGACGAACGGTGTCGTCCTCGGTGCCGTCGAGCACGGCGTCCTCCGCCACCGGGACGAGCTCGACGATCCGGTCGAGCAGGTCGCCGGTGCCGAGGCCCTGGGCGGCCGATACCGCGATCGGCTCGCCCAGCCCGAGCGCGTGGAAATCGGCCGCGAGCGGGATGTCGCGAACCGAATCGATCTTGTTCGCCGCCACCACCGCGGGCAGGCCGCTGCGCCGCAGCAGATCGGCCACCTCGTGGTCGCCCGGGCGCATGCCCGCCCGCGCGTCGACCACGAGCACGGCGGCGTCGGCGTCGGCCAGGGCGGCCCGCACCTGCTCATGTACCGAACGGGCCAGCTCGGCCCGGTCGTCGAGGTCGACGCCACCCGTGTCGATCAGGGTCAGCGGGCGGCCGTTCCAGTCGGTCGAGAGCTCCTTGCGGTCGCGGGTGACCCCGGGCCGCTCGTGCACCACCGCCTCGCGCGACTCGGTGAGCCGGTTGACCAGCGAGGACTTTCCGACGTTGGGATATCCGACGACCGCGACCTTCATGGCGGACCCGAGGGTAGCTTGCCCCTCGGGTCCGCCTGAGGTCCGGTGACTCGGAGTTGCGTGCTGCTAACCGGTGGGCAGGTCGGTGCCCGCCCCCGCGCAGTAGCCGGCGCCTCCCGCGGAGTCGTTGCTCCACAGGGACTGGACCGCGAAGCGGTCGCCGGCGTTGCCGGTGATGTTCCCGATCGCGCCCGGGATCGGCTCCGGCGGACCCTGGGCGGTCAGGAGGTTCTCCCCGACCCAGGCGCACTTGTCGCCGTTCTCGTTCGCGTCGAGCGCGTCATACCAGCCGCCGATCTGCTGGGCACTGGTGCCAGTGCCGATGACATCCTCGGCGCCCGGATCGGTGACCGTCTCCTCGATTTCGTGCCCGAGCACGATCGAGAACCCGTCGAGCTTGCCCCGCGCGTCGCTGTTGACCGCGTTCTCGCCGCACACGTTCGACCCATTCGAGTTGATCGCGAGGGCGTAGGGCATGTTGGTCCACGAGATGTCCGGTTGGATCCCGTTGTAGATGCCGCCCTCGACGTTCGGCAGGGTGTAGTCGTGGAACGCGCAGTAGCCGGTCGACAGCGCGTTGGGGTCGCTGAAGTTGGGCGGCTGGGCGATGATGATGTTGCTGTTGGCCAGGTCGGTGATCCCGAAGTGGGTGACCGCCCGGGCGGCCTCCTGGGCCAGGTCCGTGTAGGTGTTGGTCGCACCCGGCGGGTTGCTCGATGACGTCTTCGCGAGACTGGAGGCGTCGTTGGTGTCATCGACCCAGATGCCGGCCAGCTGCTCGCTCGGGTTGGTGATGTTCACCTTGCTGCCCGAGGAGTCCGTGTCGTAGTACTGGGTCTGGACGCCCGCCCAGTTCGTGCCGCCCATCTGCTGGACGAAGTCGGCCATGTACTTGCCGGCGCCGTCGGGGTCGCAGGCCAGCGTGGCCGTGGACGAACCCTCGGTCAGGTTCTCCGACGCGCACGTCTGGCTGGCGGGGAAGGCACCCGACTCGCCCCAACCCCAGAACACCAGGTATTCCTTCGGCGTGGTCTGGACGTGGCCGCCGTAGTAGGCCATGTTTCCCAGCGTGGGGAGCGTCGTGGCCGGGAACTCGGGCAGGCCGCAGTTCGAGAATGGCGAGGGGAGCATTCCGTTCTCTGGGCATGGCGGGGCCGGCGGCTGAAGCGAGCCCGCGGGCGCGAACACGTGCTGCTGCCAGTACGCACGCTGCGCCTGAACCTCTTTCTGCAGCGTGGGCATGAGAATCGGTTTGGCCGATGCCGCGACGGCACCGCAGCCAAGGAACGCGGCGACCACGGTGGTCGCGGTGAGACCACGAAGTGAACGTCTCTTCATCTAGTGACCCTCTGTTCCGCCCCTGCCAGGGCGTCCGGTTGAATATGAAACGGAGCTCCCTGGGCCCCGCGCCCGTTTTATACCCGGCTGCCGCGAAGATCATGCGCGGACCTGCTGGCACTCGCTATCCGCGCGTGCCAGGCACCAGCTCGGCGATCCTCGCCACGACCTCTCGCAGGCTCATGTGCGTGCTGTCGAGAACCACCGCTCCCGCCGCCGGCTCGAGCGGCGAATGCTCGCGGGTCCGGTCGCGCTCGTCGCGGATCGTCTGCTCGGCGAGCACCCGGGCCGGGTCCAGCCCGAGCTCCACCGCGCGCCGTCGTGCGCGCTCCTCGGGATCGGCGGTCAGGAACACCTTGACCTCGGCGTCGGGCGCGACCACCGTGCCGATGTCCCGCCCTTCGGCCACCCAGTCCCCGGCGGCGATGAGGCGCCGCTGCTGCTCGACCACCGCCCGGCGGACCTCCGGGTCGGCCGCCGCGCGCGAGGCCGCCTCGGACACCTCGGGCGTGCGGATCTCGTCGCTCACGTCACGCCCGTCGACGAGGATCCGCTCCCCCGGCTCGATCTTCAACGTGGAGGCGATCGTGGCCGGGGCCACCCTCCGCTCGGCCGCGGCCAGCGCGATGCCCCGGTACATCGCGCCGGTATCCAGGTAGGTGAACCCGAGCTCGTCGGCCACGGCTCGGGCCACGGTCGACTTGCCGGCGCCCGCCGGGCCGTCGATCGCCACCACGGTCATGCCACCAGCTCCGCCACGTCGCGCGCGAAGCGCGGATAGGACACCTCGGCGGCCTCCATGCCGACGACCTCGACCCCGGTGTCCGAGGCCAGGCCGGCCACCGCGCCGAGCAGAGCCAGGCGATGATCGCCGTGGGCATCGAGCCGTCCGCCGCGCAGCCGCCCCGCGCCTTTGACGACGAACCCGTCGGGGAGCGCCTCGATGTCCGCTCCGAGCCCGCGCAGCCCCTCGACCACGGTGGCGATGCGGTCCGACTCCTTGATGCGGAGCTCCGCCGCCCCGCGCACCACGGTCTCCCCCTCGGCGAAGCAGCCGAGCAGAGCGACCAGCGGCAGCTCATCGATGGCCAGCGGGACCTCCTCGGCCTCCACCTCGGTGCCCTCGATCGGGGCGCTCGTCACGTCGATGTCCGCCACCGGCTCGTGCGGCGCGAACGATCCGGGCTCCTCGCCATCGGTCAGCACGATCGCGCCCATCCGCTCGAGGATGCGCAGGAACCCGGCGCGGGTCCAGTTGACGCCCACCCGCTCGAGGACCAGGCGGGAGTCGCGGACGAGCACGCCGGCGGCGATCAGGAAGG
>JAFAWR010000038.1 GCA_019241635.1 Solirubrobacterales bacterium
GGAGGTCACGGTGGCCGTGCAGGCCGAGCCGCGGGGGACGGCGGACGCGGTCAAGGCGGCGGCGCCCTACATCGACCCGGACGCCGCGGTGATCGTGCTCAACGGCGATCACCCGCTGATCACCGCCGAGACGCTGACCGGACTGGCGGAAGCGCACGCGCGCTCGGGCGCGGGGGCCACGCTGGCCTCGGCGGTGCTCGATGATCCAACTGGCTATGGCCGCGTGGTGCGGGCTCCGGACGGCACGGTCGAGCGGGTGGTCGAGACCAAGGCGCCGGGCGACGCCAGCGAGCTCGAGCTGCGGATTCGGGAGATCAGCACCGGGATCTACGCCTTCGACGGGGCGGCGCTGCTCGCCGCGCTCGAGGAGGTGCGCAGCGACAACGCCCAGGGCGAGCTCTACCTGCCCGACGTGGTGCCGATCCTCCGCTCGCGGGAGCGAACCGTCGGGGCGCACGAGATCTCGGATGCGAGCGAGCTCGGAGTCAACGATCGCGTTCAGCTGGCGGCGGTGCGGGAGATCGCCCAGCGGCGGATTCACGAGCGCCACATGCTGGCCGGAGTGACCATCGTCGATCCGGCCGCCACGCTGATCGACGTCGACGTGCAGATCGGCGCCGACGCGACGATTGCCCCGTTCACCAGCCTGCGTGGCCGGACCGAGGTGGGCGCGGGGGCCACCGTCGGGCCGCTGAGCACGCTGATCGACACGCGGGTTGGCTCGGGGGCCAAGGTCGTCCATTCCTACCTGCAGCAGGCCGACGTCGGGGAGCGGGTCAGCGTGGGCCCGTTCGCCTACCTTCGCCCCGGCGCGGTGCTCCGCGAGGGGGCCAAGGCGGGCACGTTCGTAGAGATCAAGAACTCGGACGTCGGTGCCGGGGCCAAGGTCCCTCACCTCTCCTACATCGGCGACACCGACATCGGCGAGCGGACCAACATCGGCGCGGGGACGATCACCGCCAACTACGACGGCAAGAACAAGCACCGCACCCGGATCGGCGCCGGGGCGTTCGTCGGCGTGGACACCATGCTGGTCGCGCCGGTGACCGTCGGCGAGGACGCGTACACGGGCGCCGGGTCGGTGATCACCGAGGACATCCCCGCCGGGGCGCTGGGCATCGCCCGAGCGCGCCAGAGCAACCTCGAGGGCTATCGCGAACGTCGCAACGAGCGAGATTCGGCCGCGCGCGGGGACCAGCACGACGGTAAGAATCCAGCCGAAACCCCCGGCCAGCGGTAAGAATGTCGCGGTTGCCCGGGTAGGCAGATCAGCACGAGAAAACCGGCCCCGCCCGAGCTTCCCGCCACCGCCATACGTCCCCTGCCGGCCCTACACTCGACCGCACAATGAGCCTGCTCGAGACCCATCTCGCCCCGAGCGAACTGGAGCTCGAAGCGCGCAAGCGCCTGATGCTGTTCTCCGGCCGGGCGAACCCGAACCTGGCGGCGAAAATTGCCTCGAAGCTCGGGGTCGAACTGGGCAGCGTGACACTCAAGACGTTCACCAACGGCGAGGTGTACTGCCGCTACGACCAGTCGGTCCGGGGCGCGGACGTGTTCATCGTGCAGCCGACGTGCGGCAATCCGGACACCGGCCTGAGCGCCAACGACGCGCTGATGGAACTGATGGTGATGATCGACGCGGCGGTCGGCGGCTCGGCCCACCGGGTGATCGCGGTCACGCCCTGGTACGGGTACTCGCGCCAGGACAAGAAGTCCGCGCCACGCGAGCCGATCAGCGCCCGGATGGTGGCCCGCATGCTCGAGTCGGCCGGGATGGACCGGATCCTCACCATGGACCTGCACCAGGGTCAGATCCAGGGCTTCTTCCAGAAACCGTGCGACCACATGACCGCGCTGTTCATGCTCACCCAGTACTTCCAGGATCTCGGGCTTGACGACATCGTCGTGGTGGCGCCCGACGCCGGAAGGGTGAAGCTGAACAAGCAGTTCGCCTCGAAGATCGGCGCCGACCTGGCCATCCTCAACAAGGAGCGGCCCAACCACCAGGTGGCGGAGATCGGCTACGTGATCGGCGATGTGGCCGGCAAGACCGCGGTGCTGGTCGACGACATCATCGATACGGCGGGCACGCTCAAGTCCGCCGCCGACGCCGTGTACGAGGCCGGCGCCCGCCAGGTGTACGCGGCGGCCACCCACGGCGTGTTCTCCGGCGAGCCGTGGCACCAGCTCGCGGCGGCCCGGCTCGAGGAGATCGTCGTCACCGACACCATCCCGCTCCCCGCCGGCGCGCCGGACAACGTCCGCGTGCTCTCGTGCGCGGACCTCCTCACCAGCTCGATCCGCCAGATCTTCACCGACGGCTCGGTGAGCGACGTGTTCGGCGGCGAGAACCAGCTGTTCTAATCCCGCGGGCGGGCCGGAGGAACGCGACGGACCGGATGGGAGAGCGCGACGATCCGCAGCTCGGCCGCCGCGCCCAGACCGGCCGCGCCGCTCGCCTGATGGATCTGCTCGGCTTGAGTGAGGACGAGCTCTGTCGTACGCTCGACGTCGACCCGCTGACTCTGCTCTCCGGCCAGCTCGAGCATCGCAGTGAGCTGCCGATCCTGCTCGACCTGCTCGACGAGGCCTCCGAGCGGGCCGGGCCGGCCGTGCTGAGGCGCTGGGTGCGGGCGGCCGGGCCGTCGGGTCGGCCGATCGACGCCCTCCTGCGCCGGGACTTCGGAGCCTTCGAGGACGCGGTGGAGGAACTCGCCGACCGCGGGTTCCTGCTCCGGGGCGGGGGCTGAGCCGGCGGTGCCCGCGCCACTGGTGCACCGCCTGCGGGTGCGCTACGCCGAGTGCGACCTCCAGGGGGTCGCCTTCAACGCGCACTACCTGAACTACTTCGACACGAGCATGACCGAGCTGTGGCGCGCGGCGTACGGGAGCTACCAGGCGATGCTCGATCGCGGCGTCGACATGGTGCTGGCCGAGGCACGGGTGCGCTTCCACCGGCCCGCCCGCTTCGACGACGAGCTCGAGCTCGGCGTCGTGGTCATCCACCTCGGCCGGACGAGCTTCCGCACTAATCACACGGCCCGCCTGGCCGGCGAGCTGGTCGCCGAGGCCGAGCTTCGGCACGTCCTCGTGGACCGGCGCACGGCGGTCAAGACACCGCTGCCGGACTGGCTGCGCGACGGGCTCGCGCCGTGGGCCGTGATCACGGACGGCCCACCTCAGGGACCGTAGGCTCGTCTAGGCGCGAGAGAGTCCCGCGGTCGAGGTCAGTCCTCGGCCTGCTTGTCGCCTGGCCAGATGCCGGTCAGGTGATGGAACGCGCGGGCGCCGGCTCGGTCCACCGCAGCCCCGACGCCGGCGCTCGTCGCGGCCTCGAGCACGGCGGCGCCGACCACCTTGGGGAAGCTCGCGTCCTCCGTCGTGGGCTTGGGCGGGTCCTCGGCATCGATCCGGGCCCAGAGCGTCTTGAAGATCGCCGCGGCGATTCGCGCGCCGATCAGGCTGGCGATGATCCCGAAGGGCTTGTAGAGGATCTTCATGGCACGTGGAGGCTACCCGGGAATGCCTGGACGAAGCCACCCCGCGGGGCGCCGCCGGCGATCGGCGCGGTCAGCGGGTACCGGTGCGATTTCGCTGCCCGATGGGGTAAAAGTTAAGCCTGCGTAGCTGACGTATCGGGAGCAGGAGGGAAAATGCTCGAAGAGGATCCACGGCCAGGCAGGAGCTCAGCCGACGACCTGCTGCGACAGGCGCTCTTGGATGACTCGTCGTCGGTTGCCGTCTCGCTCAAGGTGGGCGGTCTCCCGCTCAGCGAATCGGTCACGGTCATCTTCCACGGCCGGCGCGACCTCGGCACCCTGCAGACCTACGTCGCGCGCGGGAGCCGGGGAGCCGGTGCCACGGTCGCGGCCGGCGAGCTGCTGAGGGTCCCCTGCGACCTGGACCTGGCCGACGCCGACGATCGCGCCGACGCCGAGCGGCTGTACATCGAGCAGGCGACCGCCCTGCGCGACGCGCTGGTCGGCGCGGACGTCGTGCTCGACGTGTGGCGCGAGCCGCTCGGTGAGTTGCTCGGCGGCGATGTGACCGTCGACCACTCGATCGAGCTGTCGGTTCGCCTGCCGGCGCACCGGCTGCTGCCCACCGCGCTGATCGCGCCCGAGTCGCACATGCTGGTCACGCCGGTGTGCAGCGCGCGGACACTGGCCGAGGGCCGGCCCCCGATGGGAATCGCCTGCGCCCAGCAGGACGTCATCCGCATCTATCCGCTGGCCGACGATCCGGAGCGGTGCGTGGAGGACTTCCTGGAGGCCGCGGCCGAGCACGCCCGCGCCCTGGCCGAGCGGCTGGATCATCAGGACGCCTCGGTCGAGCGCTTCCTCGAGCTGAGCGAGTAGACGCCTCCTGCGCTTACCTTCGGCGGGTGCGGCGCACCTACATCCTCGCGATCGCCGGAGCGATCATCGTGTTCCTGATCCTCAGCGCGCTGCTGGCCAGGGTGTTCAGCGCCAACTCGGCTGAGCAATCCGCGATCACCGCGCTGGTCAAGGACGAGGCGCGGGGGGACGTGGCCGCGGTCAGCGACGACATCGCCGGCTGCAGCGCCAGTCAGGCCTGCCAGACGCGCGCCAGCTACAACGTTAACGCGCTCAAACACTCCGGCGCGGTCTCGATCATCCAGCTCCAGCCGTCGACCAATTTCTCGATCACCGGCACGCTCGGCACGGCGAGGGTGGCCTGGAACGTCGGCGGGTCGCTGCCGATCGTTCAGTGCGTTCGGGTCCGGCGGACCGGGAACGCGATCAGCGGGCTGCGGGTCGAACTGCTCGAGGTCAGCCGCCGGATCACCAGCGACACGGCCTGCCCGGCGCGCTTCTGAGGCTCAGCCGCCGGTCCGCACCGGGGTGCGGTCGGGCTCGCGGGCCGGCCGGCGCTCGCGCCGCGGGAGGAACTCGGTCAGCTTGCGGTGATCGCGCAGACGGATGCGGGCCTGGTCGGCATCGAGCAGCGGGATGCCGCCGCGGGGCGGAGCGGGCGGCTTCGGCGGCGCGTCCGGTCCGCGCCCCCAGCCGTCGTCGGGACCGCAATCGGACCCGCGCGGGGGTAGATCCGGGCTGTCGCGCAGGGCGGGGATGATCAGCACCGCCGCGCACACGAGCCCCAGGAGGTGCATCCCGGCGATCATCAGCATGAGCTGAGCGTCGCCCGACATTGGGTCTAGCTTAGCGCGCGCGTACGCCCTGGTGAAGGGGTTCGCGTGTGGCTCGGACCGCTTCCGAGGGCGGCCCGCTACCATCACTCGCCGGTTATGGCGACGACACAAAGCACTGCGCTGGCGGTCGAAAGTCGCGAGGCCGCGGGATCGCGGGCGGCGCGCCGCCTGCGCCGGGACGGGAGCGTTCCGGGCATCCTGTACGGCGGCGGCGAGGACCCGGTCGCCTTCCAGGTCAACAGTCGCCTGCTGCGCCAGACCCTGGCCCACGCCGGTGCGGTGATCGAGCTCAGCATCGACGGTGCCGGCGGCACGCCGGTCGTGGTCAAGGAGCTCGTCCGCCACCCGGTGAACGGCGAGACGATGCACATCGACATGCTGCGTGTCCGGCTCGACCAGGCGATCAGCGCCACGGTCGTGCTCGATCTGGTCGGCGGCGACGACGCCCCCGGGGTCAAGGAGGGCGGCGTGCTCGAGCAGGTCACGCGCGAGCTGAACATCGAGGCGCTCCCGGGCGACATCCCCGACCTCATCCAGCTCGACGTGTCCGCCGTTCAGATCGGCGACACGATCACGCTCGACGCGGTCAGCCCCCCGCGTGGCGTCACGCTGACCGACGATCCCGAAACCGTCGTGGCCACGGTCACGCCGCCCAAGCTCCAGCTCGAGGCCGAAGAGGAGATCGAGGAGGAGACTGAGCTCGTGGCCGAGGGTGAGGCCGGCGAGGCGGCCGAGGAAGGCGCCGGCGAGGGCGAGGACGGCGGCGGCGAGAGCGGCGAAGGCGGAGCCGAGGGCGAGTAGCCCCCGCCCGTGCCGGGCGAGCCCATCGTCGATTGGCTGATCGTCGGCCTCGGTAATCCCGGGTCCGAATACGACGGCACCCGTCACAACGTCGGCTTCGAGGTGGCGAACGAGCTGGTCCGCCGCTGGCAGTTGCCGAGGCTCAAGGCGAAGTACCGCGGCCTCTTGACCGAGGGGCGCATCGGGCCCGGCGGGCCGCGGGTGGCCATCCTCCTCCCGCAGACCTACATGAACGATGCCGGCAACTCGGTCGGGCCCGCGCGCGGCGCGTTCAAGGTCGAGCTCGACCGGGTGCTGGTGATCCACGACGAGATCGACCTGCCGTTCGGGGAGATCCGCCCGCGGGTCGGGGGTGGCCTGGCCGGTCACAACGGGTTGAAGTCGCTCCGAGCCGGTCTCGGGTCACCTGATTTCGCGCGCGTGCGGATCGGTGTGGGCCGCCCGCCGACGACCGACCCGGATCGCGTCGCCGCGTACGTGCTGGGCCGCTTCCGCGAGCCCAAGGAGGAGGTCCGGGCGTTGATCGAGGAGGCCGCGGACGCGGTCGAGCGCACGGTGCTGGACACCGGGTCGGCGGGTCAGGTGTGAGGGGGCGATCCGCGACCTAGACTCGGAGTAGATGCTCCGCACGCTCCTCACCCACGCCGACGAGGATCCCCAGGTCGCCCGGCTGGCACGGGAAGGCGGCCGCGCGTTCGTCTCGCAGTCGCTGCGTCCCTATCTGCTCGCCTCGCTGC
Organism: Solirubrobacterales bacterium; assembly: GCA_019241635.1. Lineage (GTDB taxonomy): Bacteria > Actinomycetota > Thermoleophilia > Solirubrobacterales > Solirubrobacteraceae > Palsa-465. The sequence goes on from JAFAWR010000038.1 coordinate 6,715, forward strand.
TCGACGGCGATCCGGGCACGCCGGCGGTCGTGGTGGCCGGCGACGACCGGGCGGCCCGCGATCTCGCCTCGGGCCTGCGGAGCTGGCTCGAGCCGCGGCCCGTCCGCTACTACCCGAGCCGCGGCGTCACCTACGAGTCGCACCTGGCGCCGCCGCCCCATCTGGTCGGGCTGCGGATCGCCGCGCTCGACGCCCTGCTCGAAGCACCGGCCGACGGTCAGGCGCCGATCGTCGTGGTCAGCGCCGTGGCCCTGTCGGAGAAGGTGCCCGACCCGACGCTCCGGCCGCACGCCTTCTGCCTGCGGACCGGCGAGCTGCTCGATCTCGACGAAACCGCGCGCGATCTCGTCGCCGCCGGCTACGAGCGCGTCGATCAGGTGGAGGACCGCGGACAGTTCGCGATCCGCGGCGGCCTGCTCGACGTGTTCCCGGCCACCGAGGACCGGGCCGTGCGCGTCGACCTGTTCGGCGATGAGATCGAATCACTGAGGTGGTTCTCGACCTTCACCCAGCGTTCGCTCGGTGACGCCGAATCCGTCGAGATCGCGCCGGCCGCCGAGCTGGCCGAGGAGCACCGCGAGCTGGCGGAGATCGCCGCGCTCGAGAACGAGGCCGATCGCCCGGACATCGCCGAGCTGCTGCCGGTCGAGGACTTCCACCCGTTCCTGGACCTGGCGCCCGCCGAGGCGGCGATCGTGATCGCCGGCGAGGAGGACGTGGCGCCGGCGCTGGCCGACCACTGGCAGGACGTGAGCGCGGCATTCAAGGACCGCGACGCCCGGCACCTGTACGTGGACACCCACACGATCGATCAGACCCTGAACACGCGCGCCCGCATCCGGCTTTCGAGCATCGATCAGGATCAGCCGTTCTCGTTCCGCGCCCAGGCGGCGGACATCCAGGCGCGCAGCCTGACCGAGGCCGAGCCCGAGCTGGAGAAGCTGGCTCGCTCCGGCTACCACACCGTCGTGGCCTTCGCGCGCCGCGGTGAGGGCGAGCGGGCGGCCTACAACCTGGGGCGGCTCAAGGTCCGCTGGCTCGACCCGAGCGAGAACGGCGCGGCCGACCGGCGGATGCTCACCTTTGCCCACGCGCGTCTGCAGAACGGTTTCATCGCGCCGCAGCTGCACCTGGCGGTGATCCCCGAGCACCGGCTGTTCCGCCGGCGGCGCGCCACCGAGGAGCCGCAGCGAACCCGTCGCCGCGGCGTGCTGCGCAGCTTCGCGGATTTGCGCACGGGCGACATCGTGGTGCACGAGGACCACGGGATCGCGCGCTTCGCCGGCTTTGACACCAAGACGGTGGCGAACGTCACCCGCGACTACCTCTACCTCGAGTACGCCGGCTCGGATCGCGTGTTCGTCCCGGTCGACCAGCTGGCCAAGATCAGCCGCTACGTCGGCGCGGGCGGCACTCACCCGCCGCTCTCCAAGCTCGGCGGGACCCGCTGGGACACCATCAAGGCGCGCGCGCGGAGGGCCGCCCAGGAGCTGGCCGGCGAGCTGCTCAACCTGTACGCCGAGCGCAAACGGCGCGAGGGTCACTCGTTCCCGCCGGACTCCGACTGGCAGCGCGACTTCGAGGACGCCTTCCCGTTCACCGAGACGCCGGACCAGCGCGACGCGATCGAGATGGTCAAGGCCGACATGGAGGCACCGCGTCCGATGGACCGGCTGATCTGCGGCGACGTCGGCTACGGGAAGACCGAGGTGGCGCTGCGCGCCGCGTTCAAGGCGGTGCAGGACGGCAAGCAGGTGATGCTGCTTGTCCCGACCACGATCCTCGCCCAGCAGCACTACGGCACGTTCTCCGAGCGCCTGAAGGACTACCCGATCACGATCGAGCACGTGTCGCGCTTCCGCCCCGCGGCGGAACAGCGAGACGCCGTCAAGCGCTTCGGCGAGGGCAAGGTCGACATCCTGATCGGCACCCACCGGCTGCTCAGCCGGGACGTCCGGGCCAAGGACCTCGGGATGCTGATCGTCGACGAGGAGCAGCGCTTCGGGGTCAAGCAGAAGGAGCTGCTGCGCCAGCTGAAGCTCAAGGTCGACGTGATCGCGATGAGCGCGACGCCGATCCCGCGCACACTGCAGATGTCGATGGCCGGCATCCGCGACATCAGCGTGATCGAGACCCCGCCCGAGGGGCGGCGCCCGATCAAGACCTACGTCGGCGAGTACGACGAGGAACTTGTGAAAACCGCTCTGGTCCGTGAGCACGAACGCAAGGGCCAGGCGTTCTTCCTGCACAACCGGATCGAGTCGATCGACGAGACGGCCGAGCGGCTGCGCGCGCTGTGCCCGAACATGAAGTTCGAGGTCGCCCACGGGCAGATGGAGGAAAGAGAGCTGGAACAGCGCATGCTCGCCTTCCTGCGCGGCGACGCGGACGTGCTGGTGTGCACCAGCATCATCGAGTCGGGCATTGACATCCCGCAGGCCAACACGCTGATCGTCGAGCGCGCCGACACGTTCGGGCTGGCCCAGCTCTACCAGATCCGCGGACGCGTCGGACGGTCGAAGGAGCGCGCCTACGCGTACCTGCTGTATCCGAGCGCGGCCGCACTCACGCCGGACGCGGCGCAACGACTCAGCGCACTGAGCGACTACACCGAGCTTGGCGCCGGCTTCAAGATCGCCATGCGCGATTTGGAGATCCGCGGCGCCGGCAACCTGCTCGGCGACGAGCAGTCCGGCCACGTGGCGGCGCTCGGCTTCGAGCTCTACATGCAGATGCTCGACGAGGCCGTGGCCGCGGTGTCCGACGGCGCCGGCGTGGAGGATGACTGGGAGCCGGTGCGTCTTGACGTCAACGTCGACGCCTACGTCCCGGCCGACTACATCCCCTACGAGCAGGCCAAGGTCGACGTGCACCGCCGCATCGCCGGCTCGCGCGAGGTGGCCGATCTCATGGCGCTCCGCGACGAGCTTGAGGACCGCTTCGGCGAGCTGCCCGATCCGCTGCGCAACCTGATCGCGCTGCAGCAGGCGCGCATCAAGCTGGGTCAGGCCGGCGCCCGTGCGGTGACCTTCCGCAACGGGCGCCTGGCCGTCACGCCGATCGAGCTCGACAGCGTGCGCGCCAAGCGGATTCGCCAGGAGATCCCCGAGGCGCTGTACGAATCTGGCAAGTCACAGCTGTCGGTGCGCGTGCCCGAGGATCCGACCCAGCACTTCCCGGCGGTGGTCAGGGCGGCCGATGTGCTGCTCGCGGTCACGCGCGAAGCTGCCTGACCGGCTCGGAAACGGCCCCGCACATTTGTTCTTAGGGCTTTCTTCACCGCGATATCGCAGCACCCTCGCTACCATCGACCGCCGATGAAGGTTCGTAGGTCCATCCTGGCGCTCGGCGCCTTTTTTGTGCTCGCGGCGGCCGTGGCCGGTTGCGGCTCGGGCGTGCCCGGCAACTCGGTGGCCAGCGTCGCCGGCAATCCGATCACCCTGCAGGCGTTCAACCACTGGATGTACGTCGCGGCCAAGGAGCAGGCGTCGCAGAACCCCGGCCAGCCGGTGATCGTGCCCAATGACCCGCCGAACTTCAGCAACTGCATCGCCGAGGCGCGCCAGGGCATCCCGAGCTTGGCCAAGACCGCGACCAAGACGCTGCGCACGGACTGCCAGCAGCTGTTCACGTCGCTGTCCAGCCAGGTCATGGACTTCCTGATCAAGGCCTACTGGTACCAGGCCGACGCGAACAAGCTGGGCGTCAAGGTGACCGATGCCGAGGTGCAGAAGGCGTTCCTCGCGGCCAAGAACCAGCAGTTCCCGAACGGTTCCGGCTACGCGAGCTTCCTGAGCTCATCCGGCCAGACGCAGGACGACATCGTGTACCGCTTCAAGATCAACACGATCGTGCAGAAGCTCGTGGCCAAGCACACCAAGCCGATCACCCAGGCCGCCATCCAGAACTACTACAACAGCCACCAGTCGCAGTTCGGCACGCAGGAGTCGCGCAACATGCGAGTGGTACTGGCCAAGAACCAGGCCGACGCGCTCGCCGCCAAGAAGGCCCTCGATTCGGGCCAGAGCTGGGCGACCGTGGCCAAGAAGTACTCGACCGATCCGACCACCAAGAACAGTGGCGGCCTGCTCAACGGCGTGACCAAGCAGCAGGCGGACCCGGCCCTGGCCACGGTGGCGTTCTCGGCGCCCGCCAACAAGGTGCTCGGCCCGGTCAAGGGGCAGTTCGGCTATTACGTGTTCGAGGTGATCCACATCACCCCGGCCACGCATCAATCGCTGGCCCAGGCCAGCTCGCTGATCCGTCAGCAGCTGACCAGCTCGTCGTCGCAGAGCGCCCAGACCGCCGTCGACAACACCGCGAAGAAGGACTGGCTCAGCCAGACCACGTGTCGCAGTCAGTACGCGATGGCTGACTGCAAGGGATACAAGGCGCCCAAGACCGCCACCACGGGCTCGTCCACCGGGTGAGTCAACCGGACTCCTCGGCGACGGCTGAGGCGATCGCCCGCCTCGACGCGATCACGCGCCGACTGCGGGTCGAATGTCCGTGGGACCGCGAGCAGGACGAGCGCTCGATCGTCCCCCACACGGTCGAAGAGTCCTACGAGCTGGCCGACGCCGCTCAGCGCGGCGACGACGCGAAGATGGTCGATGAGCTCGGCGACGTGCTCTTCCAGGTCCACTTCCTCTCGCTGCTGCTCGAGGAGCGCGGCGCCGGCGATCTGGCCACCGTGGCCCGCGACGTCACGACGAAGCTGATTCGCCGCCATCCGCACGTGTTCGGCGATGTGCAGGCCGACACCTCGGTCGAGGTGCGCCGCAACTGGGATCAGATCAAGCGGGGTGAGTCGGGTCGCGAGCCGGGCGTGTTCGGCGACGTGCCCGAGAACCTGCCCGGTCCCCTGTACGCCCGCAAGGTTCAGCGGCGCGCCGCCGCGAGTGGTTTCGACTTCCCGGGCGTCGAGGGTCCACTGCAGTCGCTGCGCGATGAGCTGGCCGAGCTCGAGGCGGCTGAGGATCGCGACCAGCAGTTCCATGAGCTCGGCGACGTGATGTTTGCCGCGGTGAACGTGGCCCGCAAGCTGGCCGTCGATCCCGAGCTCGCGCTGCGTGCGGCGGCCGACCGGTTCCGCTCACGGGTCAGCGCCGGCGAGGAGCTGGCCGCATCCGACGGCCATAGCTGGAACGATCTCGCTCCCGATGAGCAGCTCGCCTACTACGCCCGCGCGCGTCTGAACGAAGGAGGGCCCCACCGGCCATGAGCCAGATCGAGCACGTACACGCCCGCCAGATCCTCGACAGTCGAGGCAATCCGACCGTCGAGGTTGAGCTCAGCGTCCGCTCGGGGGCGTGGGGCCGCGCCGCGGTGCCCTCGGGTGCCTCGACGGGCGAGTTCGAGGCGACCGAGCTGCGCGACGGCGGCTCGGACTGGATGGGCAAGGGCGTCTCGCGAGCAGTCGAGAACGTCAACGGCGAGATCGCCACCGCGGTGCGCGGCCAGGACGCCTCTTCGCAGGCGGCGCTGGATCGCATGCTGATCACCCTGGACGGGACGCCCGACAAGTCACGACTCGGCGCGAACGCGATCCTCGCCGTGTCGCTGGCCGCCGCGCATGCCGCCGCGGCCGAGGAGCGCCTGCCGCTGTGGCGCTACCTGGGCGGCGAGAGCGCCCACGTGCTCCCGGTCCCGATGATGAACGTGCTGAACGGCGGCGCCCACGCCGACAACGCGGTCGACTTCCAGGAGTTCATGGTGGTTCCGGTGGGCGCGCCCAGCTTTCACGATGCCCTGCGGATGGGGGTCGAGACGTTTCACGCGTTGAAGAAGACCCTGCACGATCGCGGGCTGTCGACCGCGGTCGGAGATGAGGGCGGCTTCGCGCCGAACCTGCAGTCCAACGAGGAAGCGCTGAGCGTGCTCGTCGAGGCGATCCGTGCGGCCGGCTTCATACCCGGCGACCAGGTGGCGATCGCGCTCGACCCGGCCGTTTCCGAGCTGTTCAACGACGGGGCCTACGTGCTCGAGCACGAGGGGCGGAGCCTCTCGGCGGCCGAGCTCGCCGACTACTGGGCCGATCTCGCCGAGCGCTATCCCATCCTTTCGCTCGAGGACGGGATGGACGAGGAGGACTGGGATGGCTGGCGCGTGCTCACCGAGCGCCTGGGCAACCGGCTCCAGCTCGTGGGCGACGACCTGTTCGTGACCAACACCGAGCGACTCCAGCGGGGGATCGAGGCCGGCGTGGCCAACTCGATCCTGATCAAGGTCAACCAGATCGGAACCTTGACCGAGACCCTCGCGGCGATCCGCCGGGCCCGCGAGAACGGCTACACCGCCGTGATGTCGCACCGCTCCGGCGAGACCGAGGATGTGACGATCGCGGACCTGGCCGTGGCCACCGGGTGCGGTCAGATCAAGACCGGCGCGCCGTCGCGCTCAGATCGCGTGGCCAAGTACAACCAGCTGCTGCGGATCGAGGAGGCGCTCGGGCCTGACGCGCGCTACCCGGGCCGCAGCGCCTTCCGCTCCTAACGTCCGCTTGCACGGTCTGATTCAGGAGGAAGGGTTCCGCGCGCGTCGAACGAAGGGCGCAGCGGATGCCTTCAGCCCGGACCGCCATGGCGCCGCCGCGCCGCCAGACGCGTACCTCGCCCCCGAAGACCCGGCGGGTGCCGGCGCAGGGACTGCGGGGCCGGGTTCGCTGGGATCGGGTCGGGCGGGTCGGGTTGCTCGTCGTGCTGTGCGTGGTGGCGGGGCTGTACGTGCAGCAGGCGATGGCCTATCTGTCCGTGCGCGGCCAGGCGGCTCGCCAGCACGCGATCGTGGAGCAGCTGACCCGGTCGAACGCCGCCCTGCGCGCCGAGCAGCGCTCGCTGAACAACCCGGTCACGATCGCGCGCGACGCCCGAGCCCTGGGGATGGTGCGGGTCGGCGAGCATCCGTACGAGGTCACGGGGCTTCCCACGCGTTAGAGCCGGAAGCGTTCAGCGCCGCGCGACGGGTAACCGCGGCGTGGTGACCCTCCGGTTCGACGACGCGATCGGCCTCTGGCGCGAGGGTCAGCGCCGTCTCGCCGCGACCGACCCTCCGCTCAGGTTCGCGCTCGAGCGGGTGACCGACGCGCTGGTGGACGAGCTGCGCCGCCGGCTCGGGGGATCGTTCACCACCGAGGAGCTCGCGCGCTACTACGGCGAGCATGGGATCGACTGGTGCTTCGACATCGCCGTGCGGACGGCACCCGGTGATCCCGAGGCGTGGGATCTGACCACCGTGGCCGGCGCGGCGTTCGCGCGCTACGTGCGCGAGGCCAGCGACTACGCCGGCGGCGCCAGGATCCTCCGCGAGGACTGACCGGAAAGCCCGGCGTCCGGTGGTCAGTCGCCGTTGCCGTCGTCGGGCTCGTCTTCGCCGGCGCGCCGGATCACGATCTGGTCCTCCTCGATCGTGACCTCGACCGGCCGGTGGCCCGCCCAGTACTCGGCGTAGACCGGGTCGTCCTGGACCGAGGCGTCGAGCCACAGGCCGTAGCCCTCCTCGCCGTGGTCGAAGGTGGCCTCGAGCGCGCTGGACTTGCGCCGCGCGCCGGTGCGCCGTCCGCCGCGACGCCCGCGCCGGCGCCGGGTCGAGGAGGAGCGCCGCCCGCTGCCCTCCTCGTCCTCGTCCGCATCCCCGTCCTCGTCCTCGTCCGAATCCCCGTCCTCATCTTCCTCCTGCTCGGCGCGCTGGGCCTCGGCCGCCTCGAGCTCGGCGGCGATCAGCGCGTCGTCCTCGGCGCGCAGGTCGATCTCGTCGTCGAAGTCGATGCCGATGCCGGCCTCGGGATCCCCGTCGGCCGAGAGTCCCTGCTCGCGCTTGAACGCCTGGATCTGCTGGACGGTGACCTCGAGCTGGTGGGCGATCCACGCGTCAGTGCGGCCCTGGCGGACCCAGGCTCGGATCCGGTTGAGGTCGGGTCGTAGCGATCGGCGGGCCATTTCGGCGCGGAGACTAGTTGATTGCCGGCGAAGGAGGCGCGCTCGGGGCACCTTGCGACCCTGCGAGCGCTGTGGTGTCGACCGCAATCGTTCGCGGCTGGACAGATGCCCAATTCGCCACGCCGGGCGCTTGTGTGCAGCCAAGCCCAACCGCTATGCTGGCCTCGGCGGACCGGAGGCTCGTGGACAAAAGCCAATCCGGGACGCCTCGTTTGAACACCAGGCGAGCAAGCAGGGAGGCAAATCCCCAATGTTGGTACTCACCCGCAAGTCCAACCAGAGCATCATGATCGGCGACGACATCGAGGTCTCCGTATTGGCGATCATGGGCGAGAAGGTGCGAATCGGTATTCAGGCACCGCGTGACATCCCGGTTTTCCGCAAGGAGGTTTATCTGGAGATCCAGCAGGAGCGCATGGGCTCCGGTAAAGGCGCGCGCGAGGAAGTCGACGCCGCGCTCCGCGGTTTGGGAGATAGCGCCTAGCGCTCGCTCGCTCGGCCGCCCGCTCGGCGACGCGGTGGCAGCGGGGGAGGGAAACCCCGCGGACTCCGTCAGCCGAGCAGGTAGTAGAGGGTTTCGAACATCGCGATCGTCACTGCCACGGCGGTGGCGATCAGCGTCATCACGAGCAGCCAGAACCGCATCGAGCTGCGCTTGCGGTTGCGCTCCCGCCTGCGCTTGCGCGTGCGCGAGTTGGCGTGCTTCCACAGCAGCTGACTGCGGCTCGACTCGAGCTGCATCTCGTGCCGGAACTCCTGCTCGAGCTCGGCGAGGCTCTGGCGCATCTTCATCGCCATCGTGGGTCGCGAGCCTACCAAGCGCAGACTCGCGACGTTATGTTCCTGAAACCTCAGTGAACGGCCTGCTGGTCGTACACGCGCACGAAATGCAGGTAGTTCTCGGCGATCTGCGAGGCGGCCGCCGAGCGCTCGAGCTCGTCGGCCAGGTAGCCCTTCAGGGCGTCCCACCAGATCGAGCGGCCGATCGCGAAGCCGATGAAGCCTTCGACCGGCGCGGCCTCGCGGAGCCATTGCTCCACTTTCTCGGTTGATGCACCGCGACCGAGGAGCACACACGTGACGCCCTCGCGGCCATTGCCGCTCCGCGCCTGCTCGGCCAGCATCGCCGCGTCGGACTGTTCGTCGACGCCCTCGATCTTCCACACGTCGACCTCGATGCCGGCGTTCTGGGCGTCCTCGATCGCGCGGCGCATGAGCTCGGGGCGCAGCTCCGCGTCATAGCGGTCGCTGTCGCCGTCGACGCTGGCCAGCTGCTCGTCGGTGGCCGGGACCAGCAGCTCGAAGAGGAACTTCCGATCGTGCGCGTGCAGCCAATCGGCCAACTCCTTCAGACGCCTGAGCTGACGCTCATTCATCTCGGTGTCCGGATCGTCGGAGTTGTAGCGGACGAGCACCTTGGCGAAGTCCGGATCGAACTTCTCGATGTGCTCCCCGAACTTCTCGCCGTACTGGAAGTCGAACTCGTTCTGGCCGGACTTCTCGACCGGCATGGACAGCTTCAGGCCGTGCTCGCGCGCCCGCTCGGGGATGTCCGAGCCGAACTGCTCGTCGACCAGGACGCCGGTCGCGCCGGCCTCGGCGCCCCGGTTCACCGCCTCGAGCATCCCCTCGAAGATCAGCCGCTTGGCGTCGGAGATCCGCTCGGTCTCCTCGGGCGTCGGATCGCCCTCGATCCCGAACATCTTCTTCTGGAACGACCCCCGATGGTCGAACGCGAGGATGTACAGCTTGCCGTCGTATCCGAGAGCCATCTGACCCTCCCTTTCAGTTCCTTGTGATCGTCTACGTCCCAGTCTACGACTACCCTGCCGGCTCGATGGATCACAAATTCACCGGCCCGGCGTACACGATCGGGATCGAGGAGGAGCTGATGATCCTCGACGCCGAGACCTACGAGCTGGTCAACGCGATCGAGACCCTGCTCGAGCCCGCGCCGGCCGGGGACATCAAGCCCGAGCTGATGGAGTCCGTGCTCGAGGTCTCCACCGATCCATGCGCGAACACGGCCGAGGCCGGGGACCAGCTCCGGGCCCTGCGCGCCCAGGTCCGCGAGACGGCGGCGCGGAAGGACCTGACGATCGGCTCGGCCGGCACGCATCCGTTCGCGATGTGGGAGGACCAGCGGATCGTCGCCCGCTCCCGCTACCGCGACCTGGTCTCGGCCCTTCGCTTCGTGGCCCGCCAGGAGCTGATCTTCGGCATGCACGTGCACGTCGGCGTCGACGATCCCGACAAGGCGATCCACGTGGCCAACGGCATGCGCGTGCACGCGCCGATCCTGCTCGGCCTGTCGGCCAACTCGCCGTTCTGGCGCGCCGACGCCACCGGCCTGGCCTCGGCCCGCACGCCGATCTTCCGGGCCTTCCCGCGCGTGGGGATCCCGCCCACCTACAAGGACTGGGCCGACTACGCGCAGCGAATCGAGTTCATGGTCGACGCCCGGGTGATCGAGGATTACACCTACCTCTGGTACGACGTCCGCCCCCACCCGAACTTCGGCACGGTCGAGGTGCGGGTGATGGACTCTCAGACTCGCGTCGAGCACACGCTCGGGCTGGCGGCGCTCGTCCAGGGCCTGGTCAAGGAGCTCTCCGAGCACTTCGACTCGGGCCAGGAGCTCTCGCGCTATCCGTTCGAGATGCTCGACGAGAACAAGTGGCTGGCCGCCCGCCACGGACTCGAGGGCGAGCTGGTTGACCTGCCCACCCGCGAGCGGGTGTCGGCGCGCGAGCTGGCCCGGCGCCTGATCGACCGGATGCGGGAGCATTGCCAGGACCTCGGCTCGGACGGCGAGCTGGACGCCGTGAACGACCTGCTCGACCGCGGCAACGGGGCGGCCCGTCAAGTCGTCGTGTACGAGGCCAACCACGATTTGCGCGAGGTCGTGGCCGAGATCGTGGCCGCCACCGCGGTGTAACCGCCGCACGACGGCCGGGCGGGCGGGCGGCGCTGGTGCCCGACCTTGCCGCCGTCATACAATCGATCCGAGCTATGAGCACTGGCGGCCCGGACCTGTTCGTAATTTGCAAGAACTGCCAGTCCGAGGTAAGCCCGTACATAACCGAGTGCCCGTATTGCGGTAGCCGGCTGCGCAAACGAGCGCCGAAGCTCGACCGCGAAGGCCGCCCCACCGAGCGCAAGCGACGCACGCCAACCCCCTCGCTGCCCCGGCTGCGGCGGGGCGAGATCCCCGGTATCCGCGGCGAATCGCGCCCCTACGGGATGATCGTGCTCGTCCTGGCCGGGTTTGCCGGCACGCTCCTGTGGCGCGCCGCGCTGGTCGGCTCGACCCACGCCATCGTGCTGTGGGCACGCTTCGGCACTCACCTCTGGTGGCGGCTGCTGGTCGCGCCGTTCACCTACATCAACACGGGTTACGCGATCGTGACCCTTGGCGCGATTGCCATCTACGGCTGGCTGATCGAACGGCGCCACGGCCCGATCGTGATGGTCGTGCTGTTCGCGGTCGGAGCGGTCGGCGGCGCCGCGGTGACCGCAGCCGACAGCTCCCTGCCCCTGGCCCTTGGCGGCAACGGCGGCGCGCTCGCGCTGATCATCGCCTGGGCGATCCCCGACCTGCTCTCGCTCCGGGCGGGGGAGGAGATCGAGGGCGATCTGCTCGGGACTGCCGTGGTCGCAGCGGTGGTCGCGCTGATGCCGGTGGCCGTCCCCGACACCAGCTGGATCTCCGCCGGGATCGGCGCGGCGGCCGGCGTGCTCATCGGGCTGCCACTCGCCCTGGCCGGCGAACGCTGAATCCGGGTCGCCGGCGGACCGGACGTATGATCCGGAGCGTCTCGTGGTCGACGGCGCCTACACCGAAGCCGAGCTGGAGGCGGCGATCGCAGCGATTGCCGATCCGCAGCGGCTGCGCGAGGCCCAGGACCTGGTCGCCCGCCAGGCTCCGGCGCTGGCGCGTGTGCTCGCCACCGCGCTGGAGGAGGGCGGCTGGTTCGAGTCCGCACACGGCCAGGCCGTGCGCGAGGCGACGGCGTACGACGATGTCGGCGAGCGGGTCCGCGCGGTGCGGACGATGCTCGCCGAGGAGACCCGGCTCGGCATGCTGGTGGGCGTCGCGGTCGGCTTCGAGCTGGCTCGTGAGCTGGCCGCGGTCGCTCCGACGCAGGAACGCCAATCGACAGAGGAGGACTGAGACGAGATGGAAGTTCGCTTTCTGGGCCACGCGGCCTTCGAGCTCGCCGACGGCGGCGACACCACGGTCCTGATCGACCCGTTCCTGAGCGGAAACCCCAAGGCGGCGATCGCCGCCGACGATGTCGCCGCCAGCGCCATCCTGCTCACCCACGGTCACGGGGACCACATCGGGGACACCGTGTCGATCGCCAAGCGGACCGGAGCCCCGGTCGTGGCGATCGTCGAGATCGCCAACGAGCTCGGCGAGGAGGGGGTCAACGTCCGCGACCCGAACATGGGCGGGACGGTCAAGTTCGACTGGGGCTGGGTCAAGCTGGTCCCGGCCTGGCACACCTCGACCACGCCGAAGGGCACGGCCAACGTACCCGCCGGCCTCCTGATCAACTTCCAGGACACGATCGTCTACCACCTCGGCGACACCTGCGTGTTCTCCGATCTGGCCCTGGTTGGCAAGCGCAACCCGATCGACATCGCGCTGATGTGCATCGGCGGCCACTACACGATGGATCGCGTCGACGCCGTCGACGCCGCCGAGCTGGTCGGCGCCAAGACCGTGATCCCCTGTCACTACAACACGTTCCCGCCGATCGAGACCGACGCGCAGGCGTTCAAGTCAGATGTCGAGTCGGCCACCCGGTCGAACGTCGTCGTCCTCGATCCCGGACGGTCGCACTCGACGTGACCCACGCGATCGTCCTCATCCAGGCTGACCGCGCCGGGCTGGCCACGCTGGGCGGCGAGCTGGCCGACCTCGAGGGCGTGGCCGAGGCGTACTCGGTGACCGGCGAGTGGGACTTCGTGGCGGTGCTGCGCCTGCGCCACCAGGAGGACCTCGCCAAGGTGGTCACGGGTCAGATCTCGCAGCTCGCCGGGGTGGCCCGCACGCACACGATGGTGGCGTTCGAGGTCTACTCCCGCCACGACCTCGAGGCGCTGTTCTCCGTCGGCCAGTAGCGAGTGCGCGTCGCCGTCGTAGCGGAGTGGTACCCCTCGCCGGGAGATCCGGTGCTGGGCATCTGGGCGCACCGCCAGGCGGTGGCCGCACGCGACGCCGGCGCCGAGGTGCGGGTCCTCGCGCTCAGGCGTCCGATCCCGCCGCTGTCGGTGGCGCGCGCCGCCGACCTCGGTGCGCTGCGCCACTGGGGGCGCGAAGTGCGAAGCGCGCTCAGACCGTTGGTGCTCGACGGGATCGAGATCCGGCCCGTGCCATTCGTGGCACCGCCACGCCCGGTCTCCTACGGCAGCTGGGGCTACTGGGCCGCACCTCCGCTCGCCCGCGCCCTCGACCAGTTGTACGCGGAGTGGCCGTTTGATGTGTTGCACGCGCATTGCCTCGCGCCGACAGGGCATGCGGCCGCACGCTGGATGTCGCGCCCCGCCTTCGTGGTCTCCGCGCACGGCCCGGACATGATCAACGTACCTCGGAACAGCTCCGTAGGCCGGCGGGCGTGCGTGGCGGCGATGGCGAAGGCGAAGCTCGTGCTGGCCAACAGCACATGGGCGGCCCGTCGTTGCGAGGAGATCGCGGGGCGCCCGCTACCGGTGCGTGTCGTTTACTTGGGTGCGGATTTGCCCCGCACGGCCCATACGACGAACGGAGCTGTCCGGATCGTCACGGTGGCGCACCTGGTGGCGCGCAAACGCCACGAGACGGTCCTGCGGGCGATGGCGCTGCTGGCCTCCGAGCGCCGCCCGGAGTATCTGGTCATCGGGGACGGCCCGTGCCGCGGGTTACTTGAGCGCCTCGCCGCCTCGCTCGGCGTGGCCGACCGGGTGCGCTTCCTCGGGCAGCTCCCGAACCCCGAGGCGGTCGCACGGGCCGCAGAGTGCGACCTGTTCGTGATGCCCGGGGTGGAGGAGCCGTTCGGGGTGGCGTTCGTCGAGGCGATGGCGGCCGGCCTGCCGGCGATCGGTAGCCGGGGCGAGGGCGGACCGGAGGACATCGCCGCCGCCGGCCCCGGGATGGTGCTGGTCGAGCCCGACGACCCCGTGGGCCTCGCCGGCGTGCTCGATCGGTTGACCGCGGACCGGGGCGAGCTTGCCCGTCTGGGAGCGGCGGCGCGCGAGACGGTCGCCGCGAACTTCACCTGGGAGCGCTGCGGCGCGGAGACCCTCGCGGCGTATCAGGCCGCAATCGCGTGACCGATCTACTGCTGGTGTCGCTCGGCACCACTCGGGGGTTGCGGCTCGCCGACGCCCAGCTGGTGACGATGCTCCGGGAGGCGGGGGCGTCGGTCGAGGCGGTGGCCACGCGGATCGGGTGGACCAACGTGTTGCGCCGGGCCTACCCGGTCAACGACGTGGTCGAGGCCTTGGCGGCGCGGCGGGCGCTGGCCGCCGGCGTGCGCCGGCATGCGCCGCGGGCCGTCGTCTTCTCGACCACGACCGCGGCGCTGCTCGCCGGTGACCCGGGCGTGCCGTATGCCGTGTGGCTCGATTCGCCGGCCCGGCTGAACCGGCCGGGACTCCGTAACGCGCCGCTTCACCGGCTCGAGCGCGGGCAGCTCGCCCGCGCCCGCGTGCTCATGCCCCACAGCCCGGGAGCGGTGGCCGCGCTGCCTGCCGGTGCCGCCCGGTCGGTGCTGGTGCCCCCGCCGGTTCCGGCCGCGCCTGCGCCGGGCGACTCGCGCGACCGGATCGCGGTCGGCTACACGCCCGACCCCAAGGCCAAGGGCCTCGCGCTGCTGTGCGCGGCGTGGGAGCAAGCCGCGCTGCCCGGCGCTCGCCTGCTTATCGCCGGGATCCCGCCCGAGCGGGCCCGCGCCTTCCTGGCTCGTTCCGGCGCCCCCCTGCCGGCGGGGGCCGAGCTCGTCGGGATGCTCCCCCAGCCAGAGTTCCGCGATCTGCTGTCTCGCGCGCTGGCCTTCGTCAGCGCGGCGGCGTGGGAGGACTTCGGGATCGCGCCGCTCGAGGCGCTCGACCGCGGCGCCGTGCTCGTCGGCGCGCCCGGCGGAGGGCCATTCCCGGGCTTGGCGCTGGCGCGGTCGCTCGGACCCGAGTTCGTGGCCGGCGACCGCGCCGCGGCGTCCCTAGCCCGCGCCCTGGAGGCCGCGTTCGGTGCGTCCCCGGACGCCCTCGCCGCGTATCGCGCGGCGGCGCGAAGCGCGCTCGAGCCCTACCGGCCGGAGGCCTCGGTGGCGCGGCTGCGCGACGACGTGCTGCCGGCGCTGCTCGGCGAGTAGCGGCTGGCGGCCTTGCTCACCGCCTCCACGAACGCGTTGACCTCCACGCCGTCGGTCTCGCGATCGATCGCGCGGCTCTCGGCGCCCATCCGCGCGCGGAGCGCCGGATCGGCCACCAGCCGCTGCAGCGCTCCGGCCACCTCCTCCGGGTCGCGTGGATCGACCAGGATCGCGTTACGACCCTCGATCGCGACATCGCCGGCGGCGCCCGCCACGCGAGAGCAGACGATCGGCAGTCCGGCCGCCGCTGCCTCGCGCACGGCCACACCGAACGGCTCGTACGTGCTGAC